>CAYFQN010000085.1:0-12675 GCA_964345285.1 uncultured Rhodothermales bacterium
AAGCTCCAAAGTGGATTCATTGCGCGGCGCAGGGGGTACGGGCTCGCCCTCTAAGAGGAAGGCGTGCTCGGCGAGGTTCCACGGCGTCCACCACCCGTCGATGCCGCACCGACGCACCTCGATGATCGCGGCCGTGGCGGCGTGGACGTCGAGGTCGAACCATGTGATGGTGCCGGGCGCTGAGGGCCCGAGGCCTCGCTCGTAGCGGCGGGTGACCCACTCGTTCCCCGTCCAGACGCGTACGCGAAAGGCCTGGACCCAGTCGAGGTCTTCGCGGCTGCCACAGGTGTGGTAGCCCGGTGCGCGGCGCACGCCCAGACGATACAATCGCGTGGGCGCATGCAACTGCAGGGCCCGGGCGTGGATGATCCGGCGCCGGGGAGCGCTCTGCTCATCCTCAAGCGGCGCCGTCCACAGGGCCCGGTTAAAGGCCAGCGCAGGCCGCGCGCCCAGGTCGCCCATTGGGGGCTCATGGTCTTTTATATTCAACAAGTTCGGTGTCGACATGCTTGCAGGAAACAACGGAGACGTGATAAAGGGTAGGATCGGTCTCAAGCGCCATCGCGCTAATCGTAGTTGCAGCCGCGTGGAGGCTGGCGGGACCCTCAGCCTCGCTGCTGGTGACGGAAGCGCTCGCCGACGACGGCGACCAGGTCCAGCCGCGTTCGCGCCTTGACGATCTGCGAGTCTACTTCTGCCTTCATCTGGGCCCCGCAGGACGCTCTACATCGCGATTCGATCTACGACGGGTTGTCCCTCGCCCACGCTCGGAATAGCTCGCGCGCAGGCTATCGCTGGGCAGAGCCGGTCACAGCTGGTCGTCTTCGCTGGGGCTTCGGCGTTTGATCCAGTAGCCGTAGGTGCTCTTCGGGAGACCAATCGCTTTCAAGCACTGGCTCAGTCCGTAGCCCTCTCCACATTGGCCGGTGAGACATCCTGGCTGGTAATATCTCCATGCCTAATATCTTCATGCTTTACGCCGAGACGAATAGGCGCACTGCACCGAACGCCAGATCAAGGGTGGCCGCGTTAGCGGGCGGGGCATCGCCGTCGACGAGGTGCATCGGTCGAGGGAAACGGACGGTGCGGGAGCCGGCCTCAGTGGCCACGACCACGGCTGCACCCTGTGTGGCGGTGATAACGTCAGGACGGCTGCTCCAGAGCGCGGCGCCTGCATCGGTGGTAAGGCGGCGCAGCAGCTTGACGGTGAGCGGGGCCGTGCCGACGTAGATGGACGTCCAGCCGTCCATCGCCGTGCGGGCGAATGCCACGTCGCGCCGCCGGTCCTGCCAGTGGCCCAAGACCTCCACGTCGTCGGTATCCTGCACGACGAAGCGGGGCGCGTAGTGCGCAGGGCTCTTGAGCCCGAAGCGCTGCTCCAGCGGCGGATCGCCGGGCAGCACGGCGTCGATCAGGAGCGGGCCAGGCACGTCGTTTACAGCGAACGAGAAGCCGGTGAGGCGCTGCATCTGGTCGAGGTCTAGACGGTCGGGGCGGACGAAGCCGGGTGCGTAGTACCAGACGACGGTCGCGCCGCTGCCGCGCAGCATCGCCCGCAGATCGTCCACCTCGTCGGGACGCATCAGGAAGGCGTACGGCACGAGGACAAGGCGGTAGCGCCGCAGGTCGTCCGCCGTGACGTCGAAGCGGTGCAGGTAGTCCACCGGCGCGCCGAGGCGCTGGACGGCGCGGTTCTGGCTGTTGAGAAACCAGTGGTTGAACAGGTCGGTGTAGCGGATGCCCTGCCCCGGCCACGGACGCTCGGCCTGCCAGTGGCGCGTGGCGATGGCGCTGTCGGTATCGCCGACGAACAGGATCTCGGCAGTGGGCGAGAGGTCCCTGCCGAGGTGCGTCGCAAAGAGGTTGGTGAGCTGCTGCATCTCGTCGATGATGAGGTCGCTGCTGTACCAGCCCCCGGTGACGTCGTAGGACGGGCCGAAGTCGAACAGCCAGCCGCCGACGCCGTCGGCGAAGACCTTGCCCCAGTCGCGGCGGATGATTTTGAGCGTGCCGTCCTTCGTGTCGCTGCCGCTGCCGCCGATACCGCGCCAGGCGTTGCCCGCATCCAGATACGTCGCCGGGTCGATCTCGGAGACGAACAGCTTGCCGCGCCGCTTGATCGACTCCAGCATGACGCGGTACGCGCCGTCGCCGCCCACGCCGCGCGCCCGGCCCAGCAGATGGTCCGCCCCGTCGTACAACTCGCTCATCCACGGCTCGCGCTCCGGGTCGTTCGTGTTCTGGTAAGTATACGGGCAGGCGATGAGGTCGATGTGGGGGCTGTCCAGCACGGCGCGTGGGAACAGGTAGCCCGCCTCCTGGATGCGTGGCTTCTCGGTGACGTAGGCGAAGAAGGTACCGAAGAGGACGCGACCATCTACGGCGTCTTTCACCGTCTCGGCCAGCTCCACCACCGTCTCGGCGACCAGCTCGTGGTAGCGCCGGTAGTAGCTCATCACGGGCTGCTCTTCCTCAGGATCGCGCAGCAGCCCGTAGTGGCAGAAGATGCGGTCCTCCGGGGGCGGCACCGGCCCGGCGGCGGCCTGCATCGCGGGGTTGTAGTCCGGCAGATAGTCGTCGCCGAAGGTGTTCCACTCCGACGTCTTGCCGTTGACGACGAAGTAGCCCAGGTAGCGGCTCGCGAGGGGGCTCTGCTCGATGTGAGCGACGTAGGCCCGCAGCAGCGCCTTGACGTCGGCCCGCCAGCGCGGCGCGGCCCACGAGGCTTCCCACGCCTCACCATAGAACTCGGTGAAGTAGTGGCCGCCCTCCATGCGCTCCAGGTTGCGCGTCGTGATCCGGTTGATGGAGCCCGGAGGTACATCGAGACCGTACTGGATCAACGCCTCCGGATAGGTCTCCTTCCACCAGACAGGCACCTGAAGCTGGAGGCGGGGGAAGAAGAAGGCGTCGGGCGCGCTCTCCAGTAGACGCCCCAGATAGGCGTCGTGCGCGCTCCAGTCGTACGTGCCGGGCCCGGTCCAAAACGACTGTAGGCCGATGATGGGTTGTAGCAGCGAAACGTCCATCCGCTCGAAGTTGTCCAGCGTCGGCAGCAGGGCTGTACTGAGGCCGAAGAGGGGCGGTACTTCCTCGCCGTTGATGAAGAGGCGCGGGCCGCCGCGCTCGGTGCGCACCTCGGCGCGGCAGGGCGGCTCGTCGCGCAGGGCGTCCAGAGCCGCCAGCGCGTCGGCCTCGGAGAGGGTCGTGAGCGCGTCGGTTCCCGGGAAGAGCAGGTCGGCGGGCGTCAGCGCCAGGGCGCCGGCGGTCAGGCCGAGGTGGTTGAGGAAGCGGCGTCGGTGCATGGCAGCGGCAGGGTTGGGGTGTGGAAGGGAGGACGACGGCGGTTACGCGGGAGCTACGAACAGCCGCACGTCGCCGAAGCGGAGGTCCATCGCGTGCTCGGTGCGCGGCGGTCCGCCTTCGGCCGACGCCATCGCGTGTGACAGCTTCAGCGTGCGCGGGCCGTCGGAGGTCGCCACCAGCATCGCCGTGCTCCGCGTGCCGCCGACCACGTCGGGCCGGTTGCTCCAGAGGGCCACGCCAGCGTCAGCAGCCAGCTTCCGCAGCCACTCCACTGGCAGCGGGGCGGTGCCCACGTAGACCGACGTCCAGCCGTCCATCGCCGTGCGGGCGAATGCCACGTCGTGCCGCCGGTCCTGCCAGTGGCCCAGTGCCTCCACGCCGTCGGTATCCTGCACGGTGAAGCGCGGGGCGTAGTGCGCAGGGCTCTTGACGCCGAAGCGGTCGGGGAGCGTCGCGTCGTCCGTCGCGGATTGGATCATCAGCGGGCCGGGCACGGCGACCTCCGCGAACGAGAAGCCGGTGAGGCGCTCCATCTGGTCGAGCGCGATGCCATCGGGGCGCAGCAGGCCGGGCGCGTAATACCAGACGACCGTCGCGCCGCTGCCGCGCAGCATATCCAGCAGGTCATCCACCTCGGCCTCGTCCAGGAGGAAGGCATTGGGCATGAGGAGTAGCCGGTAGCGGATGGCGTCCTCGGCGGTCAGGTCGAAGCGGTACAGATAATCGACGGGCGCGCCGAGGCGTTGGAGCGTGCGGTTCTGGCTGTTGAGAAACCAGTGGTTGAACAAGTCGGTGTAGCGGATGCCCTGGCCGGGCCAGGGGCGCTCGGCCCACCAGTGGCGCGTGGCGAAGAAGCTCTTCGTGTCCGTCACGACGGCAACCTCGGCGACCGGCGAGAGGTCGAGCGTCTGCCGTCGGGAAAACAGTTTCATGATCGCGCCGACGGCCTCGATGAGCCGGTCGTCGCCGTACCAGCCGCTTTCGACGCCGTGGAGCGGGCCGAAGTCGTAGAGCCAGCCGCCGACGCCCTCGGCAAAGGCCTTGCCCACGTCGCGGCGCAGGATCTGGATGGAGCCCTCGACGGTCGTGCTGCCCGAGCCGCCGATGCCGCGCCAGCTGTCCGTCGCGTCCAGGTGCGTCGCCGGGTCGATCTCGGAGACGTACAGTATGCCGCGCCGCCGGAGCGACTCGACCATCGCGCGGAAGGCGCCGTCGCCGCCCACGCCGCGGGCGCGCCCCAGCCAGTTGCCCGCGCCGTCCTCCATGTCACTCTCCCAGCGCTCGGCGTCATCCCGATTTGAGTTCTGGTATGTCGTCGGGCAGGCAATGAGGTCGAGGTGCGGGCTGTCGAGGACGGCCTGTGGCGCCAGGTAGCCGCCTTCCTGGATGCGCGTGCTCTCCATCACGTAGGCGAAGAAGGTGCCGCAGAGGACGCGGTCGTCCACCGCTTCCTTGACGACGCGGGCCATCTCCACGACGGTCGCAGCGGTGGCCTCGTGGAAGCGCCGGTAGAAGTCGATGACGGGGCGTTCCTGCTCGGGGTTGCGGAGCAGGCCGTAGTGGCTGAAGAGACGGTCACGTACCGGCGGCACCGGCCCGGCGGCCTGCTGCATCGGGGCGCTGTAGTCGGGCAGGAAGCCCGGCCCGAAGGTGTTCCACTCGGAAGTGCGCCCGTGGACGATGAAGTAGCCGACGTAGCGGCTCGCGAGGGGGCTCTGCTCGATGTGGGCGACGTAGGCGCGCAGCATCTCGGCCGTGTCGTGCTTCCAGGCTTCCGAGGCCATCGACGCCTCGCGCAGCTCTTGGCTGATCCCGAAGTATTTGCCGCTTTCGCCCTCGGTCAGTTGGCCGCGCGCCGCCAGGTCTACACGGTTTTCATTGATCGGCAGGCCGTACTGGATGAGGTCGTCCGGGTGCGCGTCCTTCCACCACTGGGGCGACTGCAGGTAGATGCGGGGGAAGAAGAGCGCATCTGGAACGCGGTCCAGGAGGCGCCCCATGTACGCGTCATGCGCTGCCCAGTCGTACGCCCTGGGGCCCGTCCAGAATGCCTGCATCCCGAGAGAGGGCTGGAGCAGCGGGATGCCCATACGCTGAAAAATCTCAGCGGTCGTCGTGAGCTTAGCACTCAGCGCGAAGAACGGAGACATCTGGGCATCGTTGACGAAGAGGCGCGGGCCGCCGCGCTCGGTGCGCACCTCGGCGCGGCAGGGCGGCTCGTCGCGCAGGGCGTCCAGAGCCGCCAGCGCGTCGGCCTCGGAGAGGGTCGTGAGCGCGTCGGTTCCCGGGAAGAGCAGGTCGGCGGGCGTCAGCGCCAGGGCGCCGGCGGTCAGGCCGAGGTGGTTGAGGAAGCGGCGTCGGTGCATGGCAGCGGAAGAGACATGGGACAAAGAGCCAGGTAAAAGGAACCAAGCCAGCGTACAAAACAGCCATCTCCAATCAGTACGATGCGGCGTTTGGACGGCGATCAGCAGGGGCCTGATGGCCAGGCGGAAGGTAGTTCGGATAGTTGAACATTGATTCCTCGGCCGCCATCTTCAGGAACGTATCTAGCGGCACAATCTCGAACTCCGGCCCGAGCGCATCGAGGATGCCCTTGACGTACTCGATGGTGCTCCACTGGCGCACGTGCAGCAACAGGAAGTACGGGCGTTCTGGGTTGAGGCGTGCCAGCTCGCGCAAGTCCGCAATGGCCTCTTCCCGAGGGCGGTCCTCTCCCAAGTAGTAGTCGTACGACATAAAGGGACGTCCATCCCGTAGGTCAAACGTACTCGCGGGCCCGTAGCCATTAATAAATCCGATAGCACTGGGCATGCCTTCGTAATAGGCATCCACCACGTCGTTTGTCAGGTTGAGATTGCCCCACAGCCGGGTGCCCTGTGAGTAATCCATCGTTTCGAAGACGCGCAGGTCGAGCTGTTCCATGAGGTCGTGCGCCTCGTCAACGAGAAGGGGCAACTTGTCAGGAGGCACGGCTTTGGGATACATGTAGCCTGGGCCGGAGAGCATCCCTATGAAGTAGTCGTTCGGCGTAGCCTGGTCGTAGAAAAATTGCAGGAGGGCTGGGGAGAGCCACGCCCAATTCATCGTGACCTCCCACGCGTAGGGCAGTTCGCCCCGCCCCGGCTTGAGCCATGCGCCGATGCCCAGCCCGTCTGTTTGCACCGGGGCGATGTACACCTTGGGGGCAGGCGTCAGGGTCGTGTCGGGTCCCACGTTGTGGTTATTCGTGAACGAGTACCCGGGGGTTGTGGGAATCTGGGTGTTGAAGCTCGTATTCGGAAGAGTGTTCAGCCCCTCCATGCGCAGCGCGTGCTGAGAGACGAGCGTGACGTGTTGCCCCTCCGTGTCCTTCGCGTAGGAGTGCCACCCCATGACGAGCCCTCCTGGATTCATGGTGTCGAGCATCTCGTCAGCCAGTTGGAGCTCAAGCGTGTCCGCGGGATTGGCCGATAGGTCGGTGAAGAACGCGTCCTGGTAGATGCCGAAGTCCGCCACGCCGGGCTCCATGCGCTGACCGCCGACGCCGCCCATCCAAACGATGAAGTCCTTGCTCGTCCGGTCGCCGTAGGCCTCCCACGCCCACGAGAAGATCTCATAGTCCGACTGCCCCGTGAAGCGGCCCCGAAAGTCGGCCACGGCCGACAGCCCATACTGCTCGGCCAGCGGAATCTGCTCCTCAGTCACCACGATAGCATCTTCGAGACCGGCCACCGTGAAGGCGACCATTAGCGAGGTGCGCACGGCCGGATCCCACACCACATACCCGTCTGCGGATTCGTGAAACCGGTCGAGCGCCTCCTCGGCCGTGTCGATCTCGGTGAACGAGATGTTGTGCGTGTCCTGATAGTAGTCCCGCACCGACTCGGTAAAGGTGTACGTCCAGTCCGGCGGATAGACGAAGTAGAGGCGCGGCGCCTCGCTGTTGGCCAGCCCTTGCAGGCTGATCAGCAGCGCGCTGACCGGCAGGTTACCGTCGATGGTCCAGTCCCCAGTGAGTTGCATCACGAAGGCGTCCCGCGGAGGAGGCGCCGCCTGGTCGTCTTGCTGCGCAAGGACGACGGGCGGGAAATATGCCACGACGGCAAGGAGCAGGGCGGCAGCAGCTAGCAGCCTGCCCGCAGTCAGCGTGAGGCCGTAAAGCGGCGAGCAGTGGAGAGGTACCAATCGGCCGATTAGCCGAGACAAATCAGGTCGCATAGTGGGCTCTGACAACGGGGTGGTTGCGATGGGCAATGGGTAATCAAGCGACGGCCGATCAATGACGTGGCGAACTCCTCCATCGTGCGTCGGCATAATTATACACTGGCCCGAGGGGGCACCTGCGCGCGGCATCGGGACATGGTAATGTAATGTGCTACCGGGCCGACGACGCGCGCTCCTCTCCGGGTGCGCGCCTGAACGTGTAGTGGAGAGGCCGAGGACGGGTCGAGCGCAGCTCCAGAAGCGTCAGGCGCGTCTGGTCGGGCGAGAGGCGGTACTCGCTGTACATCCGGATCGGACGGGTGCCCTGTGAGGTGCGCACGTGAAGACGCGTCTGCATGCGGAGCGTGCGCCCGTCATCCAACCAGCGAGCGGTGACCTGTTTCGTGCTGTCCCCACCCAAAAAGGCCCCCAGGTGACGGTTGTCGGGCCACTGTTCCATGGCGATGCGGGCCGGTGTGCCGTCGGTCCGGACAGTGGTTGAATCGACATAGGTGCCGGCCTCGCGGTTGCCGGACCAGATTCGCTTCAGCGTCACCCGGTCGCGCTCAATCTGGATGTCGAGGGCCAGCCGGCGCCAGGGGTCTACGCTCGTGCTACGGTCCTGTACGATTTGCCAGCTGCCACCAAACGCCGTATTAGGCTGCACCGCACCCTGACGGGTGGCACGGTCCTGAGCGGCACGGTCCTGAGTAGGAGGGTCTTGTGCAGCCACAGGGCGCGTGCAAGCCAGCAGGGAAAGCCCCATGGCGATGCACAAAATATGGAGGGGACGTGTCCCAGCACGTGCCCACGTGAAACGGTCGGCAACATCCATGACGCACCAGTTGGTCTGGAGAACACTCAACGTTTCATATGTGAAACAAAGTTTCCCATTGAAAACCATTTTATAGAATACAAACGCTCCATGAACTTCTGCAAGTGGCCACGCTTCGTATTTCACCCGACGTAGAGGGACCTCCGGACTGGGAGAGGGGACCGGCTTGAAGGAAAAGGGGCCGGCCCGGAGGGGCTTTCGCCACGATCGGAGCAAAGATGAGATCCACGCTGGCAGGCTCAAGTTTGAAAGCCTCCATCTCAAGGGCCAACCCCCAAGGCGCGTGTCCACGGTATCGAACCTGCTAATGCGCATGCATCTGTCCGTGCTGTTTCTCATATGAAACGCTGTTTTGATCAGTGAAGAACGCTTTGTACGTTGATCCGAACTTGCAGTAATTTATCCGGCCCCACAACGAGGCCCCTGGGTTGAGTGTGACGCCGTAGCTCAGCACCTCAAAGCCGGCATGTGCTGTAAGAAGCGCTCGCCGACCAACACAGCGCTGTCGCGTGGACCCCGGCCCTCCTTCCCCATAATCTTTCTGCACCCCACATGAACGCACCGTCCAGCTGGCCGTCCTTCCTGCATCTCGGCGATGCCCGGGTCTACTATCCTGAGCCAGGGCACCCGGCGGCGCGCCGGGCCGCGCGCTCGCTGTGTGCCCTTTGCGGGTGGGACCGTCCCGTGGCGCAGGCACAGTATCCCGAGAAGGGCGTTCGCGTTGCACTCGCCAGTGACCCTGCATCGGGGGAGCCGTCTTCGGGGGGTGCATGGCGGGCCGGTCCGTCCTCGCCCCCTGAACGCGCCCGCTCAGGTCACACGCCGTGGGGGTGGGTTCGCATGAGCGAGGAGGGAACCGGCACCCTCACCGCCTCCGACCCGGCGATGTTGGTTGCCCTGCCGCGCCTGCTCGCCGAAGGCCTCACGGCCGAGCAGCAGGCCCAGGTCCGGGATGGCCTGTTTCTGGAGGCCACGTTCCAGTGGCACCGATCGCATTACGACTACGTCTTGACGCAAACGGCCCGGACAGCGCGTGGCTTTGCCCCGGCCACGTACATTCGCGGACTGGCCGAGCACGGCATCACCCACGTCGAGGTGAACGGACTGTACACGCCGGTGCCGTTCGAGCCCGGCGTACCCGATGAGTACTACAACCAGTTCTACACTTACTGTCCTGGTCTCAACCAGTTTGTCGATACGCCCCTGACGGAGGGCGTCTACCCGAAGGCTTACCTGCGGGCCAACCTGAACCACCTGAAGCGGCTAGCCGCACTGTGCCATGAGCACGGGATCCGGCCCGGGCTGCTCTGCTTCGAGCCCCGATCGCTGCCGGCGTCTTTCTTCGAACAGTACCCGACGTTACGGGGTGCGCGCATCGATCATCCTTTTCGCTCTCACCAGCCGCGTTATACCCTGGCGCAGGACCACCCCGTTACCCGGAAGCATTACCGGCAGCTCGTTCGCAACCTGCTCGAAGAGGTCCCGGGTCTCGCCTACATGTCGGTCTGGTCGAACGACAGCGGAGCAGGGTTCGAGCACACCTCGTCGCTATACGTGGGCCGCAATGGGGGCCCGTACATGATTCGTGAGTGGCGCAGCCACGATGAGATCGCCGAGGTCGCGGGGCGCAGTCTGCTCCGGTACCTTCGCCTTCTCCAGGAGACCGGGGCAGCGGTGAACCCTGAGTTTGAAGTGCTCCTTCGGATGGAGCACTTCAAGACCGAGCATGACGCCATACTGGACGGGATGGGAGAGGGCTTGTCCATTGAGGTCCCCTCGTTGCTAGTGCGTGGCTACGATCTCCCGTACGCGCATCCCAAGTACCCCGAGCAAGACAGCGCGGCAGGGTCGATCCACCACACCCGCTTCGAGGCGCGAGAAAAAGACCTGCTCGAAGCGCACCGCGACGCCGGGTTCGAGCCCAGCCTCCACTACGCGCCGGGGCCCGGATTCAACATGGAGCCGCTTCTCGGCATTCCCTTCCCGCAGCTATTGCACCAGAAGCTAGAAGCGCTGCGCGCGGCGGGGTTCGAGCGCGTCAATGCGCTGGGCGGACTACTGAACACGGAGCAGACGCCCTACTGGCCGCATCCCGACATCATTCGGGCAGTCCAGTACAATCCGGCGCTGTCCCTCGACACGGTACTGCACCGCGCGGCCCAGCGCTGGGCGGGCTCGGCACATGCCGAGCAGTTGACCGCATGGTGGAAAGCCGCTGGCGAAGCCGTATCGCACCTGCCGATCGTTCCGCTGTACAGCCACTTTGGTTTCGTATGGCTGCGCACGTGGGTGCGGCCCTTCGTGCCCGACATCGAGGCCATCCCGGAGGCGGACCGGCGCTACTACGAGCAGTTCATGGTTAGCACGCCGAACAACCCGAATATCAATGACTTCGGGCAAGACGTGCTCTTTCAGCTCATCACCCAATCTTCGGGGCAGGCCATGACCCAGCAGTTTGACGATAACGTGCTTCCGCGGATCAAACAGATCGAGACGGAGATCAGCGACGCGTTGCCCGAGGCGGACGCGAAGGCCCGTCCGGTGTTTGTCGATTTGCGCGACCGCATGACGGCGCTTCGCTGCTGGGCGACGACGCAACGCAACACATGCGCATGGGTGTGGGGCGTGCACGGCTTTCTCGACGCCGACGGGCCTGACGACAAGGCTATCTACCAAGACCTCGTGCAGGACGTGGTGGATAAGGAGATGCAGAACGTGAGGGACCTCTTGGCGCTCTGGAATCAGTCCTCGACCGAGTTTATGCTCGTCTCTGAGGTGGGCGAGACGGCATTCATCTACGGCGAGAACTTCGGCAAGCTGCTGCAGCGAAAGATCCAGCTCATGCAGGCGTACCGGGACCACCCGCCCCGCATCGACCGAGCCATCATCTGGCGGCTTCGTCGCCCCGTCGACTTTCCGTCGTTTGACTGATGGGGCCTCCCACTAGGCGGCCTCGGCAGTACGCGCAGACGGGAGCGATACGCCAGTGTCGGCATCAAAGAAGTGCAGCTTGCTTAGGTCAAAGGCGAGCTCAATGGAGGTGCCCGGTGGGTTCAGCTCTTGGGGGGCAACGCGCCCAACGAGCGGCGTGTCGAGCGAATCAGCGCGCGTGTAGATGATCACTTCGTTGCCCATGGGTTCGACGACATCGAGGCGAAAGGTGGCCGACGCAGTGGCAGCGGGCATCGCGGAGGACGGTGCCGGAGCGGTGTTGGCGGGCGCGTCGTCGGTTACGTACAAGTCCTCCGGTCGAATGCCCAGTGTGACTGGTACAGGGAGCGTAAGCCGATCGAGCGGCGGGGCAAATTCGGCGCGCAAAGGGAGGGCGAAGGAGTCACCCTGAGCCTGGAATTGCAGGCCGTCCTGGCGAACCAGCCGCCCTTCGATGAGGTTCATGGCGGGGCTCCCGATAAAGCCTGCCACGAAGCGATTTGTGGGTTGGTCGTAAAGGGTAAGCGGCGTGTCGATCTGCTGCACGTGTCCACCGTTCAGCACCACGATCCGGTCGCCCATGGTCATGGCCTCGGTTTGATCGTGGGTCACGTAAATCATGGTCGCATTGAGCCGGCTGTGCAGCTTGCTGATTTCCGTGCGCATCTGCACGCGCAGCTTGGCGTCGAGGTTAGACAGTGGCTCATCGAAAAGGAAGACCTGCGGGTCACGAACGATGGCGCGCCCGACGGCTATGCGCTGGCGCTGGCCGCCAGAGAGCGCTTTGGGTTTGCGTTCGAGAATCGGCGTGATAGATAAGATGTCCGCAGCGTTTCGTACGCGCTCTTCAATCGTAGCGTCGGGAAACTTGCGTATCCGAAGGCCAAACGCCATGTTCTCGTAGGCCGTCATGTGAGGGTAGAGCGCATAGTTTTGGAAAACCATTGCGACATCCCGGTCTTTGGGCGAGACGTCGGTCATCTCCTGGTCCCCAATGTAGAGTTGGCCACTGGTGATTGACTCCAGCCCGGCCACCATGCGCAGCGTGGTGGACTTTCCACACCCCGACGGGCCGACGAGTACGACAAACTCACCATCCTGGACCGTGAAGCTGGCGCCATGAACAGCCACCACGTCGTCATAGGTCTTCCGAAGGTTTTCCATCCGAACAGAGGCCATAAGAAAGGTATGCCTAGATCAACTGATAATGCGACGGTAGAGCCTGGGGAGCACGCGGCGCGGTGTGAGGCAGCATCCCGCACCCCGGGCAATGCCACAGCACGATGAGACGCTGCGGTGCGCTTATCTAGGCCACTCGCTGTAGCATGCCAGACAGCGGGGGTACGCGCTGGAAAGCGACATGGGTGAAAAGCGATATGGGACAGGCAAAGAGGCTAACATACGATTGCGGGTACCTA
>CAYFQN010000086.1:0-12471 GCA_964345285.1 uncultured Rhodothermales bacterium
CGGTGGCGGATGGACTGCAGGTTGGTCTCGGACAGCGCGGTGCCGTCGAAGCGAACCTGTCCGGCGTCGGGTTGGATGAGCCCAATCATGAGTCGCAGGAGCGTCGACTTGCCGCTGCCGCTCGGGCCAATGAGCACCGTCGTCTGCGCGGGCTCCACGGTGAGCGAGAGCGGATGCACGGCCTGGTCGGTGCCGTAGCGTTTGGAGACGTTGTCGAGCGTAAGCATGCCGTGTTGAATGGCCCCTGCGAAGCGCAGTTTCTCGACGCGATCCGGGGGGCAGGGGCCGCTGATGAAAAAAATATGAGGTCCATGTTGCCTCTCGAAAAGCGGATCTTCATGCCTTGACACCGCGTGAAACACACGATACATTCCGACACCGATTTGCCAACGTAGCTCAGCTGGTAGAGCAGTCCCCTCGTAAGGGACAGGTCGTCGGTTCAAGTCCGACCGTTGGCTCCGCGCCCCGCCCGGCTTCGCTGTGGCGGGGCTTTTTGTCGCCGATCGGCATCTCATCCCGCGGCTTGCAAAAAAAGCCGGTTTACAGGATCTTAATCCTCAGGCCAATGCGCCCGTCTACTCGCCAGACCAGTGGGATGAATCATTGTACGGAGGTGCTTATGAATCGGAGAGTTCGCCGTCAGATCATTATTGCCGTTGGCATCCTGGCTGGGTTCGTGGTTCTCATGACGATCCTGAGCCAAGTCGCGTAAGCCGTGACCTGTCGACCCAGATCGGCTCGCTACCCCCCCTGCCGTCCGGCCGCGCTATCGTGATGCCCGCCCCCGCACATGCTGCCTGAGCCCCTTGCGCACCTCGACGCGTTTTGCGCAGCGCATCCCCTCGCCCCGAAGGTACTGCTTGCCCCCACCGTGCAGGCGGGTGATGCGCTCATCGCTGCCCTGGCAGAGCGAGGGCGAGCCTGCATCAATGTGCAGGTGGCGACGCCGGTTGGATGGGCGGAGCGCCGTGTGCGTGCTGCACGCCACCAGTCCGGTTGGACGCGCCTCACCGGGGGGGCCGAGCGTTTCGTGTTGCGCGAGGTCCTGGACGTCGTCCGCTCAGCCTCCTGGGAGCCGGCGGTGGAAGCGTGGCTAGGTTACCAGACGCCGCGCACGCTGCAGCCTGTCGTGCATGAACTACGCGCTGCTGGTGTGACGGCCACCGACGTCCGAACCGCCCCGATTGCGTCCGCCAAAAGGCGTGGCCTCGCGGCCGTGTTGGATGCGTATGCCGAGCACCTGAGTGCGCACCGACAGTACGATGCAGCGCTCCTGTTTCAGCGCGGCATTGCGCTAGGCGACGCGCCCGATGCGTGGTTTGCTGTGCTGGATGGCACGCCTCTCTCGCGCAAGGCCGATCAGTTCATCCGTGCTGAGGCTGGCGATCAGCTCGTCCGGCTAGGGTGCGCGTCGCCTCCATCAGGCCCGAACCCGCCAGCCGGAAGCGCGAGCGATCGGTGGGATGACAGTCCCCACGTGAGCGAGCAGGGCGGCGTCCACGCCGCGGCGGACGTCTGGTCAGCGGGGCTCTCAGCCGAGGAGCGGGACATCGTGCGGTTACGGGTGGCGCCGGGCGTTGAGGCCGAGGTGCGCGGTGTGCTCCGCGACATGCTGGCACGCGGTATTCCGTTCGACAAGGTCGAGGTCGCCTACACGACTGCCGACCTCTACGAGAGTCAGTGGCATGCGGCGGTTGATCGGTTCGACAGCCCCGCCACGTTGGCCACGGGCTGGCCGATGCTGCAGACGCCTACCGGGCAAGCCCTTCACGGCATCTATCGTTGGATCGCCCAGGGCTGTGATTCCGTGTTGCTGGCTACGGGGCTGCGGGCCCGCCTGTGCACCTTCGACCGCGTGCTGGACGAGCCGCCCGACGCGCCATCGGTGGCCGCCGTGCTGGACCAAGGCGGCCACGGCACGGGCCTCCACCACCACCAGGCGCTCATCGACCGCCTCGCGGAGCCATATGCTGCCGGTGATCCGGAGCGCGAACGACTGCGTCGCGTGCGCCGCGCGCTAGGCGCGCTGGTGTCCCTCGTGCCTCGTGAGGATCCGGTGACCGTCGATGACCTCGTCACAGCTGGCGTTACGTTCGTAACGTGGTTTGGGCCAGGCACCACCGAGTCGGTACCGGTCACGTCGATCATCAAACGCCTGCGCGATGTGGCCGACGCGGTAGGCACCATGACTGGCACCCGCAGCCAACTGGCCAGCATGATGCAACGCCTCGTAGAGGGCCACCGCGTGGAGGCGTCGGCAGCCCGTCCCGGAGCGCTGCACGTTGCGCCGTTGGATCGCGCGGGCTACACGGGCCGCCCGCATGTGTACGTCGTTGGGCTGGATGCCACATCGTTTTCGGGGAGACGACCCCCCGATCCTGTACTTCCCGACGCCGAACGGGGTATGCTGAACGGGCTCATTCCTCGTGCGGCACGCGCTGGCGATGCCGAATGGCACCTCTACCGGCTGATGCGAGCCGTCCCCGAGACGGTGACGATGTCCGCGCGAACAGGAGACATTGCTAGTGGAGCAGAGGAGGCACCGTCCGCTTTCTTCCTCCGCGTAGCCAGCCAACTTGGATACGCCGACGAAGCGGCCGACGTGCCGGCGTTCCCTCTCGTGCCTAGTTCCTCCGACCTCGCGCTGGACGCCACCGAGCACCTGTTGGCCCGTCGCGCAGCAACCGGTTTTGAAGACGCCGTTCGCGCTCAAGCGCCGTGGTTAGTGGACGGCCTTCACGCCCAGAAGCACCGGGAAGCGCCCACCTGGACGCGGTTCGATGGCCTGACCGGCCGCCCGGCTCCACGGCACGCCCTTGGAACGGGCGACATCCCCACGTCGGCGTCTCGCCTCGAAACGCTGGCGGCGTGCCCGTATCGCTACTTCCTCAAGCACGTACTGGAGGTGGAGCCGCCTGACGTGCCCGACGAGGATCCCACTCGGTGGCTCGATCCGCTTCAGTTCGGCGCGCTGCTCCATGAGCTCTTCCACGAGTTCATGGTCCGTACACAAGGGCGTATCACCGACGCGGACGCCCATGCTGACTCGTTGGAGGCGCTGCTAACCCAAAAAATCGAGGCGTTTCGAGAGCGCATTCCGGTGCAGCACGAAGCCGCCTTCCGCGCCGATCGCGTGCGACTCAAACGAGCGGCACGCATCTTTTTAGCAGCCGAGGCGCGACGGACCGAGGCCGAGCCGGTTGCCTTTGAGGTCAGCTTCGGACAGGGGCAGTCAGGCGAACTGCATCGCGCGCGGCCCGTCCCACTGGCGCTCTCTGTCGATGTGGCACTGCTGCTCACGGGGCGCATCGACCGGGTGGACCGCCTGCCCAGTGGCGACTACGCCATCTGGGACTACAAAACGGGGTCGATGCGCGGCTACGACGCCAACGATCTGCAGGGCGGCGGGCAACGGCTCCAGTGGGCACTGTACGCATATGCGTTCAACGCGATGCTGGAGGCCGCCGACGCCGATGGCACAGTACAGCAGTCCGGTTACGTCTTTGCCACCGCACGGGCCTATGGGCAACGCCTCGCGGATTCGCCTCCGCCCCGCGAACAGGTGGGCGCTCAGCTCGCTCCACTCCTTGATCTCGCCGCACGAGGAGCATTCCCGCACGTGCAGAAGCGGCGCGACGCCTGCCGGTTCTGCGACTACCGGCGCATCTGCGCGGACGAGGCAACCTCGGCGCGCGATGTGCGCGCCATGACCCCCCATGCACCAGGCGACCCTATCAGCAACGCCATCTCTCGTTGGATGGGCAACGGCTAGTGCTGTGAGCCCTCTACGATCTAACTTCCTTCCTCCACAGATTCTGACTTTATGATCGCAGTTTATCGTGCCGCCACGCTACGCGCCCTCAGTGCCGCGCTTATACTCATCCTGGGTGGGGCTGGAGCGTCTCCCGTGCACGCGCAAGTGAACACCGAAAATATGCGCGCCTTCGACGTCGAAGGGTTTAGGACCACGCTGGGCGGCGACGTCCTCGTCCAGTCGGGCAATGCCGACCTGTTCGAGATTGGGATCAACACGCGGTTTGACTACCGCCGCGACCGGCACTACACGTTTCTGACGGGCCGGCTGCGATACGGGGAGGAGGGAGGCTCCACGTTCAAAAACCGAGCATTCGGGCACCTTCGCTACAATTATCAGCTACTGCCCTGGCTAGTGGGCGAAGCCTTCACGCAACTCCAAGAAGATGGCTTCAAGCTGCTGCAGCTCCGCGTGCTGGTAGGGGTAGGCCCACGCTTTCGCTACGTGGATTCAGGCACCATCGGCGTCTTTCAAGGGACGACGTTGATGTACGAGCACGAAAACCTCGATGCTCGGGAAGTGACCGGCCACCCTGTTGAGCAATCGGTGATGCGATGGAGCAATTATCTAAATGTGCGCCTCAACCTGACCCAGCAGACGTCTTTCCTCGCCACCATATACGTGCAGCCACGCCTCGATGCATTCGACGACATCCGCGTGCTGCACGATGCCACGCTGGCCATAGCCATCACGGAGCATCTCACGCTGAGCACCACGCTCAACCTGTATTACGATAGCGAGCCGCCCGATGCCATCGAAGACTTTGATCTTGAGTTGCGCAACGGGATCCAGGTGCGCTTCTGAGCCGCTCGCCATACCTCCCCACCATCGTGCCATCGACTCTATCTCCACGTGTCTCTACGCGACGCACCGCAACGGGTCCGCATCCGCACTGCCCTCGACGAGAATCAGCTCGTGCTCGCTGGCGCAGGCGCGGGAAAGACGTATGCCCTTGTCGAGCGAATGGTGAGCACCGTGCGCGCTGGTACGCCCGTCGAGCAACTGGCCGCCATCACGTTCACGCGGAAGGCCGCCGGCGAGATGCGCGCTCGGTTCCAGCAGCGGCTCCGCACGGAAGCCAGTGGAGCGACGGACGCCAACCGCGAGCGTCTGGCGGCTGCTCGTGCAAACGTCGACCAGTGCTTTATCGGCACCATCCATGCATTCTGCGGCCGCCTGCTGCGCGAGCGGCCGATGGAGGCGGGTCTTCCGCCCCACTTCGCCGAGGTGGAGCCGCGTGAGGCGGCCGACGTGCGGCGTGATGCGTGGGATGCTTTTGTCCAAGCGCGCTACACCACGGGCGATGACCGGATCGACCGGTTGGGCGAGTTGGGGCTGCGCCCAGAGGACCTGTTTCACTTCTTCGTGCGGCGCAATATGTATCGCGACGTGCCGCTGAAGGCTACCACTACGCCGCGTCCGGATCTGCAGGGTGCCGTTGATCAGGTGCATGGCCTCATGGATGCAGTCGGTGCGCTGGTGCCGGATATGCCACCGAAGGGCCGTGACGCACTCATGAGCGCGTGGCACCGGGCGCGCCATTTTGTCGATCACCACGGTGTTCGGTCGGACGCTGACCGGGTGCGGCTGCTGCGGATGTGGGCCGGGCCGCCGTCGGTTAAAGTCACATACTGGGGCCATGCGCGCGCCAAGGCCACCGCCTTGCGCGACGAGCGGCTGCCGTCATTCGACGAGACAGTGCTCCAGCCGGTCCTCAGGCAGTGGCGCCAGTACGTATATCGCTACACGACGGGGTTGGTGGACGACGCCGTGGCCTTTTACCGCAAGCGTCGACTCGCGCAGGGCCAGGTCACATTTCAGGATCTGCTCCTGCAGACGGCCGCACTGCTCCGGGAGCACCCGGCGGTGCGGCGCGCTTTCCAGCAGCGGTACCAGCGGCTGTTCGTCGATGAGTTTCAGGACACCGACCCGATTCAAGCCCGCGTGCTGTTCTATCTGACAGGCGACGATGTGTCCGAGCGTGACTGGCGCGCACTGGCGCCGCAGCCCGGCCGGCTGTTCCTCGTCGGCGATGCCAAACAGTCCATCTATCGATTCCGCCGGGCCGACCTCGACACCTTCCGATTCGTTGGCGATCGCATCGAAGCGACGGGTGGCGCGATCTTACAGCTCAACACCAGCTTTCGCTCGCTGGGCACGTTTTGCGACTGGGCCAACGATGCGTTCGAGCCGGTCTTCGACGCCATCGACGCGCCGTATCAGGCCAATTTCGCGCCGCTGTTCAAGCACCGCCCGGACGGCGATGACGCCCACTCCGTCCGCACGTTGACGACCGACAAGGTGCATCGCAACCGGCGGGCGGACATCGTGGCGGAGGAAGCTGAGCGCATCGCGCGCTTCATTGCAGCAGCCTGCGCGGGAGATACGGCGTTCAACGGGGGCGGCTCTGGTGCCACCTTGCCGCTCACGGCGTCGCCCGGCGACTTCATGATCCTCACCCGCGACAAACGACCACTCAACGGGTACGCCGAGGCGCTGGAGGCGCAAGGCCTCCCGTACGATCTGGTGGGCGGCGGCGCGCTGGGCGAGGCCGATGAGGTCCAGGCTGTCGTGGAAATGCTAGAGGTGATCCATGCGCCCGAGAATCCGCTTCTGCTCGTGGGCTACTTGCGCGGCCTGCTCGTAGGGCTTGGAGACGATGAGTTGCGCGCCTTCAACGAGAAAGGGGGGACATTCGACTATCGCACGCCCGTTCCAGATGCGCTGGAGGTGCCGACGGCCGACCGCATGCACGCGGCGTTCGAGCGGCTTCGCGCCGCCGAGGCCGATCTGTGCACGCACGCGCCCGGCGTGGCAATTGAGCGGATCCTAGATCGGTTGCGTCTTATCCCATTTGTCACGACGCAGCCGCTCGGCTCGTCGCGGGCAGGCAATCTCCTGCGGTTGCAGGCGCTCATCCACCAGTGGGCAGAGCAGGGGTGGCACTGGGGGGCTATCGTGAGCGAACTGCGCGAACTAGTCGACGACCCGGCGTACGACGTCGAAGAGATGACGCTAGACGTGGGGCGGTCTGACGCCGTGCGCATCATGAACCTGCATCAGGCTAAGGGCTTGCAGGCGCCCGTCGTCTTCCTGGCTGACCCGTACAGCGCGCAGCGCAGCACCCACGAGCCCACCCTGCACGTCACACGCGACGGCGATGAGGCGTATCTTTCGTTGCCCATACGCCGCCCGCGTGGTGACTATCATGCGGACATCATTGCTGAGCCGGTAGGCTGGGCGGCCGATGCTGAGGAGGAAGCCCGATACCTTGAGGCGGAAGAGGACCGGTTGCTGTATGTCGCCGCTACGCGAGCGCGCAACCTGCTCGTCGTGTCCCAGTACGCGCCGAAGCCTGATAGTGGACCATGGAGCAACCTAGCGCCGGCGCTGGACGAAGTGCCCGAGCTGTCTGCCCCCGATCGGGTAGCATGTGCAGCGGGGGCGGAGGCTCCGGCGAGCCGCTTTTCGGTGGATGAGCGAACCGGGCGTGCCGAGCAGGCCAAGCAAGCCTCCACCGAACAGGTCAACCGCGCATCCGCGTTTGCGCGGCCCGAAGTATTGTCGGATCGGACAGCGCTCCTCCGGCATGCCGTCATGGAAACCGCACAGGGAACGCCCCCTGGCGCACTCAGCCGCTCGGTGCACGAGCTTGTTGAGCATGCCGATGCGCTCAATGCGTCGGATGCGGAGGCTGCCCTTGAAGCTGCTGCACAGTTTCGCGATACCCCCGTGAGTGAGCGACTCCGGCACGCCGACGTGCTGTACACGGACGTGTCATTCGCCTTCAACGAGCCGTCCGATGGCATAGATCGGGTTGTGCGCGACTGCGCCGACCTCGTGTTTCGTGCGGAAGGCGCCTGGCACGCCGTCGTACTGGTCGAACAGGCTGATGCCGTGGCCTGGCGCAGACCGCAGCTCAATATGCTCGCCGACCAGTGGGAAGCCGCAGCCGACCAGCCCGTCGCCACTCGGTCGGCGTGGCTGCTGCAGCCGGGGCGGCTCGTGGCGTGGTAGGTGTGCCGCACGTGCATCGTCTGCTAGGGCGTACGCCTCTCACGACGGCCTTTCAAGCGCATGCCGTAGCACGCGCTAATTGACTTCGTTGCCCATCGCATGCAGTCGCTGCCAGGTGAAGATGCCATCGTTGTGGCCATCATCCCAATCGAGACGGAGGCCGTAGCCGCCCACCGTTTCGGCCTGCACGTCCGTCCACGGGCCTGTCGGGGCGGGGGCCTCGGCCTCGCGCCGCTCGCGACAGTTCACGCACGGGCAGGCACGACGCAACGCGTCGAGGTCGAGCACAGACGGCGGAGCCTCCGCCCACTTAATAGTCACCGTCTGATCCGCAAGGTCGATAGCAACCCGTCGAGGAGTAGGCATAGGAGATAGAAGCCAGAAAAAGCAAGAGCCGGCTTCCATCGAAGGAGGCCGGCTCTGCATGAAGTCGTAAACAGAGGGCAGAAAACAGAGGACAGAAGCGACTAGCGCTCTTCCTGCTGGAACGGGTATACGTCCTTGAGGAGCGCCTGCAGCTTCGTCCGGCCGCGGTTGATGCGGCTCTTGACCGTGCCCATCGGGAGCCCCGTGATCTCAGCGATCTCGTCGTAGGCCAGTTGCTGGATATCGCGGAGAACCACCACCTCGCGGAAGGCAGGCGGGATCTCATTCATGGCCTCCTGAATGTACCGGTCCTGAATCGTGCTTTCCGCGTGCTTATCCGGCGAGAAGGACTCATCCGGAATCTCCATTTCGTATTCCTCGTTGTCGCGGTTCACCGACTGGATGGACTGCATCCGGCGGCGCTTCCGCTTCCGATACTCGGACCGGGCCAGGTTCCCGGCGATGGTGTAGAGCCACGTCGAGAACTTGGCAATGCGCCGGTAGGAGTGACGATTGCGGTGCACGCGGAGGAACGTCTCTTGCAAGAGGTCCTCACACCGTTTTTTATCACCCAGGAAGCGGTAGAGGTACTGCATGAGCCGGTCCGAATACCGATCCACCAGGATGTTGAAGGCCTCAACAGTCCCCGCCTGGAACTGGGACATGAGGTCCTCATCGCTCATCTCCTGAAGCGCCTCATACTGGTTGAACGCTTTGGTATTCTTCCGAACTACGTTTTTTCCCTTCGCCATGTATGTTGGTCGCTGCTACGAATAGGTGTAAGAATGCGTGGCGTCTAACAAACGTGCACCCAATGTGCAAAATAGACATTGAAGGTGCAAATCAGAATTTGTTACAAATCCGACATGTTGCCGTGTTGTTCCCACGTTTCCAAATCGGACGATTCATTAGCACAAATTGCGAGCCAATCACCCAATATGGGCTCTAGCGGGCAGACCTTTTGGGAGGCTGCTTGAATTTCCGCCATAACGGCATGGTGCGCAAGCAGATTCACGCTGTACTCACAGTGGCCGTCATTCCAGCAGCCGTCATTCTGGCAGGTTGGCAATGTGCAGTGAACAGCCTACTTTACCAACGCACGCCGACCTCCAAATCGTATGTATGGTGACTCATGACTCATCTTTCCCTTCTGAACCCACTACATGTTGCCATCGCGAGTGTAGTTTGGCTGCTCGTTGGGCTCACGATGCCCGCTTCCGTTACGGCTCAATCTGATGCACCCGGCAACGTCGCCATCGTCATCCACGGCGGCGCAGGTACAATCCTGCCCGAAAACATGACGGATGAACAGGAAGCCGCCTACCGGTCGGCAATGCGTACGGCGCTGAACACGGGGCACGACGTGCTGACGAGCGGCGGAACGAGCACCGATGCCGTGGTGGCCGCCCTGCAAACCATGGAAGACTCGCCACTCTTCAATGCCGGCAAGGGCGCCGTCTTCACCAGCGAAAATACCGTCGAGCTGGATGCCTCTATCATGGAAGGACGCACGCGCAACGCCGGCGCACTGACCGGTGTGAAGCATATCAAAAACCCGATCGCACTGGCCCGGCTCATCATGGATGAGTCAGTGCACGTGATGATGGCAGGGCAGGGCGCTGAGAACTTTGCCCGCGAACACGACGTCACGTTTGTCGATAACGAGTATTTCTATACCGAACGCCGCCGCCGGCAGGCCGAAGCAGCCCGGGAGCGCGACACCGGTAGCAGCGACGACGCCCCGAACGACACGCGCGGCACAGAGCGCAATCCCCGCATCCCGGACGCCGATAAGTTCGGTACCGTCGGTGCCGTCGCGCTCGACCAGGACGGTAATCTCACAGCCGGCACGACGACCGGTGGGACCACCAATAAACGCTTCGGCCGCGTGGGCGACTCGCCGATCATCGGGGCGGGAACGTATGCGGACAATGCCACGTGCGGCGTCTCGGCGACAGGGCATGGCGAGTACTTCATCCGAGCCGCCGTGGCACATGCCATTGCGGCGCGCATGGAGCACGGCGGCGTGACCGTGCAACAGGCTGCGCGTTCAGTGATCATGGACGAACTGCCGCAGATGGAACCAGATGGCGGAACAGGAGGCGTGATCGCGATGGATGCGCAGGGCAACATCGCCATGCCGTTCAACACGCCCGGTATGTACCGCGGATACATCGACACGAAGGGCAATATGGTCATTCGCATCTATCAGTCCGAATCGGGGCGCTGACCGCATCCCACAGAAGGCTGTTTGAGCGGAGAAGGGCCGTGTCGATACGTGCCATTTGTGTCTACTACGGTAGACGGTTTGGGGCGCGATATGGGGGAGGCGTTATCACGCAGCATCGAGGAGTTGATCGGCCGAGGACGGCCCGGGATTTGTACGGAGGCCTGGTAGCATTCGGTTGCCAACGCATCCCGCCATTCTGCTGACTAGCTCTTCCCACCGTGCCATGCTGCGCTCTGCTCGACGTCTCCTTCTTGTCACCGCCGTTTTGTTCATCGCCGGGTGCGATCAGGGCCCGGTGGGGCCGCCCGGACCGCCTGGTCCACCGGGGGACCCGGCCGTGTATAGCTTCACGGTCGACTTCTTCATGGCCGATGCCCAATTCAACGGGCCGATTGCATCGGTGCAATACGATGCGCCAGAGATTTCGCCGCGAGTAGTGAACAACGGCGCCGTGATGGCCTACTTCCGCGAGCAGGACACGTGGACGGCGCTCCCCTACACATACGGCGTTGAGTCCGCCGATCTGCCCGCGGTAGACCGGACCGTCACTCTCGGCTTTGCGTACGAGGTTGACTTCTTCGAAGTGTTCTACGAAGCATCACGTCCCGAAGTGTTGGATGTGCTGCCGGATCAGTTGATCAAGGTGGTCATCATTGACAGCTTCGCCGGCGCGCGGGCGGCGGGTGTGGATCTGACCAACTACGCTGAGGTAAAGGCGCACTACGGGCTCGACAACTGATGCGGCCAGTGTCCGTTAGGAGTTTCCCCAACGCCCTACCAACTGACCGCCGACCCATGCTTGCCTATCGCTCTGCGTTTGCCTCTACCCTCATTCCGCTTCTAGTGCTGGTTGCCACCCTCGGTTGCCAGGCGGCAGATGGCGACGGCACCGCGGCACAAGCCAGCACGGACACGTCGGACGTCTACAGCCAGCGCGCACCGAGCCGCGATGGGATTGGCAAGGTGTACATGGGGCGCGAGATCTCGAAGGTGATGGGCCACCGCGGCGCCTCCTGGCTCGAACGCCCCGAGCGCGCTGACAATGAGCGCCCCGATCTCGTGGTTGACAGCCTCAATCTGGCACCGATGGACGTCGTGGCTGATATCGGCGCGGGCACAGGCTACTTTACCTTCCCGATGGTGCCGCAGGTGCCGCGCGGCCGCGTCTTCGCCGTGGACATCCAGCCGGAGATGCTCGATATCATGCGGGAGCGCGTTCAGGAACAGGGCATCGACAACGTATCGCTCGTGCGCGGGACGATCCAAGACCCCAACCTGCCGACCGACTCCATCGACGTCGCGCTCATGGTGGATGCCTACCACGAATTCTCGCATCCGCGCGAAATGATGCAGTCGCTCGTCAAGTCGCTCGTGCCGGGCGGACGCGTCGTGCTGATCGAGTACCGGAAGGAAGACCCAAGCGTGCCGATCAAGCCGCTGCACAAAATGAGCGAGGCCCAAGCGCGCAAGGAGATGGAAGCGGTGGGTCTGCGGTGGGTTGAGACGAAAGACATGCTGCCGCGCCAGCACTTTCTCGTGTTCGAGAAGCCTGCGCCACAGGCCGCGAACTGACGATCGATCCGGGCCTCATTGTGACATTATGACTGAAGCGACCGAATATCCCATTAACGGTGTCCTCGACCTCCATGCGTTCCGACCGGGCGATGTGGGCGACTTGGTACCAGAGTATCTGCGCGTGTGCCGCGAAAAAGGCATCCAGCGTGTTCGCATCATCCACGGGAAAGGAACGGGTACCTTGCGCCGGTACGTGCACGCCACGCTCGACAAGCTGGACATGGTGGACCGCTACGACCTCGCCGGCGACAAGAGCAGTTGGGGCGCAACCATCGTGCACCTCAGCCCTCAGGTGCCCGGGACGACGGAGTGATCGAGTAGATCTACGTTTAGCAATCAAAAGCGGCCCGCCGGAACCGAGTGAGGTTCAGCGGGCCGCTTTGGTTCATGGGTACCGTTCCGCCGACGCAGCCATCAGGCGCGGCCGCGGAGCATGCCGTGCCAGTACATCTCGGGCAGGCCGTATGCC
>CAYFQN010000087.1:0-10434 GCA_964345285.1 uncultured Rhodothermales bacterium
CGGACGACGACGCCGCCGAAGAGCCCGTCGCCGAAGAGCCCGTCGCCGAAGAGAATGAAGACGACAAGGAGGACGGGGAGCCGACCGAGCACAAGGCGTCCATCGAGGAGCTCCTCAAAGCCGGTACGCACTTCGGCCACCTGACGAGCCGGTGGCACCCGCGCATGGAGAAGTACATCTTCATGGACCGGAATAACATCCACATCATCGACCTGATGCAGACGCAGGTCCTGCTCGACCGGGCCGCCGATGCCGCTCGTCGCTTCGCTCGCCGCGGCAAAACGATCCTCTTCACCGGCACCAAGAAGCAGGCGCAGGAAATCGTGCGCGAGTACGCGGAGGACTGCGGCATGCCCTTCATGGTGAACCGCTGGCTCGGTGGCACAATGACCAACTTCCAGACGATCCGCCGCTCCATCCGTCGGATGGAAGAGATCGAGAAAATGGAGAAGGACGGCACGCTCGACAAGCTCAAGAAGAAAGAGAAGCTGATCCGCCTCCGTGAGCATGAGAAGCTCGAAAACGTGCTGGGCGGCATCCGCAAGATGGCCAACCTGCCGGGTGCCATCTTCATCGTCGATGTCAAACGCGAAGACATCGCCGTGAACGAGGCGCGCAAGTTGGGCGTCCCCATCATCGCGATGGTGGACACGAATTGCGACCCGGAGCTCGTCGACTACCCCATTCCATCCAACGATGATGCGCTCAGCTCCATCGAGCTAGTCACCTCCGTCATCACAGATGCTATTCAGCAGGGGCAGCAGGAGCGCCAGATGAAACAGCAGGAGAAGCAGAAGGCAAAAGCCTCCTCTTAACGCTGCGCCCGCCTCGATCAATCTTTCACGTTTTAGTACGCCAACCCACCCATGAGCATTTCCGCACAAGACGTCAAAAAACTTCGCGACGCGACCGGCGTCGGGATGATGGACTGCAAGAAAGCCCTGCAGGAGGCCGACGGCGACTTCGACGAGGCCGTTGAGATCCTGCGTAAGAAAGGCCAGAAAGTGGCTGACAAACGCTCAGAGCGCGAAGCCGATGAAGGCCTCGTTGTCACCGAAATTAGCGACGACGAAAGTGCCGGCGCCATCGCCGAGATCAACTGCGAGACCGACTTCGTCGCCCGCAACGACGACTTCCGCTCGTTCGCGCAGCGCATCGCCGAACTCGTCCTTGAGGAACGTCCCGAGGACATCGATGCCTTGCACGCGCTCTCCTTCGACAGCGACAAGACCGTGGAAGCCGAGCTCGTCGAAATGACAGGACGCATCGGCGAGAAGCTGGCCATCCGTCGCTTCCGCATCCTGGATGCCGACGGCGGTAGCGTTATTTCCTACGTGCACCCCGGCTCGCGCCTGGGCGTGCTGGTCCAGGTCGCTGGCAATGGCGACGCCGAGGACGTGGGCCAAGACGTAGCCATGCAGATCGCCGCGCTCGACCCAATTGCTGTGACGCGCGATGAGGTGCCCGAAGAGGTGCAGGAAAAAGAGAAGGAGATTGCTCGCGAAGCCGCGCTTAGCGACGGCAAGCCCGAGCACATCATCGACCGGATTGCCGAGGGCAAGCTGGAACGTTTCTTCGAAGACAATGTGCTGCTGGAGCAGGCCTTCGTGAAAGACGCCTCCGTCTCCGTGAAGGACATTCTCGACAGCGCCGGCGTCAACGTGAAGCGGTTCGTCCGCTACGCCTTGGGCGACTAACTCGACTTTGGATTGACCATTCCCGATTGTAGATTGGCGTAGCGCGCGATGGCCTCCGCAACCAATGCAACGAACGACATCGAACAGCCCCCGGTAGCATACCAACGCGTTCTACTGAAGCTGAGCGGCGAGGCGTTGCTCGGCGACAAAGCGTACGGCATCGACGAGTCCGTGCTGCGCAACTACGCAGCCGAGATCAAAAAAGCCGTACACCTGGGCGTTGAAATTGCAGTGGTCATCGGCGGCGGCAACATCTTTCGGGGGGTGCAAAACGCCATGAAAGGGATGACGCGCGCTCATGCCGACTACATGGGCATGCTGGCCACCATGATCAATGGCATGGCGCTGCAGGACGCGCTCGAACAAGTGGGCGTCCAGACGCGGCTGCAATCCAGTATCAAGATGGAAGAGATCGCCGAGCCGTTCATTCGTCGGCGGGCCATCCGCCACCTGGAGAAAGGCCGCGTGGTGATCTTTGGCGCAGGCACCGGCAACCCGTACTTTACGACGGATACCGCCGCCGCACTCCGCGGGCTGGAGATTGAGGCCGAAATGATCCTCAAGGGCACGCGCGTGGACGGCATATTCACCGACGACCCGGAGACAAATCCCGATGCCGAGCAGTTCGCAGCCATCCACGGCGGCGAGGTTATCAGCCGCGGGCTGCGCGTGATGGACATGACCGCCTTCACGTTGTGCCAGGAGTCTGGCTTGCCCATTATCGTCTTCAACATGGGCACGACGGGCAACTTGAAGCGCGTGCTGCAGGGCGAGCGTGTGGGTACCACCGTACACTGGGACGAAACGCAAGCCGCCGTCGAACGTGTGCCCGCCTGAACCGGCTCAGTAACGCCCTTCACTCATCCCCGAGAAACCGATGCCTGATGACCCGATTGATGCGGCGCTGAACGAGGCGCGACAGGGTATGGAGAAAGCCCTCAATCACTTCCGCACGGAACTCCAATCCATCCGCACCGGGCGGGCATCGCCGGCCATGCTGCAAACCATTAAGGTGGACTACTACGGCAGCCAGACGCCGCTGGAGCAGATCGCAAGCGTCACTGCCCCACAGGCCGACCTGCTGCTCATTCAGCCGTTCGATACGAACGCGCTGGAAGACATCGAACGGGCCATCATGAAATCGGACCTCGGCTTCAATCCGTCGAACGACGGGCAGCAGATCCGCGTCCCCGTGCCGCCGCTCTCGGAGGAGCGCCGCAAGGACCTGGCAAAGAAGGCCAGCGAACGGGCCGAGGAAGCGCGCATCTCCATCCGCAACACGCGCCGGTCTACTAAAGAAAAGCTCAAGAAACTAGAGCAGGAAGAGAACCTGTCCGAAGATGTCCGGTACGCCGCGGAGCAGGACCTGCAAGCGCTCACTGACGAATACACCGACAAGGTGGATCAGCTCGTGGAGCGCAAAGAGGAAGAAATCATGAAGGTGTAGCGAGTGTCGAATGACGAACTACGAGCGTCGAGCGGCGATTTGACTCGACATTCGGAACTCGACACTCACCATTCCACGGAGGGGTGCCCGAGCGGTCGAAGGGGCTCGCCTGGAAAGCGAGTGTGCCGCCCTGCGGTACCGAGGGTTCGAATCCCTCCCCCTCCGCATTCTTCAATATCGGTCGGGTAAGCGGCCGAATGACAGAAGCCGGGTCGCTCGCTCTGAGCACCCGGCTTTCTGCTATTCAGCGGACCCCCTCTCTTCCTCTCCCCCACGCACTGCCTTCCACCGCCATGATTGCGAGCATGACGGGCTTCGGCCGGGGCACGGCCACGGCCCACGGCATCACCGCCACCGTCGAGATCCGATCGGTAAACAACCGGCACTGTGACGTTTCAGCCCGGCTGCCAAGTAGCCTTGCCGCCCACGAGGGCGACATGCAAGCCCACATCAAGCAGGCCTTCGAGCGCGGTCGGTTCAACATCAACGTGCAGGTGGAAGGCGAAGAAGATGCCACGCTGCCCATCGAGGTGGATGGCGAGGCTGCAGCCAATTACCGCAAACTGCTCGACCGGCTCCGCGCCGCCGCCGGCATCGAGGCGCCCGTTCAACTGGAGCACCTGCTTCACTTCTCCGACGTGTTCACCACCATCGAAGACGACACAGACGTCGGCGAGGAGGCGTGGGATGCCGTGCAAGTTGCGCTTGGCGAAGCCATTGAGCAGCTCCGCGCCATGCGCCGCCAGGAAGGCGAAGCGCTGCGCACCGACCTCGCTGCCCGCATCGACGCCATCGAAGAGCACCTGACGCAGGTGGAGGCCCGGGCGCCGCAGCGCGTTGAGGCCGCCCGCGACCGGCTTGACGAACGCCTCGCCCGCCTCATGGACGACGACCGCATCGACCCGGACCGGCTGGAGGCGGAAGTCGCCCTCCTGGCCGATAAGCTCGACATCACGGAAGAGTGCGTGCGCCTCCACTCGCACCTGGAGCTCTTCCGCGAGGCGCTCGGCAACGAAGACGCTGTCGGGCGCAAGCTCAAGTTCATCACGCAGGAGATCCACCGCGAAGTCAACACGATCGGCTCGAAGGCCAACGACGCCACCATCACCGAGCACGCCGTGCAGATGAAAGAGGCCGTCGAGCAGATCCGTGAGCAGGTGCGCAACGTGGAGTAACGGCTCTGTTCTCGCGCTGCGTCGGCGCCGTGCCGCGATGCCGCTCCCCGCTCACCACTGCCATGGATTGAGACGAACCCGCACGCCGAGTGCGATCCAGGCCATCTGGTAGTCGAACGCGATCTCGTCGGTGTCGGTGAGTGGCACGGAGAGCCCGACCTGCACACCCACCCGCACCGGGTCCGGCCCGAGGCTCGCGCCTACGGCTGGCTCGATGAACACCCCGACCTGGTCGGTGGCCGCCGTCTCGCGGCCTGTCTCGAACTCGTAAAAGTTGATGCGAACCAGACGCGTGGCCATGTGCATCTGGAACAGGTCGACGGTCGCACCCACCGCCGGCTGCACGAAGAAGCGGGTGTACCGGCCCCGTGCCTGTACGAGGTTCGAGCTGAAAAACTCATAGGCGTCGACGGACTCGGCCCAGCCGCGCCCGTATCCCGCGTACACCCCGGCGTGGCCTCCTTGGCTCCATGTCTTGAAGTACCCAATGCCCACCTCGCCGAAGCGATGGCGATGGTAGTCTTCGCCGTCCGCCCTGGGATTGTCGCTGCGGCTGCCCCTGCGGGCGAAGGAAAAGTTAGCCATGAGGCCGAGGTGGTCGGTCAGAGCGCTGGCGGCCTGTACCTCGACGCCACTCGTGCTCGCGTGCGCGCCCGCTCGAACGTCCCCCTGGCGCTTCAGGAGCGGCACATGGACGTTGTTCGGCATATACACGGGCGCGCACCCTGCAAGCAACAGGGCGACCGCCCCGACGCCGATGAGCAGCGCTATCGCGTGCGGCCATGTCGTGGCGGTCGTTTTCATGGGCAATCTGTTTCAAACTTCAGGTCCTACCACTTAGCTTGCTGCTGCCGTGTACCCAGCCGCGACCTCCTTCCCTAGAGTCACATCCCATGCCCGAGCGCGACATCATCGTACTGACTGCCCCCAGCGGCGCCGGCAAGACGACCATTGCGCGCGGCGTGATGCAGGCAATGCCTGAGGTCGAGTTCTCCGTGTCCGCGACCACGCGGAAACCGCGCCCCCGCGAGACGGACGGCGAGGATTACCACTTCGTTCCAGAGGCCGCGTTTCGCCGCCTCATCGAGGACGGCGAGCTGCTGGAGTACGAGGAGGTCTACCCAGGCCAGTTCTACGGCACGCTACGCCGCGAAGTGGAAGAGCGCGCGAGCGACCATCCTGTGCTGCTCGACATCGACGTGAAGGGTGCGCTCAACGTGAAGCGCCTCTACGGCGATGACGCCCTCGTCGTCTTCATCGCCCCGCCGTCGATGGACGAGTTGGAGCGGCGGCTGAAGCAGCGCGGCACCGAATCGGAAGACAGCCTCTCGACGCGCACCGAGCGGGCGTCGATGGAGATGGCGGCACGCGACCGCTGTGACGCCGTCGTCGTGAACGACGAGGTGGACCGTGCTGTGCAGGAAACTTTGGGCGTCATCCGCCGGTTTATCAACCGTTAACATATCCTGATTTACCATCTGATTGTACTGACAACGGCTCATGGCTATTAACACGATCGACGTAGACGAACTGGCCGCCAAAACGGGCAACATTTACGAGTCCGTGGCAATTATCTCGAAGCGGGCGCGCCAGGTCGCATCAAACACGAAGTCCGAACTGGACGACAAGCTGTCTTACTTCGAAGGCTTTGGCCCCGACATGGAGGACGCCCGCATGCAGGAAGAGCAGGCTAAGATCTCCGTTGAGTACGAACTGCAGCCGGAACCGACGGTGACGGCGATTCAGGAATTCAAAGATGACGAGTTGTACCACCGCAACTCTAACGAGTAAAACGAGTAGCGCCGCCTCGCCCCCCGATTTCGCGTTTCCCATCCAACCTGAGACCAATCATGGCGTCGCCTGAGATTAACGAATCCCTGCTCGACCGTCGGATTGTGTTAGGCGTTTCGGGGAGTATCGCGGCCTACAAATCAGCCCTGATCGTTCGGCTCCTGCGCAAAGCGGGTGCCGAAGTGCAGGTGCTGATGACCGAAGACGCCACGCGGTTTATCTCGCCCCTCACGCTGGGCACGCTTTCTGGTCGCGAAGTGCTGACCGACCTCTTCCCCGAAGACGCAACCGGCCAGGCCGCCGAGGAGGCATGGACCAAGCACGTCACGCTTGGCCTCTGGGCCGACCTGTTTGTCGTGGCCCCCGCGACGGCACAAACCATTGCGAAGCTGGCGTACGGCTTCAGCGACTCAATGCTGACATCCACGGCGCTTTCGGCGGAGTGCCCGTTGCTCGTGTGCCCGGCCATGGACCGTGACATGTATCACCACCCGGCGACACAGTCTAACCTGGAGCGTCTCCGCGCACTGGGCTATGCCGTTATGCCAGCTGAGCACGGCGAGCTTGCGAGCGGCCTCGTAGGTCAGGGCCGGCTTCCTGAGCCGGCATCCATCGTGGAGCAGGTCATCCAGCTGCTCGACGCTGTCGAGGTCGCAGACGAGCAGCTGGACGACTCGTTCGATGAGTTTGACTTTGAACCGGAGGCCCAGGGCGATTCGGCCCCTGACCACCCGGACATGCAGGCGTACGAGACGCCTAATATGCCTGACAGTGGCATCCCCGATGTAGAGGATACCGAGCCGTCTCCGCCGCTGCACAACGTGTCTTCTGAGGCCAACCCACCGGCAGGCAAGTCACCGATTTTCCCGCTCGACGGGCCGTCCACTCCGCCCTCTGAGATGGCATCAGGCGATCGGACGCAACACCCGCCAACCGCTGAGCGTGCATCCCAGGCGACTTCTGGCGAGCCTCTTGCCGGGCTCAACGTGCTTGTCACTGCCGGCCCGACGCAGGAGCCCATCGACCCCGTCCGCGTGATCACCAACCGGTCAACAGGAACGATGGGGTACGCACTGGCCCACGCCGCAGCAGAGCGTGGTGCTGTCGTCACGCTGGTGAGCGGGCCAACATGTCTCGATACGCCACCTGGCGTAGAGCGCATCGACGTGACCACGACGAAGGAAATGGGCACCGTGGTGCAGCAGCACGCAGACGCCGACCTGATTCTCATGGCGGCTGCCGTATCAGACTACACCCCGGCGCGCACGGCACCGTCCAAGATCAAAAAGGAAGAGTCGGCTGAACTCTCCATCCGCCTGCGCCAGACCAGTGACATTCTGAAGACGCTGGGCGAGCACAAGCGACCATACCAGCAGCTGGTGGGCTTTGCGCTGGAGACGGACGACGAACTGAAGAATGCCCGGCATAAGCTGCACGCCAAGAACTTGGACTGGATTGTGCTCAACAACCCGCTCGAAGAAGGGGCCGGCTTTGGCACGACGACCAACCGGGTTACGCTCCTTCACCGTGATGGCTACAAAGAGGCGTTCCCTGTTCTCCCCAAGTCCCTCGTGGCGGATCGTCTGCTAGCCCGCGTCATCGCCGCGCGCATCGAAACGAGCCCCTCCTCCGAGACCTCTTCGTAGGCGCTCCCTCGCCGCGACTAGCTCATCGGACGCCTCTCGGCTCACCCCACTCGCTCCCGACGTATGAAGTCGCTGCTGCACGAGCTTCGCCAAGCCATCGCGTTCGAACAGACCCTACATGGCCCCTTCGTTCCCGTAGCGCCTTCATCCTCCTCGCCTGACTCACCCCCTCCTGTCGACGACGACACCACTATGCCCAACTACGACCTGTTTGGCAACGAGGTCGACCCCGCAGAAGACCCCTCGCGCCCGCCCTCGGAACGCATCGAAGCGCTCATTCCTGACGACGCGCCGTACAAGGACATGGCGTCGCTGGATGCAGTCGAGGCTTGGGTCAACGCAAACGAGCTGATTCCGCTCGATGAGCAGCGCGAGAACGCTGTGTTTGGCGTGGGCGACCCGCACGCCGACCTTGTTGTCATTGGCGAGGCGCCCGGAGCGGATGAGGATAAGCAGGGCGAGCCATTCGTGGGACGCGCCGGGAAGCTGCTCGATAAAATCCTGGACGCTATTAATTTCGAGCGTGAGGATGTGTACATTACAAACATCCTCAAGAGCCGTCCCCCCCGCAACCGCGACCCCAAGGCAGAGGAAGTCGAGGCTCACATTCCCATCCTCTACAAACAGATTGCACTCATTGAGCCGAAGATTATCTTGTGCGTGGGGAAGGTAGCCGCCAACACGCTGCTCGACCGCCGATCCGCCCTCGGATCGCTGCGTGGCAAAGAGCATGACTTTTACGGCATTCCCGTGATGGCTACGTACCACCCGGCCGCGCTCCTACGAAATGCGAACTGGAAGCGGCCCACATGGGAAGACATGAAGCTCCTCCGCACGCGCTACGACGAACTGACCGACTAGCCTCCAAGTGCTTCACCCTGAATGAACGGGCGCTCCCGCGCCTGCATCCCTGCCTCCTTCGCCCCCTATGGCCGACGAGAAACAATCTCAGCCTCGCCTCAACATCGACGACAGCGGCCGGCCGTCGTACCCGCTTGAGAAGATGCGCGGCGGACAGGGCCGCCAGAAACGCGCGCAGGCCGAGGCCGTCCACCGGAAGTCAGGCCGCGTCCCACCGCAGGCGACTGACGTCGAGATGTCGGTGCTCGGGGCGATGCTCATCGAGCGGGAGGCCATCCCGAAGGCCATCGAGATCCTGCCCCCGGAGGCTTTCTACAGCAACAAGCACCAGAACATCTACACGGCGATCCTCAGCCTCTTCGAGCGCGGTAACCCCGTCGACTTGGTGACGCTGACGGACGAACTGCGCCGCCGCGACGGGCTCGAAAGCGTCGGCGGGCCGTACTACCTGACCGAGCTCACCACGCAGGTGGCCTCGGCGGCGAACGTCGAGTATCACGCGCGCATCATCGCCGAGAAGTCGCTGCTCCGTAAGCTGATCGAGACCATGACGGGCCTCGTCGGCGAGGCCTACGAGTCAAGCGCCGATGCCTTTGAGCTGCTGGACAAGGCCGAGAGCCAGATCTTCTCCATCTCAGACAATCAACTCCGCAAGGCCGCCTCGTCGATGAACGACGTGGTGAAGGACACGCTAGAGCGGCTGGAATCCATCCATGGGCAGGAAGGCGGCATCACTGGCGTGCCGAGCGGCTTCCACCGGCTCGACCGCCTCACGAGCGGCTGGCAGCCATCTGACCTCATCATCATCGCCGCGCGGCCCTCCATGGGAAAGACCGCCTTTTCGCTGGCCTGTGGCCTGAACGCCTCCACCCATCCGGAGCATCAGACGGGCGTAGCCATCTTCTCGCTGGAGATGGGGGCGCAGCAGCTGGCGCAGCGCATGCTCACCTCCGAAGCGAAGGTCAACGCCCAGGCCGCCCGCACGGGCCGCATGACGGACGAGGACTGGCAGAAGCTCGCCCGCGCCGCCGGTAAGCTCTCCGAGGCCGAGATCTTTATCGACGATACGCCGGGGCTGAGCGTGTTGGAGCTGCGGGCCAAGTGCCGGCGCCTCAAGGCCGAGCACGACATTGGCCTCGTCGTCGTCGACTACCTCCAGCTCATGCAAGGCTCCAGCGCGCGACAGAACGCGAACCGCGAGCAAGAAATCGCGCATATATCGCGCTCCCTCAAGGGCCTGGCGAAGGAGCTCAACCTGCCGGTGATCGCGCTGTCGCAGCTCAACCGCGGTGTCGAAACGCGCGGCGGCGACAAACGCCCGCAGCTCTCCGACCTTCGCGAGTCGGGCTCCATCGAGCAGGACGCCGACGTGGTGGCCTTCATCTACCGCGCCGAGCGCTATGGCATCACCGTGGACGAGCAGGGCAACTCGACGGAAGGCATCGCCGAGATCATCATCGGGAAGCAGCGCAATGGCCCTATCGGCACCGTAGAGCTCGCGTTCGTCAACCAGTACGCCTTGTTCGAAAACCTGACAACACACTACGAAGGCCAAAACGCTGGCGGCCCGCCGCCCAGCGGCGGGAGTAGCATGGGCAACGGATCGGCCAGCAGCGGCGACGGCTTTAGCGCCCCGCAGCCGCCCATCGACGATGCGCCGTTTTGAGCCGTCGCACCATCTACGTGGCGGCCTGGAGCGGCAGCTCATGGCTAGGCCCCGTATCGTACAGGTGGCAAGCCACTTGATGGTCGCCCTCCACTTCGCGTAGCATTGGCGTCCCGGTCGTGCAGCGCGTGCGCAATGAAGCAGCGCGTGC
>CAYFQN010000087.1:10534-12470 GCA_964345285.1 uncultured Rhodothermales bacterium
CGCGTAGCATTGGCGTCCCGGTCGTGCAGCGCGTGCGCAATGAAGCAGCGCGTGCACAATGAAGAGGTGCGTAAGGTCGAACTCCTCCTGCAAGTCTTGCATGAGGTTCATGACTTGCGCCTGGATGGGCACGTCAAGCGCGCTGATGGGCTCGTCGCACACGGTGAACTGGGATTCGTAGCAAGCGCCCGGATCCCGATACGCTGACGCTGGCCGTCGGAGAGCGCCTGCGGGTAGCGGCGTACGAAGCCGGTCAAGCCGCTCTGGCTCCCTCATGGTTTTGTAGAAGACGGTGGCATCCTAACTAGCGTGCCCGGTGAGTGCGGTGTCGCCGGACGTCTCGGCGGAACTTCCCCCGCAGGCAGCGACCGCAAGAGCGGGTATCGCAATGGGCAGACAGTTCGTGGGGCGGAGAAGCGCGGCCATGATGGTTTTGGGGATCGTTAAGGATCAGGGTAGTCGCTGGGGTGCGAGGGGGCGGCCAAGCAACCGCTCGACTTCCGCCTGCAAGCCGGTGGGCTGCTGATTGGCCATGTGGTGCCTCGGAAAGGGACCCGGAGGTGACGCCGATGCAGCACCAGACTCGCGTTTTCTTCACGCTATCCCCTAATCGCCGCGTTACCAGCTGTTGCCAGTGCGTTACATGTCACCAGTAGGCAAGATATGGTAACGTACAGACCAGGGGCCCCCCTCGCTGAGCGCTAGGATCTCACACCGCTCTACTCAGACGTTTCATCCACAGGATGTTCAGATGGGACGTGGCCGTATTGCTCCCGGAAGACCTGGGAGAGGTGAGAGACGCTCTTGAAGCCTACTCCGTAGGCGATCTCGCTGATCGAGCCGGCTTCCTGAGCCAGCAGCTGGGCCGCGTGCTCCAGGCGGAGCAACCGGATCAGAGATGATGGCGATTCACCGAGGAGGTTCTGAAGGCGTCGGTAGAGGTGGACCCGGCTAATACTCACAGCATCAGCGAGTTGGTCTACAGTGAACGACTCGTCGCCTATGCGCGCCTCAATGGTGGACTGCACAGCGTCGAGGAACTCACGGTCTACCGACGAAGCCTCCACCACTTTGGACTGGACGGTCAACGACGAGCCTGTGAATCGCTCACGGAGCTGCTGGCGCAACTGAATGAGGTTGTCGACCCGGGCTCGCAACTCGTCCATGTCGAACGGCTTCGTCAGGTAGTCATCGGCCCCTGTCTGCAATCCACCAATCCGATCGTCCGCCTCAGCGCGTGCAGTGAGCAGGATGATCGGGATGAAATCGGTTTTGGGCTGGATTTGAGAGCCTGGCAGAGCTCGATTCCGTCCATCTCCGGCATCATCACGTCGGAGAGGACGAGGTCGGGAAGATCGGCGCGGGCGTGATCAAGCCCCGCCCAGCCGTTTGAGGCCTCGATGAGCCGATAGTCTTTCGAGAGATGCATGCGGATGTAGGCGCGCACTTCCGCGTTGTCCTCTACGAGAAGAACCGTGGTCTTATCGGCTGTCATGGTTTCTGCATTCGATGCGTTCTCCGACAAACCATCGGACGGATCAGTCACGGGTGAAGCCACGGCTTCATCGCGGTCGTCGAGCACAGGGAGAAGAGCTACCTGAAATACCTCTGGAATCGTGTCGCACGGCTGGCCCTCATCCATAATCTCGTCGGGCTGAAGATAGTCGCGCCCGCGGGGCAGTGAGAGCGTGAACTGGCTCCCGAAGCCCTCTTCGCGATCAACTTTGAGGGTGCCCCGGTGCAGATCAACCAGCTCTTTGGTGAGTGCTAAGCCGATCCTCGAGCCGGCCTGCCCGTACGGGTGCGCTGCCTCGGTGCGGTAGAAGCGGTCGAACACGTGCGGGAGGTCGGCTGCCGGAATACCGGGTCCGCTATCACGGACCGAAACGCGGACTGTATCGCTGTCGGCCGTGATAGTAACGCGCACGCTCCCCCC
>CAYFQN010000088.1:0-1930 GCA_964345285.1 uncultured Rhodothermales bacterium
CGGAGGACGGCACCCCGCTGCGCATGGTCGGCACCCACGTCGATATCACCGACCGGCATGAGATGGAATCCAAACTGCGTCGCAGCGAATCGCTCTTCCGCAGTTTTGCCGAGCAGGCCGTTGACGTAGTTGCACTTTTCGATGCTGACGGTACATTTCAGTACGTTTCGCCCTCGATTACCGAGGTAACCGGCTACCCCCGCGATGAGCTTATTGGCCAAAATGGTTTTGCCCCCGTCCATCCCCGTGACCTGAAGGCTGTGCGCGCCGCGTTTCAACAGGCCATCAGCCAGCCGGGAACAACGGCAGAGGTACAAAGCCGGTACCAACACAAGGACGGTTCGTGGCGCCACTTGTCGATTCGCGGACGCCGGCTCCCCACGTCGGACGCAAATGTGGAGGTGCTCGCCAACGTGCGCGACGTCACAGAACAGAAGCAGCGTGAAGCGGAGTTAGTTCGCGCCCGGCAACGCGCCGAGGAGATGAGTCAGCTCAAGTCTTCATTCTTGGCCAACATGAGCCACGAAATCCGTACGCCTCTCACCTCCATCATTGGCTTCGCAGACGTATTGCAGGGCATGCTAAGTGGCCAAGAGGCTGAGCTACTATCCACCATCCGCCAAGGTGGCAAGCGGCTCGAGCGCACGCTCACCTCGGTGCTGGATCTTGCACAACTCGAGAGCCAGACCATCGAAGTGGAAGCTGACGAGATCGACCTCGCCGAGGAAGTCCGCGAGGCTGCAATGCTCTTCCGTCGTGAAGCACGGGACAAGGGGCTCGCGCTGGACGTCGATGTGCCCGACCGGCCGGTGCCAGCTGCTCTGAACCGGGGCGCGGTAGGGCGCATCCTTGCAAACCTCCTCTCTAACGCCATCAAGTTTACTGAAGAAGGCCGTGTGCAGGCACGACTCCACACTGGCGCTACCCGCGCTGTGATTGAGATCGAAGATACCGGCATAGGCATTGAGCCCGACTATGCAGACAAGGTGTTTGAGGAGTTTACTCAGGAGTCGGAAGGCTACACCCGGGCCTACGAAGGCGTGGGACTCGGGCTGCACATCACGCAGCGATTGGTCGAGCTCCTCGGCGGGGAAATCGGTCTGCAGAGCACAAAGGGCGAAGGCAGCGTGTTCACCGTTACCCTGCCCGCCTTGTCGTCTCCTCCCCCCGTAAAGGATAACTCCACGCGAGGGGGCGAATCGCGGGATACCCTCACCGGACAGCCGCCCACAGCAAGCGCCCCCAACCAGCCCTCCGATGCCGGCGTACCTGGCGCTGCCGTGCATCTCTTACTCATTGATGACAACCCCCAGAGTCGAGACCTTTTCCCACTGCTTCTTGGTGAGATTGACCCGCGATCTGTTGTCGACGTTGCTGCAACGGCTGAGGAAGCGCTCGCGCATACAGCGACCACGCATTACGATGGATTTGTCGTCGACATCAGCCTGGCCACCGAGACGAACGGGGTCGAGCTAATGCACGAACTCAAGGCCGACCCTGTCCATGCCAACACGCCCATGTTGGCCTGCACTGCCCACGTCCTGCCCGGGGACAAGGAGCGGCTTCTGAATGAAGGATTCGACGCTTGCCTCAGCAAGCCGTATCGCATGGAGGGGCTTCTGGCTGTGATTCAGAGCCTGTTTGCTGATGCTTGAGCCCTGCCTGTACCTGTAGCCGGCGCGTGCCTGTAGCCGGCGCGTCGTTGTGCACGTCACAAACGCGGTGCGCGTAGTCAGCGGCTGGTGGCCTTGAGCTCAACGCTCTCCCGCGACTAGTGGGGCGGGCCCGTCAGGTAGGCTTCAGGGGTGGCCATTCGGGCCTGTCAGCTGACCACGCCATCTCATGGTCAAATCTTCCCTATCGCATGGGGGCTGCAACGCCCGACAGTACATCCTGCCGTCATTCGGGCGTAGTCGTTTGCATGGTCGTT
>CAYFQN010000088.1:2030-12460 GCA_964345285.1 uncultured Rhodothermales bacterium
AACGCCCGACAGTACATCCTGCCGTCATTCGGGCGTAGTCGTTTGCATGGTCGTTCCTGAACGTCTTGCAACGATTGCAAAACCATAGAACGTCGATGCCAAAGGGTGGTATCGTAGGTGCGTGCTTGTCTTCCGTTTCGTGATTTTTCGCGTGCGAATTCGCGCCTGGCACGCTGCGGTGGCGGCTCGGCTAACGAGTGCCGAACTGCCGGCGCGGGCTATGCTCGGTCGAAGACGTGATACCGAACCGACCCACTCCTCGCCGCACCTCACTCATCCGATGCTGGACTCTCACCGAAAAGACTCCCTTTATGGCTTCTGATACGTTCGATGCGACGCTGACGTCTATCCACCAGATGACGCCCCGGGTCAAACAATACCTGCTCCGTGTTGAAGGGCATACGTTCTCGTACCAACCCGGCCAACATACCGTCATCAGCGCTGAGCAGGACGGCGACTCGGTTCAACGGCCGTATACGCCCGTCAACCTACCCGGCACCAACACCCTAGCCCTTGCCATTAAGCGGTACGATGATGGTACCGCCTCGGTGTGGATGGATCAGCGCGAGATGGGCGATACGGTGCCCATCACCCAACCCGGCGGAAACCTCTACCTGCGCGACACCGATCGCGACGTGGTCTTTCTGTCGACCGGCACGGGCATTACTCCCATGATTGCCATGCTGAAGCAATACCTCGGGGAAGGCTCGGGGCAGGTGGCGTTCTTGTATGGAGAGCGTACGCAAGAAGACATTATGTTTCGCGAGACGCTGGACCACCTGTCGGCCGACCACCCCAACCTGTCGGTGCTCTATTCCCTGTCTGATGAAGACTGGGCCGGCCCCACGGGCTTTGTCCAGAACCACCTTGACGAGGCCGTCGGGTCTCAATTCGATGCCCCGCACTACTACATCTGCGGCGTCCCCCCGATGGTCGTAGACACTGAAGAAACGCTCGACGACCGAGGAGTCTCCCAGGATTGCATCTTCACGGAGGGTTGGGAGGCCAACGCCGTATGACGCGGTTTTGGGCTGAGCGGGCGGTGCGCCGACCCACGGTCAGGCTGCACGGAGCTTCAGCACTGCTCTCACCCCGCCCGGTTGGTGGTCCGGCCACACGTCTCAACACGGCCCAGGGAGGCCTATACATTCGACCTGAATGCCATCGACCATAGCGCTAGCGAGCGAAGTCAGCTCGTTTGCGCCGGGGAATACATAGCGGAGCGCTTCTGCCACGAGTTCGATTCTCGCCCGGCGGAGGTGCTCCTTCTCTTTTGCGCGTGGTTCCAAGAGCCTCTGCGTACCGTTCTACCGGGCGAAGGACTTTTCGCTTTGATTCTGCTTGGGCCGCGCGGTCTTACATCGGGGCATAACCCACCCGGTGCAATTCTTTGTCCAGTCAGATCGAAAGCAAAGATGACGGGATATTATCCACCAAGCAGTATCCCAATTTCTTCCCGATTGCGCCCATGCCCGAGAAACGCTCAAAGAGGGCGTCCAACCTTCCGATAGTCCACGGTGCCTGCTCAGCAGGGACGCTACCCGCCTCCCGGAAGAGTTTCTGTCCGCTAACGGCCCGGACTCCTGAGGCCTGCCTGTTGACGAGGAGGTATTTGGTATCGGGAGCATTCTGGCGTCAAGGGCAGGCGCTGTACCGTTGTATTCCCCTCCGCTTTACCTATCTGGTATGCTTGTAGTACGCTATCCAATCGAACTTATCGTCCTTGTGGCCCTCCTAGCCGCGCTGACCGGCTGTGATACAACAGGTCCCCAACCCATCGACGCCGAGCCTTCGACTCCTACGACCGTAACTGGAAGCACGCTCGCGATGCTAGAGCGCGCTGACGCGTCGCCCGCGTTTGGGACCGACGCCGCCGGACGACTTTACGTTTGCACCCACGCGGGCCAGGTGTTTCGCCTTACAGCGGCAGAGGGACGGCCTCCAGACATCACCAAGCGCAGATACTTCAGATAAGAGCGAAGCCACATCCGGCGGTCTTTTATACGACCATCTAGATGCCTGTTAAACGGTGTGATGTCTCATGTGAAGGCTGGACCGGTAGCGGGTGACTGGACCGGCAGTAGGCAAACCTGCGCGGCTCATCGCCTGGTCAGGAAGCCGATCGTAGCGCCTCGAACCCGGATGCGATGTCTAGCACCTCATCGGTAATGTCATCTTGCCGCTGCCGTTGAAACTGGGCGTGTAGGGCTGCGAGTCGCTCATCGACGTTGGTCTCGGCGCGCTGCATCGTAGCCAGCCGGCTGCTGTGCTCGCTGGCAAGGGACTCCGCAAAGGCGCGATATAGCGAGACGAACAGGTATTGCCGTACGAGCGCGGCGAACAGCTCGTCCCAGTTGGTGCGGTGGATGGGGAGCATGCGAGTAGGCCAAGGCTCCTGCTCAATCCGCTCAAGCCAGAGGCGGTCAAGGGGGAGGAGTTGCTCGGTGACCGCTCGATAACGGGTCCCCGAGGTTGGCGAGTTGTAAAAAAGGACAATGCGGTCGAGGGCGCGCTGGGTGCGCCACTCCTCCATCTGGACCAATACATCCTGCACGCGCTGCGTGATACCGGCGACAGATTCTGGCCCTAGATGACGCTCGTCAACCCGGGCTCCGTGCGCTTCAAGCGCGCTACCGATGTACTCTCCGAAAGCCAGCACCGAAGCATGGTTAGGACTGATCTCGTCCAGATGGCCCACGACGTGCTCGGCAAGTTGATCGTTGAAGCGACCACACATGCCCCACGTCGACCCAAACACCAAGGCGCCAATGCGGGCACAAGAGCCTGCCCGAACGCCCGGCACGGCATGCGGCCGGCGGCACAGCGCGGCTTGCACACCGAGCCGGATGGTTCGGTAGTAATCGGACAACGCCTCCACCGCCTGCTCACACTGGCGGATATTGGTCATCGACAACACCTTCATGGTGCGCACGACAGTGTGCAAGCGTTCGGTGCTGTTGATACGGCGCCGAAGTGTTTCAAGCGTCTCCATCCGTACCTCTCTCAACTGTCGAGTTAACAGCCGCCCGAGCCGCGGCCAGAACGGCTTGGCGGTCGGTGTCATTGAGCGGGTGGCCCGCTGCAATCGCTGCACACCAGTCAGGCAATTGATCTCGGACGGCGGTCCGAACCGCCCACTCGGCCGTAGCCACGCGGGCAACCGGCAGATCATCGAAGCATCCTTCGGTGGTAGCGAGCAGTACAGCCACTTGCTCGGCAACAGGGATCGGGGCGTACTGAGGTTGCTTGAGCACTTCACGCACGCGCCGTCCGCGCTGTAGCGTCTGGCGCGTTTCTTCATCGAGGCGCGTACCGAAGCGGGCAAACTCCTCTAGCTCTTGAAACTGGGCGTAGGACAGCCGCACCTCGCTCGCCATCCGTTGAAAGGCCGGACGCTGCGCCTTACCGCCCACCCGTGACACCGACCGCCCCACGTCAACGGCGGGTAAGATGCCTTTTTGGAAGAGAGTCGGCGAAAGGAAGATTTGGCCGTCGGTGATGGAGATGAGGTTTGTAGGAATGTAGGCTGAGAGGTTTTGCGCCTCGGTCTCAATGATGGGCAGCGCAGTAAGTGAGCCGCCACCGTGTGCGTCATCGAGGTGCGTGGAACGCTCCAACATGCGCGAGTGGATATAGAAAATGTCGCCCGGGTAGGCCTCCCGGCCGGGCGGCCGCCGCAGAAGCAACGACAGCTCGCGGTAGGCTTGGGCGTGACGAGTGAGGTCGTCATACACGATAAGCACATCGCGCCCCTGCTCCATGAAATACTCAGCGAGGCTCGTGGCAGCGTACGGGGCAACGAACTGCAAACCCGGCGGATCATCGCCGCGAGCTACAACGACTGCGGTGTACTCCAACGCATTGTACTCGCGCAGATCGGCGACGACCGAAGCCACAGCGGCGTTGCGTTGCCCTACCGCGCAGTACACACATACCACGTCCGTTTTCCGTTGGTTGATTATCGTATCGAGCGCAATGGCCGTCTTCCCTGTCTGCCGATCACCCAGGATTAACTCCCGCTGGCCCCGGCCGATGGGAATCAACGCATCCACCACTTTGAGCCCCGTTTGCAATGGCACCTCAACCGGGGCACGGTGCATGATGGGCGGCGCCTCTCGCTCGACGGGCCGACGCCCCGCCGCGTGGATGGGGCCGCGGGCATCCACCGGCCGGCCCAATGCGTCCACCACGCGGCCCAACATCTCCTCGCCTACGGGAACGTCGAGGATGCGCCCGGTGCGGTGCACCTCGTCGCCAGCCCCGACCTGAGCGGCCTCATCGAGGAGTACAACGCCCACGGCGTCAGGGTCTAGGTTGAACGCCATGCCCGGCACGCCACCGGCAAGCTGGACGATCTCGTCGGCCTGAACGGTTGGCAACCCCGCCACCCGTGCGATGCCCTCCCCGACCTGAGTGACCGTGCCGACTTCTCGGACGATCAGCCCAGGACCATCGCGCCTGCGCGCTGCCGCTAAGGCACCGAAGGTAGTATCCAGCAGGGTGGACAGGCGTCCGGGCTGATGGCCTTGGTTCGCTGTGGCCTCCATCGGTCCGCTTATGGGTTGTTGGATGATACGGACTCGGGCCGTGCCTCCTTGTTGGTCGCAGGCGTGCGCTTCATCTCCGCGTCCAGGCGATCACGGACGCGATCGAGCAGGTGGGAGAGGTAGCTGTCGAGGGTCCAGGCTACCTTCCGGTCACCGATGCGAAGCTCGACCCCAAAGCCGAGGGAGGGGTCGGTTTCGGCTGCGATGGTGAGTGCGGCCCCCGGGTGATCTGCTGTCTCCACCTGATCAGCCAGTGCGCGGCGAACCTGGCTTAGCTGGTGCTCGGACAGCCCAAACGCGCTGCGCACGAGGGCGGCATCGTCGGTCGACCGGAGCGCGGCCGTCACGTCTTGCTGCGCCGCCCCCTCCAGCGCGCGGAGGCGTTCCAGGAACAGTTCAACGGCCTGCTCTTCCAGGCGGGCATTCGCGAGGTCGTTTAGGGCGCGCCGCGCAACGGCGATGATCTCCTCGGCGGCCCGCGCCGAGAGCGCGTCCAGAAACGAATCGCGCTCGCGAGCGAGCGCCTCGCGCCAGGCCTGCTCCATCTGATCCACTTCAGTGCGCGCCTCGTGGATCAGCTGCTGCCGGCGCTCGGCGGCCTTCTGTTCCGCCTGGCTCAACGTCTCGGCGCGCTGGCGATCCAGTTCGTCCTGCATCGACCGGTACGCGTCGGCCTCCTGCTCCGCCTCCTCCTGCTTGGCACGCGCCGCATCCAGGCGAGTGGCAATTGCCGCCTCGCGCTGATCCATCGCCTCTAAAATGGGCCCGTACAGGAAGTGCCTGAGGAGGGCGAGCAAGATCAGGAAGTTGACAATCTGCGCGCCAAATGTAAACCAGTCGATGTTCACGATCAGCCTCCGGCTTGCTCGATGACGTGATTCCAGAACGGGTTGGCAAATACGATAATGAGCGCGACGACGAAGCAGTAGATGGCCGTGGACTCCACCATGGCCAGGCCCACGAAAAGCGTTCGCGTGATGGTATCGGCCTCGTCGGGCTGCTGGGCCATCGCATTCAAGGCTTCTGACAAGGCGCGCCCCTCGCCCAGCGCGGGGCCGATGGATCCGATGGCGATGGTGAACCCTGCCATGATGATAGAGACCATGCCGATGAGGCTGATGCTGTCCATAGCGTACAAGGTGGGTTGGTGGCTAAGTGATGCGGGGTTAGGAGACCTCGTCGGTTCGCTCGGGGCGGATGCGGGCGCCAGAGGCGATGTAGACCAGGGCTAGTACGGCAAACACGTACGCCTGGATCACGCCGATCAGCAACCCGAAGGCCTGCATTACGATGGGAAAAAAGAGCGGCGCCAGGCTCACTAGGATCGCCACGATGAGGTTACCGCTCAAGATATTGCCGAAGAGCCGAACGGCAAGCGCCAGCGTGCGGGAGAGTTCGCCGATGATGTTAAAGGGCAGCATGAAGGGGGTCGGCCGGGTATAGTTCGTAACGTAGCCGCGCAGCCCCCGATTCAGGATGCCGAACCCGGGTACGGCAACGAAGACGCACAGCGCCAAGGCAGCGGCTGTGGCGATTGAGGCGGTGGGGGCTTCAAATCCCGGCACGACGCCCAACACGTTGCAGGTCGCGATGTAGATGAACAGCGTGCCGATGAACGACAGGTACCGCCTGGGGCGGCGGAGCCCGGCCTTCTCGATCTGGTCCAGCGTCTGATCCACGATCACCTCCAAAACGTGCTGGCCGCGCTTGGGTCGTAGGGTGGCCGTGATGTTACGGGTAATCAGCCACGAGCCCACGGCCAAGAGCCCCATCGCAATCCATGAGAAGACCAGCGTCGCGTTGATGGTGATCACGCCCCATTCCCAGTACACAACGTGATCAGGGCTAATCTCCATGGCCGGTCCCATTTGATGGTACTGGAGGGGGTACGGTGTGGGGGCGCAGGCGACGGATAAGGAGCTGACGACCACTGACGAATCCGACCAGCCCCAGAGCCAGGGGCTCCCATTGGGGGCCTATGAGCACGACCAGGAGATAGAACCCCGCCAGGGCCCCTATCGCCCGGATCACAAAACTTCCTATCAAGAGACGGTTCGTGCGGTGTGTGTGCCGGGCCCGGCGCACCGTGTACCAGAGGCCCCCGAAGTACAGAATGCCGAGGGCACATCCATAAGCAAGCGTCAGTGCGAGTGTCATCCAGTATGTCATGAGGGTTTCAGCACTTCCAAACTCTGTTGAAGAATGGGCCCTACAAGGTGTGCTGTACAAGGTGTGCTGTACAAGGTGTGGCGCGAGCAGCGTAGTGATGGCTGAGACCATCGCAGCGTTGGTGAACAAGCTCGGTGATACGGCCCATGGACCGAACGGAAGCCCTCTTGCACATCTAGCCCCAGCCACCGCCGCGCTGCGCGATAAGCCCATCCTCCCAACACGGCAACGTCGCCCACCCAGATAAAGCGGGCTCTAGGCAACGGCTTGACCAGACCCGCCGCGTCGCTTTCTGATTCGATGCAAAAGAGGATAACAACGATACCTACGTCCCCTAAGCACGGAAAGACCTGGATGTCGCACTCGCCAAGTAGGTGCCACCGTCCATCGGCACGGCGAAGAAGAAAACCGATCAGGAAATCGCCAACCAGAGGGGGCAGACCGATCCGTTTCAGCCTTGGGCGCAGCACCAGCACAAGCACCCGGCCCCGCCGCAAGATGTAGAGCCCCTGCCCCATCAGTATGGTCCTTGGCTTTCTTCACGGATCCAATACCAGGCCGTCATGCCCCCCATGCCGATGCCCACTGCCAGCATCATCAATGTCCAAGAATAGCGCGTCTCGTAGCGGGCGTCGATCCATAGGCCCAAAGCAAGAAACAGCAGCGTGGGAATCGCGACAGACCAGCCCACGAGGCCGAACATCCCCATGCCGAAGATAATCCCCGGCCGGCCGCGTCGGCGCGCCGCCTCCTTTCGCTGTTCCTTCGATCGAATGGTTCGCGCCAGCTCCTCGCGCTCGTCAGGTCGTTCTGTCATTGCGCCCCGTCACCTGTTCTCATCACAACAGATACACGTCTCTTCATTTATCCGACCTCGATGAAGCTGCGAATGACTTCGGATTCCATCTTGGCAAGCGCGCTGCGCATGGCGCTCTCGTGCTCGTCCATACGCTGGAACCGGGCGCGGACCGTCTCTTCCAGGGTACCGAGCTCGGGGCCTACCACGGCGTTTCGGACCGAGACAAACACCGTCTTTCCGCACTTGACCAGCACCCCTTCATCCACGGCGACGAACGTCTCACTGTCGCCGTTCTCACCAGCTGGGGTGAAAGCGAGAATCCCAGGCACAAGCGGCTCTACCATGTCAATGTGGCGCGGCAATAAGCCAAAGGACCCGCTGTGCCCTTCCGCGACGACCTTACTCACCGGTTGCTCCAAGAGCACGGTGTCGGGCAGCAGGATGCGCAGTTGCATCCGGCCGGGAGACGGCTTTGTCGATGCTGAATCGGCCATTGGTTGTGTGTCTTGATTGTTCACGTTGAGGATGGGTCCTCCGACGGGGCGTCGTGATGCTTTTCCTCGGCTTCTTCGATTGCGCCGATCATGTACAGCTCACGCTCCGCATACTCGCTGTACGCACCGTCTAGGATGAGTTCACACCCGTGCAAGGTGTCACCGAGCGAGACCGCCCGGGCGCCTCGCCCGGTGAACTGCTCGGTGACGGCGAAGGGCTGCGTCAGGAACCGCTCCAACCGACGGGCGCGGTGGACCGTCTCTTGGTCCTCGCGGGACAGCTCGGCCAGCCCCAACATGGCGATGATATCTCTGAGCTCCTCATACTGAGCAAGCGTCTCGCGCACGGCCCGGGCTACCCGGTAGTGCCGCTCGCCAACGATGCGCGGGCTGAGCAGGTTGGAATTCGACTCCAGCGGGTGAACGGCGGGATACAGGCCCTGACTGGCTCGCTCGCGCGAAAGCACTATCGACGCGGATAAGTGCGTAAAGGTATGCGCCACCGCCGGATCGGTGAAGTCATCTGCCGGGACATACACCGCCTGCACCGAGGTGATGGACCCGGTGCGGGTATTAGCGATGCGCTCTTCCAGGCCCGACAGCTCCGTTCCAAGCGTGGGCTGATAGCCGAGCCGTGAGGGAAACCGCCCCATCAAACCCGAGACCTCGGTTCCGGCCTGGACGAAGCGGAATATGTTATCGATGAGGAGCAGGACGTCCTGACGAGCATCATCCCGAAAGTATTCAGCCATCGTGAGCGCGGCGTGGCCCACGCGGAAGCGCGCGCCCGGGGACTCGTTCATCTGTCCGAAGACGAGCACCGTGTCGTTTAGCACGCCGGCATCTTGCATCTCTCGATAGAGCTCTCCGGCTTCGCGGCAGCGCTCGCCAATCCCACAAAACAGGCTCACTCCCTCATACTCCGCCACCATATTGTGTATGAGTTCCATGAGCAGAACCGTCTTGCCCACGCCGGCCCCGCCGAAGAGGCCGGCCTTACCACCTTGCTCCAATGGGGCCAGCAGGTCGATGGCCTTGATACCGGTCCGCAGAATCTTACGCTGCGTGGCTTGCTCTGTGAGCGCCACTGGAGGACGATGGATCGCGCGACAAGTGGCAGCTTCCAGCGGGGGCTTGGCATCTATCGTCTCACCCAGCACATTAAATACGCGGCCGAGTGTGGCCGGGCCCACTGGTACCCGAATGGGGTGGCCACTACTCTGCACGGCATCACCGCGTGCTACCCCCTGCGTGCGCGTCAAGGCCACCCCCCGCACCGTTTGATGATTGATATGCTCCACGACCTCCACGACCACTGCCCCATCGGCACCAATCAGCAACTGATGATGCATGTCAGGCAGAGCGTCCGGAAACTCCGCCTCAATCACACTTCCCCGGACGGATGTGACGATCCCTGACCGGGCCGCAGAGCGGCTGTCGTCCACCCGTGCTCCTCCTGGAGTCTGAACCATATCGTTTGCCTGCACCATCTCTCAGGCCCCGTGGCGTATAGGTGACGAGTCGTTGCGGTGAGCAGGCGCCCAGACGGCGGGAACGGCCCTATGGGTACAGACCGCTCAGGGCGTGGACGCATCCTCGTTAGGCGAAAAGCCGGTGACGGCAACATACCTACTTGACTGCGTCGCAACTATGGGAGAAATCCCGACCCTGCATGTGAGAGATTGTCTACGAGCGACTGCTCCGGCCCCGAACAGCTGCTCCGGCCCCGAAGAGGCCGGCTGAGCTCTCAGCCAGGTTGGGGCGTTCCGACGAGAGAGGCCTCTGTGCGAACCGGGCCGTATCGATTCACCCGCTTTCGGGCCCGGCTGCGTCTGTAGCGCGCTTGATCGGCAAGCTGCACTGCACCACCGTTCCGCCTTCATCATCAGGGTCAATGCTTAGCTGCGCCCCAATCAGGCCGGCCCGGTACTGCATCATGTGCAGGCCAAGCCCATCGGTAGCCTCGGCGTCGTCGGAAATTCCCGCACCATCGTCACGGACCTACAAAGAGCAGCCTCTTCCAGATGCTTGGCATAAGGCATTGGGACTTCAGCGCTGCAAACCCGGTGGACGGGCGCGTCCAACTCATAGAAAGCGCCCTCCATGATGCGCGCGCTGATTTCGGCCGACAGGCTGCCACTGCGCCATCCCTCATCCACGATAACGACCCGATGCGTCCTGGCGACCGACTGAAGGCCGACTCTGAGAGGGGCGTGTCGCGGATGCGTTCGGGTCCAAACTCGTGCAGCAGGCCCTTGCTCACTGCAAAGCACCCACCGTAGTGGCCCACGTCCTCGCCCATCAGAAAGACTCGCTCGTCGTCGTGCATGGCGGCGCGGATCGCTTCTCGCACTGCCTCACGGTAGACCGTCCCGTGCCTGCGGCACGCGAAGACGGAGCGTGCCGACCCGCGTGGTCAGC
>CAYFQN010000089.1:0-12457 GCA_964345285.1 uncultured Rhodothermales bacterium
GTCGGCTACGCTCCCCTCCAGCATGGTGGTGCGCATGGCGGTGGGGCCGCAGCGAATGATGGCGGAGGCAACGAACGCGCCCGAAAGGATGAGGCCGACGCCCCAGACGAAGTCCTGATTGGCCAGGAAGCCCGCGTGTGGGGCCGAGGGCAGCCCAGAGGCGAACACCGAGCTCGGCCACGGTGCCCACCGCCGTGCGGCGGCTGAGTCCCGCGTCGACGAATGTACGGGTGGCCAGCTCGATCATCGAGATGAGCGAGGAAAAGGCCGCAAAGGCCAGCCCCAGAACGAACAGCCCCGCCAACAGGTTGCCCAGTGGCATGCGGGTGAACAGCTGCGGCATCCAGATGAAGGCGAGCCCATCGAAGGCCCCAGCGCCTTCGCTGCCGCTGTTGGTCGCGGCGATGCGGGGGAAGCGCCAGATGTTGCCGGTGCCTACGGCGATGCCCAGCACGCTCAGCAGCAACCCCCATCGTGAGGAGAAACGGCGTGCCGATGCGTCCGAGGCCGTGCGGTTATCGTGATTCACGTCGAACGTCCGAAACGGTCACAAGGGGATGGGCCCGCGCAGTCAGCCCGACTGGCAGGGCGTACATGCCCCAGCCCATCCGCCGGGCCGAGCCGTGCGCATGAGCTGAGGTCCTGGCGGGTGCGACCGGTGGGAAGCCGCACCCACAAGGCGATCAATACTGAGCGGGCCGACCCTCTTCGGGCATCGACTGCTCAATGAACGTGCGGATGTGCTCGTTCGAGGTGGCCAGGTCTTCGCTGCGCAGGTACATCATGTGCCCGCTGCGGTAGCCCTTAAAGCGCAGCCGGTCCTGGAAGCGCCCGCTCGGGTCCAGGTGCCACATCACGTACTTGGCCGAGAAGTAATCCGTCGCTCCGTCGTAGTAGCCCGACTGCACCATCACGTGCAGGTACGGGTTTTCGGCCATCGCCTGCCGCAGCATCTCGCCCGTTTCGTTGCCCTGGCGGTTCCACGGCCGCACCGGGCCGGACACGTAGTACTGCAGATCCGTCTCGAAGCCGAGGACCTCCTGCAGGTAGTGGTTGATGGCCGGCGTGAACGAGTGCTTCCACGACGAGTACTCCGCCGGGTAGTCATAGCGGTCGCCCCCGGCGGTGCGGTCAACCCCCTTGTAGCGCGAGTCGAGCCGGCCGATGGTGTAGCCCTCGTCGCGGAGCAGCTCTTTCCAGAAGGCCGAGGCCGGCACGGCTAGGTTGTAGTCGAGCACGAACTGCTCGGACAGGCCCGCGTAGCGTGCCACCTGCTGGGCAACCTGCTGCTTGCGGTTCGCGTCGATGAAACCGCCGTACGAGAGGGCCGGCAGAAACTCTTCGAGCGCGTAGTTTTCCACCTCCGGCAGGATCTCGGTGAGGTCGCGGTTCTGCAGGTCGGGCGGTAGCTGCTCATGATACCACGCGGCCGCCGTATAGTACGGCAGCTTGAGCCCCGGCGAGCGCGGCATGGGCCCCGGCGGCTCCATGCCAAGCCCCGTGGGCGAGACGAGGATGACGCCGTTGAGGAACATCCAGTGGTCGCCCTGCAACTGGCCGGCTAGGCCCGCGACGCGCGTCGTGCCGTAGCTTTCGCCGATGAGGTACTTGGGGGACTCCCAGCGCTCCTGCCGCGAGATGAATGTGTCGATCCAATCGGCCAGGTATTCCAAATCCTCGTTGACACCGAAAAACTGCTCGCGCTCGGCAGCTCCGATGACCCGCGAGAAGCCCACGTTAACCGGGTTGACGTACACAATATCCGCGACATCGATGATGGAATGCGGGTTGTCTTCCACGCCATACGGCTGGATCGGATAGCCCTCATCGCTGATCTTGAGGCGCTTCGGGCTCGTGTAGCCGAGGTGCATCCAGAGCGAGCCTGCGCCCGGGCCGCCGTTGAACGAGATGAAGATAGGCCGGCGCGCGCGGTCGTCGACGTCGGAGCGCTGGTAGTAGGTGTAGAAGAGCGACGCGATAGGAGAGCCGTCCTCGCCGTACACGGGCTGCGTACCGGTCTTCACGGTGTACGGTACGGTTTCCCCTTTGACGGTGACCTGGTCGCTCGCCGTGATGGCCGTGTCGATAGGCAGGCTGCGCGCATGAGCATGCATCGCGCTCGATGCGTCGCCCATCGGCTGCTGCGCCTGGGTGGGGAGTGCCCACATGCTGAGGCCGAGCACAGCCCCGATCATTGCAACGTGCAGCCACAACGGAGAACCCGGATGGGATGATTTCATGCTCACGTCTTTCGGTTTGGTTTGGCAAGATATGATGGTGGAAGATGAACGACGGGCACGGTCATGGAAGTCCCCCTGCGCCACCGAACACCGAGCTCAGAGCCGCAGGAAGCACCACTCCTTGGTGGCCGGCGCTGTGCCCATCTGAAGTCCCGTATTCTCGGCCACGAGAATGTTGTTGGAGTGGTTGAAGCCGAAGCCCGCCTGCGGATTGTAGAGGCCCGGCTCATTGGAGAAGTGCATCCCAGCCTCCATCACCGTGTAATCGCCAAGGGCTTGGTACGGCGGCTGATGGCCCTCCATACCCTCGCCGTGGCCCGGTCGGTGATAGACCATGTCGGCACAGTCGTTTTGCACCTGGTAGTCGTGCACGGCCTTCGCCACGTTGGAGCACGTATTGCCTGCGTAGGATGCTTCCGCCTGGATTTCGTAGCAGCGCGTGTGAACGTCCCAGACCCGCTCCTGCTCCTCCGTCCATGGGTGAAACAGAAACGACCGGTACAGCTCGCCCCCGTCCCCGCCGACGCGCACGACGCCAGCAAACTGCAGTGCGTGTCCCCGTTCGACACGGGCCCACGACACCTGGTTGGGGTGCGGGTAGGCGGTTTTCATTCCGGTTCGGCATCCAATACCGACGGAGATCCCCACTGCGTTATGCGGCTCGCCCTGCTGGGGAATATCTTGCATGATGCGGTGCAGGCCCCACATCGTGGCGGCGTTGGCGATCTCATGATCCAGCACGCCTAGCCCACGCTCTAGCATGTAATTGCGTGCAAACGCATGGATCTCCGAGAAGTAATCCATGGCGCGCTGCGTGAGCGCATTTTCCATGTCGTCCTTCACGATCCGGTTGCGGATCATGAGGTCGGCCACGTCCACGAACTGCGCCTCCGGCAGGGCCGCCGCCATCTCCCCAAACGGCCCGCCCGATGGGCGGTGGGCGGACGGGGTCTGCGCAGCATCCGTCATGTTCAGTTGCTCGGCACTGAGCTGGCCGGGCATGATGCCGATCTCGGCAAGGCCGCCGCTGTCTATCCCAATTGTTTGGTTGCCGTACCCAAGATCCGCCAGCGTCTGCCCCCACCAGCGATAGAGGTTGACGGTGGGGTACTGGGCAGTCGTCCCTTCGTTGGGGAAGGCATCACGGGCGTGGTGGTAATCGAAGTAGGCGTAGGCGTCCGTGCTCCACCAGTCCTGCACCAGCTCCTCGTCGAGATACGGATGGAGCCAGATGAGCCCTTCGTCGTCATCCATCGGAAGGAAGCATGCGAACGGGCGCTCGGTGGTCGAGTGGAACAGGCCGGTCGCGTAGATAATGTTCCAGCGCCGCGTCAGCAGGATCCCGCCGTCGATGCCCCGTTCGCGGGCCTGGGCTTTCAGCTGCCGCGCCTTGTCTTTGTACCACGCGAGTGGCAGGCGGTGAAAGTCGGCGGCGTCAGGCAGCTCACTGCGCCGGCGCTGCTGCTCCTGACGGAGCAGGGCGAAACTGTCCGTGTTCGCCTCCGCACGCGCCATCGCTTGCTCATCGGGCCACACCTCGCGCGGCCCGGACACCACAGAGCCTCCAACGGCCAGCCCCGCTGTTTTAAGAAATGTCCGTCGGTTAAACCAACTCATCGATTTCCTGCTTTTCGTGTGTGAATGGTTGCTTGGGTTGTCCGCACCTACCGCCCATCGGGCGACACGAACGGCGCGCTCACCGGGTTGGTGGTGTCCGCATTTTGCTTCGAGGCGCGCACCATGCGGGCCACCTCGTCCATGAGGCGCGCGTTCTCGGTCACCACGCCGTCTTTGATGGTGTGGACGATGCCGTTGGTGCGCATCATCGCGCCGTCCTCATCCATTGTAAGCGCCCCGAATGAGTACATGAACCGGAGATTGTAGAGCGGACTGCCATCCATGATCATCAGGTCGGCCTTGTAGCCGGGGCGGACGAGGCCGAGGTCAGGCTGGCGCAGCGTCTCCGCGCTGTTGTGGGTGGCGGACTCCAGCACTTCGAGCGTGTGCAGGCCCGTCTCGCGGATGAGCTGCAGCTCGCGCACGTTCGAAAAGCCCGGCGTAGCCCAGATGTAGTTATCATCGGTGCCGTAGGCGACGCGGCCGCCGCGCTTGTTGAACTCGTAGATCAGGTCGCCCCACAGGTCGAAGGCGTACGCCCAGTAGTACTCGTCGTCCGACGTCCAGTCGTAGTGGTACGAGCCGTGGTAGGCCGGATTGGGCAAGTTCCAGTTGATAAGGGCCTGGTGGGTGTACTTCTCGTGCCACGGCAAGCTCTGCGCGCGGAGGATGTCGCGGTTCGCCTCGTAGACGACGCGCGTGGGCAGCATGGTCACGCCGTAGGCGGCGAGCGAATCGGCCACCTCGCCAAGCAGGCGATCCTTCGCCGTGCGGCCGGCTTCGGTCCATACCTTGCCGGCATGGCGGAAACGGGCGTTCTCGTCGTTGTAGTCGTAATCGCGCGGGAAGTCCTGCACCTGCCGGTCTAGCGCGGATTCGGCGTAGGCGTAGTGGTGCTCGATCATCGTGACGCCGGCGCGGGCCGCATCCACAGCGTTCGTCATGGCTACCGTGCTGGGCGGAATGTGGTACGTCGTGATGCCGCCGACAGCCTCCACGGCGTGACTCACTGCTTCAAGCAGCTCCGGATGCCATCCGAGCGGCCCGACGCTCACGACGTGCATGCCGTTATCGCGCATCTCCTGCGCGATCTGCATGGCGTTGGCCGGGTCTTCCAGGAAGGCGCGATCGTAGTCCGTGCCTTCGCCCCATCCCCAGATGGGAAACATGCGCGGCGCGAGGATCTCGTTCGCCTCGCTGCGGGCGGCCTCCTCCATCGCGTTCTCTAGCCCGCGGTCCGGGGCCGGCACCAGCGTGGTGACGCCGTGCGCCAGCTTCAGGTAGTACACGTACTCGAGCGGCATGGGCTCTTGCCGCAGGTGCATGTGCAGATCGATCATGCCCGGCATCACGGTCATGCCCTCGGCGTCGATCACCCGGTCGCCAGTGGGCCGTTCGGCGTCACCGCGCCGCTCGGCCGATACCGGGTCGAACGGGACCATCTCGGCGATGGTGTTGCCTTCGATGACAATGTCGTAGGGCCCAACGGGCGGCCCGCCATGCCCCGGGATGACCATGGCCCCGCGAATCACAAGCCGGTCGTACGGCCCCTCGGCCAGATCGCCGAACGATTGGGGATCAACGGATTGCGCCTGCGCTCCGCCAACGACGAAGGCAAGCATGAGCATGATGGAAACGAATCCCTGGCGTAGCGAATGCATCATGATGGCTCCTCCCAAGATGGATGGTGGTGCGGGATCGATGAGGTTACCGCGCGCACCGACGCAGAGGTTACCGCGCGCACCGACGCACGGGGCCGGAGCATCAGATACTCCGGCCCCGCATGGTGCAATCGGCGGAGGGTTTATCAGAAACGGCTCGTTGTGCTCGCGCCCTCGGCCTGCTTGGCCTCTTCGACCATGGCGGCTACGTCGTCGAGGAGTTGCTTCGCGTCGTACACAATCCCGTCTTTGATCGTGTACTTGACGCCCCCGATGCGCTCGGGCTGCCCTGTTTCGTCGTTGAGCTTCACGGCGCCCGTGCCGTAGAGCACCTTCAGGTTCTCCAGCGGGTTCTCCTCGACAATCACGAGGTCAGCCAATAGCCCTTCCTGGACGAGGCCGTACTCGATGGGCTTGCCCTGCGGCTCGAAGATCTCCTCGGCGCCGTGCAGCGTGGCCGCGCGGATGACTTCGAGCGGATGGAAGCCGGCCTCTTGCAGCAGCTCGAGCTCCTCGACAAAGCTGAAGCCGTACAGCTTGTAGATGAAGCCCGCGTCGGAGCCGACCGTCACGCGCCCACCGCGGTCCTTGTAGTCGTCGAGGAAGGCCATCCAGCGGTGGTAGAAGTTGCGCCAGGCGACCTCGTCCCACGTCGTCCAGTAGAACCAGTAGGCGCCGTGGTCCGTGCGGCTTGCGCGGTAGTAGTCCATCATCGCGGGCAGCGTGTACGCGTCGTGCCACGGGGCCTGGCGGGCGAACTCCACGTTGCGGCCGGCTGCGTAGATGGTCATCGTGGGATTCAGGATGTAGTCGTACTCCAGGAACTCATCGAGCAACGCATTCCACCGCTCGCTGCCGGGCTCTACGACCTTATTCCACTGGCGGGCAACCTGCCCAAAGCGGTCCTGCTCATTGGAGTAGTTGATATCCGGCGGCCACGGCTGCACATCGTGGTCGTCGTACATCGACTCGAAGAGGCCGTAGAAGTGCGTCATGCCCGTCATGCCGAGGCGGGCCGCGTCAAGCGCGTTCATCCGCGCCACGCCCCGCTGGCCGAGGTGGGCCGTTTGCCCCATGCCCAGCGTGTTGGCCTCATCGATGAGCGCCTCCATGATGTCGGGCCGATGCGCGCCGAGTTTGAGGCCGTCGACGCCTTTCTCTTTGGCGTAGCGGACCCACTCGCGGGCCTCGTCCGGCGTGCGAATCGAGCGGTCTTCCCACTCCTCACCGCTGCCCATCCGGTGAAACGACACCATGCGGGGCGCCACGATCTCGTTGTTGGCGCTACGCTCCTTCTCGCTGAGCGACCACTCCAGCGGCCCAAACGGCACGCCGCGCACCGTCGTGATGCCGTGGGCCAGCCACAGCTTGTACACGTATTCGGCCTCAGGAGCTTTGGGGACGCCCCCGGTGTGCACGTGGTTGTCAATGAAGCCGGGCAGCACGTACATGCCCTCGGCGTCGATCTCGCGCGTGGCACCGTCCGGGCGGTCGTCTTCGTCGATGGGCACGCCCGCCATCGCAACGCTGACGACGTCTTCGATGCGGTTGTCTTCGATGACGATGTCGACGGGACCGACCGGCATACCGCCATTCCCATCAACGAGCGTAGCCCCGCGGATAATCAGTCGGTCGAACGGTCCCTCGCCGTCGTTGGGGCCCCGATCGGGAGCCGGCTGGACCATATCTTGCGCCTGAAGGGGCGCGACCGAAACAAGGATAAGAGCGAGACAGGCTAGAAGCTGAGCGGCCAATCGCATGGCAAATACCGGTTACGTGGGACGAGCACGGTCCAGGAGGCCGCCGCAGGGGTCGTCACCCGGAGGTTTATCCTCCCGCGTCAGCTCCCGAATGTGAAACGAGCTTGTTACCATATAATGAAATGGAGAACATTCTATCAAGTTTTTTTCAATCCGTTAAAAACCCCACCGTGTTCGGCTCGCTTATAGCCCCGATCAGTTTGCCCTCTTTCGAGTGTATGTAGCGAAGGCCCAAGAGGCGCAACGCACGATGATGCACCACGGGCTTTCCGCACGTACCGCTCCTGTTCCCTCTTCCTCATTTCCGCTCATCTATGGACACACGGCCCAATCCTCCCGCAGCCGATACGCTAGACCTGCACGCCTCGATCGACGAATACGGCCCGGTGCTAGGCCACTACGTGAACATAGCTTGCATCCTGGCCGACATGATGTCGCCCGTCCTCGAAACGGTGGTGCATGACCTGAGCGACCTCGACCGTTCAATCATCGCCATCTTCAACGGCCACCTGACGGGGCGCCATATGGGCGACCCGGCCACTGATGTGGTGCGGCGCCTGGTCGATGGCGAATTGCCCGATGTGATCGTGGGCTATGACAACGAGAGCCCGAACGGCCAGCGGCTGAAGTCGTCGTCGCTCGCCATTTACGACGCGGACGAAACCCTTATTGGCGTGCTGGGCCTCAACATGGATATCTCTTACTTCCAGCAATTCGGCAAATTCATCGACCGGTTCATTGCAACGCACCGCAGCGAACACGTGCCGCAGTCCGAGCACTTCCGGCACATCGTGCCGAACGGGATGCAGTCGCCCCGAGAAGACATCCAGGACGCGATTGACCAGTACCGCATCTCACAGAATTGGAATACGCGCGTGCTCAACAACGATGAAAAGCGCGCCATTGTCGAGCACTTGTACCGACAGGGCTACTTCAAGACGCGGGGCGCTGCCACCATTATCGCCAACCTGCTGGGGCTGACGCGCCCATCGGTGTACAACTACAAGAATGCGTACATCGAGCGGCAGCAGAACGAGCAGGATGCGGTGGACTGAAACGCACCCGAGCGACGAGCATCCCCGATCGGCAGCGGCCGATCAGGAGATCCACTTGTGCGCCCCCCCAAGTTGTCTGTCACCCCGGACGTGATCCGGGGCCTCAGTAGATCGGTTGAAGCCTCTAGACGGAGACCTCCGCAAGGGATGGGCCTTCGGGCCGCTGCGTCAAGCGTGGGATGACAGACCGGGTTTTGTTACAGATTCTCAGTCCTTAGTGCCCTTGCTGGCAATAGCCTGCTTGTCGAACCGCAGCTTCACGCCATTGCTATCAACCTGGGCCAGCACGCTGTCGTCGTCGATCTGGCGGATCGTGCCGTGAATGCCCCCGATGGTCACGATCTGATCGCCTTTCTCCAGCGAATCGATCATCTGGTTGTGCTCTTCCTCGCGCTTCTTTTGCGGACGCATGATAAGGAAGTAGAAAACCGCGGCGATGAGCACGAGCGGCAGCAGTAAGCTAACCAACCCGCCCCCGCCCTCAGGCGCCGGTCCGGACAGCAGAAACGGGTAAAGCGCCGCAAGCGCGTTCAGGATGAACATGGGCGTGCAGATGACCTTGGTGAGCAGAAACGTGGGTGGATTGGGCTCTGAGGACGAACCCGGCCTCGGACGACGGTACGCACCGGGCCGGCGACAGATTCGGCGCCTCACCGGCGCGCAGACCGTTTTCGCCTTCCGGTACAAAAAGAAAGGGCAAGCGACCCGCATCGCGCCGCTGCGACCTCCTACCGCTGCTGCCTTCCGGCCCTGACGGGGTTCAGAGGGAGCTGGCCGTGCGGGACTTGCCCTTACTCGGCGCAGGACCGTTGGCCCTGCAGAATCTCTGGATGCGCTTGTAAGTGGTGGTGCCCAGGCAGGTTCCGCCATCCCTCGCTACCACCCCGCACTCCATCGATTCTATACATAGCGCGAACCGATCCGTCCAGTAGGAGGTGCAACCCTTCCTCGACATTCCATACATAGCCACATAGCCGATGACCATGTCCTCCCCGCTTGCCACCGACCTGACGGACGCTGAGTACAACCGCATTGCCCGCGAGATCGAGAGCGGCGACAGCCCCGTCGGGATTGACGCCAAGAAGGCACACGTCATTATCTTGCACAAGCTGATGGCCCTCGAACGCCGCCTCGACCGCATCGAGCAGCAGCTCGCCGCGAACGACTGATCGCGTGCGATCGGCTACTCGATGGACGTGGGAAACGACGGCGCCAACGCCGAAGCCGTCTGCTCGCCATCGACATCGAAGAACCGGTTGTGCCCGTCGGGGTCACACGTCCAGACGTCCTCAGCCCCCGTCTCGAAGTAGAGCCGGCGCTTCTTAGCCATCTCGGCGTTCGTGTTGCTCTCGGAAAGCACCTCGACGCATAGCTCCGGCATGACCGGACCCGCCTCGGCCTCGTCGGGGATTTGCTGGCGGCGTGCGGAAGAAATCCACACCGCATCTGGCACCTTCACGCCTTTCGGTGTTTCGACCGAAAACTCGATCGTCGGCTCTCCGTCGGCCTTCACGTGACGCAGAAGCTGTACAAGGATGCGCGATCGCACAAAACTGTGACGTGGCTTGTGCGGACTCAAAACGAGCTGGCCGTATTCGTTCGTCTCGATCTTGAACGGCAGATCCTGCAGCTGCCGGTCGTGCAACGCCCGGTGCCAGAGGGAAGTGGTTTGTGTTTCCATGATCGCTTCAGCTTAGTTCGGGAGCGTACTGCTCAACCATTGTGCTCCAACGCTCCTCTGACGGTCCTTTCCAAGATCGGCATCGGGGCGATTACTCCTCGGCCGCGGTGCGCGCCTGGATCCAGTCGGTCACGACCCGTAGCGCGTCGGGCGCCATCGTCGTTTCGATCCGGGCGTATTCACGCGGATGTCCGGTCTCTGCCGGCTGAAAGAGGTGATTGAGCCCGTCGAGCACACGCACCGTCACGTCGTCGCTTGAGCTGGCGTCAAGAGCTGCTCGCATCGGAGCGACGTTCTGAGCGGGCGGTACCTGCAGGTCATTGCTCGCGTAGAGCGCCAGCACGGGGACGTCGACCTGCCGCAGCGCGGGCGCCGGATCGTAGCGGACGAAGTACCGAAACCAGGGCGTCATGCTCTGTTCGATCTGGAGCTGGATCTGATCACTGGAGGCCCCCTCGGCGTCGAGAACCGCCCGAAGTTGAGATGCCGCGGTGGCCGAATCCGGCGCCGTCCGAATCGCCGCCAGCGCGCGGCGCCGTCCCCGGCGGATGGAATCGACCGCCGATGCCGAGGCCCCCTGCGCCGCTACGATGCGAGCGCTCTGCTCGACCAGGATTTCGTCTCCCGGCACGCTCGGCCCCGCCATCAGCACAAGGAAGTCGACGGGCTCAAGGCGCGTGTGGACCATCGGCGCCACGAGGCCGCCTTCGCTCATGCCCAGCAAACCGACCGCATCGCCGTCGATGTCGGGCCGTGCCGCCAGAAAACGCACACCGGCCGCGGCATCGCGGGCCAGGTCCGCGGACGTGGCACCTGCATATGATCCCCCCGATACGCCCACGCCGCGCTCGTCGTAGCGCAGCACGGCGATGCCGTGGCGCGTCAGATGGTCGGCCAGCACGAGAAACAGCTTGTGGCCTAGCACCTCGGCGTCTCGGTTCTGTGGCCCAGAGCCAGAGATAAGCACGACGGCCGGGTGCGGCCCCGTGCCGTCGGGTACTGTAAGCGTACCGGCGAGCGTGATGTCCGCTTGGGCGTTGCGAAAGGTCACCGTCTCCGTGGCGTATGGAAACGGCGGCTCCGGATGCTGCGGGCGCGCCGGCAGCACCGAGGCCGATGCCTCGGCGGGCGATAGGGTGAGCGGGAACGACCGTCCGCTCTGCACCCACGTGCCCTCGATCGTGGAATCCTCGGGGGTGAGTGCCCCTTCGAATCGGCCGCTGATGGTACCCACTACCAGCGTCAGGCTGTCGCCGGCCACCGCCACGCGCGATACTGGAATCCCCGTGGCGCCCTGGTCGGGACTATCCATCGTCGCCGTCAGGCTGCCGCTCTCCGCCTGCTCAATGTGAAAGACGACGCGGAGCTCGGCGCCGCCGACCTGCAGTGCACCCGCCCAAGACCCGATGAAAGCACCTTGCGCGTGCGCCGGCGTTGCGCTACCCCCGCCGAAAATAAGGAGGCCAACCGCGATGACGAAGAGGCGGCGAATCGATAGATTCATGACCGAAGAAATGCCGTGACTGAAGTCAGAAACGCGGTGTACAGGCCGTAGACGGTGGCGCCTTTGCAGCCCCCGAGCCTGCGTGTCCCTAAATCCAGTATGGCGCCCAGGCGTTTCCCCGGTCATCAGGACTCTTGACCTTTAACCACACCACGCACTACAACAGCCCCACCGCATCGACGTCGATGGAGACATGATAGCCATTTGGCGGCGTGCCCTGGGCCTGCCGTGTGCGGCGGAGGGCCGTCTGAATCGGCGGGTGGCGGCGAGCTTTTAGGATCGTGCGGAACCGATACTGCCGCTTCACCCGGCTGATGAACGCCGGCTCCGGCCCCAGCACGTCGATGTCACCCGCGTGGGTGCGGAGTGCGCCCGTCCACTGCTCGGCGAGGCGCTCGGTGCGCGGCTCCTTCGGCCCGCGAAACTCGACAGCGGCCACGTGCCCGAACGGCGGATAGCGGAGCGCCTGCCGGTCGGCCAGCGCGGATCGAGCGAAGCCGTCGTAGTCGCCCTCCTTCGCGAACTGGATGGCCGGGGCGTCCGGGTTGCGCGTCTGGAGGATGACGTCGCCGCGCAGGTCGGCGCGGCCCGCGCGGCCGGCCACCTGCGTGAGCAGCTGGAACGTACGCTCCTCGGCGCGGAAGTCGGGCAGCAGGAGCCCCGTGTCCGCGTTGACGACGCCGACGAGCGTGACGCGGCTGAAGTCGAGCCCCTTGGCCACCATCTGCGTGCCCAGGAGGATGTCGGCCCGGCCCTCGCCGAAGCGGTGCAGGATGTCGTGGTGCGCGTTCTTGCGGCTCGTCGTGTCGCGGTCCATCCGGAGGACGGCGGCCTCGGGAAAGACCTCGGCCAGCTCTTCCTCGACGCGCTGCGTGCCGGTGCCTAACTGACTTAGGTTGGCCGATCCACAGCTCGGACACGTCCGCGGCAGGCGGGCCG
>CAYFQN010000090.1:0-12135 GCA_964345285.1 uncultured Rhodothermales bacterium
TAACTTACGCTCGCAGTCTATCAATGTATATCAGTGCCTCGATGCCTCCTTTATCCAGCTGCAGTCATCGTTTCGAACCGCTCGATCTCCTGTTCGAGCCGCGCCCGAAGCGGAGCGAGACGGTCGTCCTGGTGAGCCGATGCGGCGTCGAGCACGGCGCGGTGAAACCACCGCTGCTGCGCAGGACCGGCACTGAGCCCCCGCCGGTTGGGGCCGTGCGAGAAGATGTCGTCGCCCTGCTCCAGGCCCTGATTCATCGTCCACAGGTTGTGCAGCTTGTCGGCCAGGCTGATCGCCATCGCTTCGACCCGGCCGACCCGCAACTGCTCCACGTAATCCTCCTTGCGGGCCCGCCATGGCCGCACGTGGCCCTCGGCATCGTACTTGTTTTCCGTAACACCATCGACAATGGCCGCCACCTCAACGCCTAGGGCCTCGCGCAACTGGTCGCGGCGCAGGTGCTGACCATGCTGGTTCATGTCCTCGATCACGTCGTGCAGGTACGCGGCCGCCACGGTAGCTTCGTCCCAGCCGGCCCGCTGCACAAGCATCGCCACCGTCGTGACGTGTGCCATCACCGGGGCTTGCACGGCCCCGTCGGAGGGCGTTTCGAACGCTGGATCGCGCCAGCAGCTCTTGCGGTAGACGCCGTCGTGCCACTGCGCAGCCAGTTCGATGGCGTGTTCTATCAACGGGCTGAAGATCGATGTCGCGTCGTGCTCAAGCTGCATCACATCCTCGGGAGTCCGATTGGCTGAGTCCGAACGGGGTCAGAGCGAAACGACTTGGTGCTCCGTGGTGTCCACGTCGAGCGCGACGCGCAGCTCGGCGAGTAGCTCCGGGCTATACTTGTTGAGGAAGTACAGGACTGACACCACCCGCTCCTGCAACGTGCCGCCGGGCACCAGATTGGCATGCGCTTTCTCGATCTGGGCGCGCACCTCGTCCTGGTTGTTCTTCTCGGCCCGCACGACCCGGCTCTTGAACGCCTCCATCTCGTTCATGAGGGCCGCCCGCGTCGCCTCGGCCGACCGCGCCAGCGTTGAATCGACCGCTTCCACCGTCGGTTTCAGTTCATTAATCGCCTGGTGGAGCGACCGCATTACGTCCTCGAAGACGCCCTCGACGTCGACCTCCATCGCGTCGAGGACGACGCGCTGGAAGAGGGCATCGACGCCCTCGACCAGGTCCGCCACCGACAGGTCGAACTTGTCGAGCACCTTTTCGACCTTCGACTCGACGAGTGAGACGCTGGCGCGCGGGTAGATGATGGGCATGGGGATCTCGGCCCAGTCGTATACGCCGCGGTACTGGGCGAAGTACGAGACCTCACCCGGCCCGGCCACGTAGGCGGCCGTGGGAAGCAGCGCGTCTTGCATGAGCGGGCGCAGCACCACATTGGGGCTGAACGCCTCAGGGTGCGCGTCGAGCCGGTCTAGCAACTCGGCTTCGGTAAACGTGCGCCCGGTACCGCGCAGCACGAACGAGCCGTCGTCTCGGGCGTCGATAGGGAGGCGGCGGGAGGCCTCAAGCCAAAACAGGTTGGTCGGGCGGGCGTGGACCTGCGCGTGGTAGTCGCGCTCCAGCACGTCACTCGTCGCCTCGATGCGCCCGTACGCCTCGGCGTAGTCGGTGAGTTCGCGGCGGAAGAGGGGCGTCGCCAGCTGCTTTAGGCGCGCATCGTCGGAGGACATGAGCACGAGCCCGGTGTCCGGAAAGAGCGCGCGGAGGAGCCGCCCGAAGGCGTCCGCCAGCGTGGTGCCCGGCTGGTAGGCGGCGCGCACATCCTGCATGAGCCGCAGCTTAAAATCGGACGATGGCAGCGTCTCATCCAGTTCGTCCAGCACAGCCGTGATCTGCTCGGTGAGTTCGAGCCGCCCGACGGCGCCCAGGTTCTCGTCAGAACTCGTCGGCGCCTCGTACGCGAGTTCGACGAGGTTATTGTGCTGCAAGACGTGCGTGTGGGCCACCTCCTCAAAGTCATGATCCTCACCCGCCATCCAGAAGACGGGGACCACCGGGCGGCCTGTTTCATCGGCCAGTTGGTCGGCCAGTTGCAGCGCCGTGATTGTTTTGTAGATCGTGTAGAGCGGCCCCGTCAGCAGCCCGACCTGCTGACCGGTTACCACCGCTACGGTGTCAGGCTGGCGGAGGGCGTTGATGTTGGCGCGCACAGCATCAGCCTCCCCCCACCGTTCGTTCTGCTCCAGGAGCACATCGGCCAGCGAGCCGCGGTCGCGCGTGTACGAGGCCGCCCGCTCAGCCGCCGCTGCGCGGTCTGCAGGCGCGCGGAAGTCCCCCGCGTAAAAGTCGGCGACGGCGTCGAAGTTTGTACAGTAGTCGGTAAAGAGCGCCGGAACCCGCTGCATGTCTGCGAAGGGGACGCGGTGCACGGCGGGTAGCGTCGAGGGCGACTGACTCATGAGGTCAAGGTGCTGGTGAGCGGATTAATGATGGCACCGGCAGCGAGCGATCCGCGGCACGGCTCGGCGTCCCGGCACAAAAAAGGCGAAGCCGTCAGTGGGTGGTGTCCACTGGGGCCTCGCCTTCATCGTACGCTAGTGTGCCAACACGCGGTGCGCCGGCTGATGGGGGGTAGCAGCGTCAGTTTTGGCTTTGCTCGCGCTTGAGCGCCTCGATCTCGTCGCGCAGTTCGGCCGCTTTCTCATAGTCCTCCTCCTCGACGGCCTTTTCGAGTTCGTTTTCCATGCGCTGCAGGCGCGACAGCGGGCGGCTCTCTTCCTCTTCCTCGCCAGTGGACTCCGCCTCAGTGAGCGCGGAGACATCTTCCTCGTCGGCGGCAATGCCCGCTTCGTCGAGGACGTCGGGGGCTACGTAGATGGGCGCGTCTACCCGTACAGCGAGAGCAACCGCGTCGCTCGGCCGGGAGTCAAGTTGGTGGTCCTCACCGTCGTGCTGGTACCGCACTTTGGCAAAGAACGTCCCTTCGCGGAGCTCATCAATCACGACCTCAGAGACGTCGATGCTCACCGCCTCAAACGTGTCCCGCAGCAAGTCATGCGTCATGGGACGGGGCGGCTGGATTTTCTCGAGCTCCAGCGCAATGGCTTGGGCCTCGAATGCCCCAATAATAATGGGCAAGCGACGATTCCCATCGATTTCACCGAGCACCAGCGCATAGGCACCGCCGCTGGATGGGCTCGTCGAAAGTCCGATGATGTCAACTTGAATGAAATCCATTGCGGTGTACAGTACGGCAGTAAGTGGAAGAGTCCCGCAGAGGGGTGCGAACGTGCAGAAAACGTGCGAGGAGTGGATGCGCCTGAGCCGGATCAGGCCCCCTCGTCATCGTACAGCGTGTCCTCCAACGCGGCCAGAAACGCCTTGTTCTCGCTCGGCGTGCCGACGTTGACCCGCACGTGATGTGCTAGGGCGTCGTATCCGCTCATGTCGCGAATGAGGACGCCGCGGTCGGCCAGCGCGGCTTGCAACGCCGACGCGGGCCAGTCTGTACGGAAGAGGACAAAGTTGGCGTGCGATGGCACGACGTCCACGCCGTCCATCGCGCGCAAGGCCTTGGCGAGATCGCGCCGCGCCGCGCGCATCGTCTCGACCCGATCCTGCAGCAACCCGGGCCGCTCGATCAGCTTAAGTGCGGTGATCTCGGCGAGGCGGTCCACCATGAAGGGCAGCCGCGCTTTCATAATCTCGCGTGCCACCGTCGGGTGCGCAATCAGATAGCCGATGCGCAGACCGGCCAGCCCGTACGCCTTCGAGAACGTCCGCAGCACGATCACGTTGGGGTGGTCCTGCATCAGCCGAAGCGCACTGCCCTCCGGATTAAACTCGACGTACGCCTCGTCCACGACGACGAAGCCGTCCGCGGCGCGTACGATCCGCTCGATGTCGCCCAACGGCATGGCCAGCCCTGTCGGGTTGTTGGGCGACGTGATCACCGTCAGCGCCGGATCGCTGGCCTGGATGGCGTCGATGATGGCTTCCGTGTCGAAGCTCAGATCCGAACGGGGCGGAACGCTGGTGAGGTTGCCATCGGCCAGGCGAACGACCTTCTCGTACAGCGAGAACATGGGCGTCGGCAGCACGACGGGCGTCCCCGGGTCGATGAGCGCCATGCCGAACGTGTACGTCAGCTCGTTGGAGCCGTTGCCAACAATGATGCTCTCGGCATCGACGTCGTTGTACTCGGCCAGGGCCTGGCGCAGTTCGTGCGGCTGCTCGTTCGGGTAGCGGTTGAACGGCACCTCAGCCGCCGCGGCGGCAATCGCCTCCTTCAGCTCCGGCGGCAAGTCGAACGGGCTTTCGTTCTGATTGAGCTTGACCTCCACATGGTCCGGCGCCCCTACGATGTAGGCATGCTCGCCCCGCACGGCCGGTCGAATGCGGTCGAGGAGTTGGTCGATGGTAGCGGAACCGGCAGAGGTATCTACGGCAGACATATCAGGCGTAACGCAGGTGGTCAAGTTCGTGGAGGCCCCGCTGCGGGGAGCGCCTTGCAACGGCGGACTACCATGATACACGGCGGAACGGATTGCACACAAGCCCCCACACGAAACTCACAGAATTAGGCGCTTTCATTGCGGCGGAGCCGCACGCGAATGGCTTCGGCGTGAGCCTGCAGGTCTTCCGCGTCGGCGAAGGCAGCGATGTCGGCCCCCGTCTCCATGAGGCGCTCCTCCGTATAGCTGATGATCGACTGCTTGCGGATGAAGTCGTCGACGTTCAGGGCAGAGGCATAGCGCGCCGTCCCCCCGGTCGGCAGTACGTGATTTGGCCCCGCGAAGTAATCGCCCACCGGCTCGGATGAGTACGGCCCGAGGAAGATGGCGCCGGCGTGGCGGATGCGCGTCATCATCTGCCACGGGTCGTCGACGATGAGTTCCAGGTGCTCTACAGCCAACTCGTTGATCATGGCCACCGCCTGGTCCATCGTCTCTGTCACGATGCACGCGCCATAATCGGCCAGTGCGGGCTCGATGACCTCGCGGCGCGGCAGGTCGGGCACCATGCGCGAAACGTGCTCCTGCACGGCGTTGGCGAGCGGACGGTGCGGCGTGACGAGCAGCGCCGAGGCGCGCACGTCATGCTCGGCCTGCGACAGCAAATCGGCGGCGACGAACTCCGCGTCAGCGGTCTGATCGGCCAGAATGCCGATCTCGCTCGGCCCTGCCACCGAGTCGATGTCCACGGGGCCGAACACCTGCTTCTTCGCCGCCGCCACGTACGCATTTCCTGGCCCCACGATCTTGTCGACGGAGGCGACGGACTCGGTGCCGAACGCGAGCGCACCGACCGCCTGCGCGCCGCCGATGGCGTACACGTGCTCCAGCCCGAGGAAGTGCGCCGTGGCCATCACGAGGGGATGCGGGCGCCCATCGGCCTGGGGCGGCGAGACAAGGTGGATCTCCTCGACGCCGGCCACCTGCGCCGGGATCGCATTCATAAGCAGGCTCGACGGGTAGAAGGCCGTTCCACCCGGCACATACAGCCCGACGCGTTCCATTGGCACGACGCGCTGACCGAGCAGCACGCCGTCGCCATCGTCCATGAACCAGGATTGCTGCACCTGCCGCGCGTGGTAGCGGCGGATGTTGCCTTCGGCTGTGTCGATGATGCGGCGGAGCGCGTCGTCCATGGCATCTGCGGCCGCTTCGAGCTCGGGCACGGGCACTTTCACCGGATTAGGGCGGACGCCGTCGAAGCGCTCGGTGAAGTCGAGCGCGGCGGCGTCGCCACGCTGCTGTACAGCGTCGAGAATGTCGCGCACGGTGGCGTCCACCTCGGGGCTAAACGACGCGCTGCGCCCGAGGACGGCCTCCAGATGCTCCGCGCGGTCCGCGTAGTTGACAATGGGAATCATGCTGCGAAAGAGGAAAGCGGGGGGAGGAAAAGCATGGGCGGTGTAAAATGGCTTTACGATGTATCGGCGATGTGCAGGGAAGTTCTGCTGCGGGCTGCGTGTTCCGTTATTCTCCCATTCCCCGGCCCCTTCGATCGCGTAGCAGTCACACCGTCTCGCGCAGGATGCCGCGCACGAGTTGGGCTAACCGACTGCGCACCCGATCGCCGACAGCTAACACGTCGTCATGGTCGAGCGGCTCGGCGCCCAAGCCCGCAGCGGGATTGGTGATCGTGGAGATGCCGAGGACGGACATCTCTAGTTGGCGCGCCTGGATCACTTCGGGCACGGTACTCATCCCCACGGCGTCAGCGCCCACGTGCGCGAAGGCGCGGATCTCGGCTTTCGTCTCGTAGCTCGGCCCCTTCGCCCAGATGTACACGCCCTCTCGCGTCGGGATGCCGTGCGCCCGGGCGGTGGCCTGTGCCTTCGCCGTCCAGTCCGGGTCGTAGTACGGTGCCTGTGTGGCCTCTGCCTCACCGGAGCCAGCGCGCGGCGGCGTCGCCTGCCCCGCGAGTGGGCTGGCGAACGTCCAATTGATATGATCGGTGATGAACATGAGCGTCCCGGGGTCAAACGTCCGATTGATGCCGCCGGCCGAGTTGGTCACGAGCAGCCGATGGGCCCCTAGGGCGTGCACGAGGCGCACGGGAAAGGTGACGCGCTGCACGGGGTAGCCTTCGTAGAAATGGACGCGCCCCTGCACGAACACAACGTCTGTGCCCTCCAGCGTACCGAACACGAGCTGCCCGTCGTGTCCTGCAACGGTGGATGGCGGATAGCCCGGCACGTCCGTGGCCGGGACGATGGTCGCGTCTTCTGCATCGTCGGCCAGAGCGCCAAGCCCGGAGCCGAGAATAAGCGCGACGTGCGGGGTGGCCTCCACGCGATGGCGCACCGCGGCGACGGCTTCTTGCAGCGCGGTATCGGACAGGGAACCGTCAAGCATAAATCAGGGGGCAATGGGTGAGGTAAAGAGGAGGGCCCGCACTCACGAGCGGGCGCGCATGATGCGATAGTTGCGCAGGCTCCATGCGATTTGCTCTGCCACGACGCGGATCGTCGTTGCCATCGGAATGGCGACCAGCATCCCGATGATCCCGGCCAACTGCGCGCCGATGAGCACGACGAACAGGATGACCATCGGGTGCGCTCGGGTGGCCCGCGAAAAGATGAGCGGTTGAAACAACAAGTTGTCGGAAACCTGCGTCACCGCCATGGCCGCGAACACGCCGAGCACGAGCGACAGATCACCAGTCTGTGCGACGCCGACGAGCGTGCCCGCCAGGAAGCCCAGGAACGGGCCGAAGTACGGAATCGTGTTGGCCAGCCCGGTGAAGATGCCAACAGACAGCGCGCTGTCCAGCCCAATGAGGTACAGCATCAGCGAGGCGACGACGGCCACCGAAAAGCACTGCACGAGGAGCGCCCGGAAGTAGCGTCCGATGTTGCGCTCCACCTTGTCGATGATGGCCAGCGTAATCTCGAAGTAGCGGTTCGGCACGAGGCGGAGCAGCGTCCGGCGAATCTGCACGCCGTCTTTCAGGAAGAAGAACGTGACGAAGGGAATGACGAGCAGTGCGTAGAAGATGTTGGTGAAGAGGGCGACGACAGATGATACGGTCTCCGCCACGCGATCGCCGCCCGCTACGCCGCCGCGTGTCAGCACGTTGATGGCCTCGCGCACGCCCTGCACCACGGCGCCCTCTTCGATTGGAAACAGCAGTTGCAGGCGTTCCTCAACATAGTTGGCAACCTGCTGGGCAGCGTCGACAGTGACGACTTGCGACAGGTCGCCCACCTGTTGCGCGACGAACGGCACGATGTACGTAATGAGCACGGCGATGGCGCCGAAGAGCAGCGCAAAGGTTACGATGATGGCCGGTACGCGTCCGATCCCACCCCCCTGCACGCGGTCCACAAACGGGCGGAGCAGGTACGCCAGCACGCCGCCCACCCCCAAGTAGATGATGAGCCCGCCGAAGTACCACATCAGCCACGCGGCGATCGCTATGCCCGCCCCTGTGATCAGCAGGCGGATGATGCGGTCGAGCGACCACTGGCTGCTCCCAGGTGGACGGGCCGGCGGCTCGGTCCGCACCGGATCCAGGCGCAGCGGCGGTTCGGAGCGCGCCTCGTGCCGGGCAGGCGGCGCAGAGGGGCGTTCTGGAGGGGAGTCCGGGCGAGAGGAATCAGGCACTTATTCGTGGTGGGCTTCTTCGTGGTGGGCTTCCATTTCGTCAATCACAACGCGGATGGTATCGTACGTGTAGCCACGGCGCTTGAGGTACCGGTACAGCTTGTCGCGCCGCTTGCGGGCGTCATCCTCGCGGGCGATGCGCGGCCATCGCTTTTCTGCCTTCTCGCGCGCGGCCTCCAGCGTGCTCTCGTCCTCGAAGAAGTCCTCGACGGCCGACTCGGCCAGGGGCCGGTCGATGCCGCGTTTACGCAGCTCCTGCCGGATGCGCACGGGGCCGTACCCTTTGTGTGAGAACCGGCGCGCCACATACTGCTCAGCGTAGTGGGCATCGTCGAGATAGTTGAGCTCGTGCAGGCGTTCAATCACCGTCTCGATGATGGGATCCGGATAGTCCTTCTCACGCAACTTGCGGCGCACCTCAGTGACCGTGCGCGGCTTGTGCGCCAGGTAGTCGAGGGCTCGCGCCTTCGCCTTGGCAACGCGATCGTCCTCGATGATGGATTGCCATTCGGCAGCGGACAACTCGCGCCCGGCGTGCAGGCGGTGTTCGAGCACCAGGTCCTGATGCACACCGAAGGCGAACGCGCCATCCACGAAGACGGACACCCGGTCGGGGTTATTCTTCTGAGCCGTCAGCTTGGTGATGGTACCGCCCTGAGGCGGTCGGTCGGAGGGTTCGCTCATCCGCTATCGGTTGGCGTACAAAAGAGGGTGCGTCATGGACTGCTACGAGCATTGCCCCCGGCGGATTCGAGCGTGCCCCCAGCCGTGTCTACCGGGATGCGCACAGAGTCGACCGCCACGCCCGCGGCAATGCCCACCGCGCCGCGCACGTTGGAGATGGGTTCTCGCCGGTCCGGGTCGCGGCGGCTGCTAGCAAACGCGGCGTACGCGGCGTTGCTGCGCACGAGCGACACGCGCATTTGATGGGCCGGGAGGGGCGCAGTCCGCGATGCGACCGGCACGGCGTACACGCCTGTCCAGCGGCGCCGGTTGCCCCCCCGGCTCAACGCCTGCTCGCGGAAGACCTCTTCCGGCTGCAGGAAGAAGTCGACAACGGTCGACGAGAAGTCTGTGAACGGCCGAAGCTGCGCGCGAATCCAATACGTACTGTCCGCGCCCGTCTCCGGGAAGTCGGTCTGCCAGGTCACGGTTACGTCGATCGGGTAGAGGTAGCCCTGCTCGGCAGGGATGTCGAGCGAGTCGCGCCGCAACGAATCGACCAGGATGGCTTGCACGGGCTCAGGCGGCACGGTGACCTTGGCCGATTCGATATCGATCGGCGGCGGCGTACGTCCGCTTGCCGTGGCCGTGCGGCCTGCCCACCGCACCGCCATCTCGAATGGCGCGCGCGGTGGCACAGTGACGACCTGCTCGGGCGCATACTGGCCTGGCACGCTGTCCACCGGCTGAAACGTGATCTGCTGGCTGCCAAGTTGAAGCGAGACCTCGGCTCCGGTGGCGGGCGCGCTCGCGTCTCCCACCGGGGCATCCAGCGCCCGGGTCGTCCGCAGCGTGACGGGCGTAAGCGGCGCCCCCGTCTGGAGGAACGCCTCGACGACGAAAGGCCGATTGTCCACCGGGCTCGTTAGGTCGCACCGCGCTAGCAGGAAGAGAACGCCTGCCAGCAGGAGGACGCTCAACGCCATCTGCCCACGATGGTGCGCTGGACTGCTCATAGCGTCATCTCCAATTCGATGAGCGGCAGCAATGGCAGCCCGCGCCGGTCATCGACGCGCACGGTGCCCTCTTGGGGCTCGTACCGGCGGCTTACGATGTTGCGGCGGTTCGTAATGTTGTAGATGCTAAGCTTGGCGCGCCAGCGGGCCGTGAGCCACTGGAAGCGATACCCGAGCGCCGCATCAAGGCGCGCGTACGGCGGGAGCCGGCCATTGTTAACCTGAGGGCGGTACAGGTACGTAACGGGTTCTTGATCTAGCGGATCGCCCAGTTCGTAGCGCGCAACGGGCTCGGACTGTGGATAGCCACTGCGCCCCTCTGCGGCGAGGGCTACCTCCCACGCACCCTGCTGCCAGTTGATGCCACCGCGCACAGAAAACGGCATGTCCAGGTCGGCAGGGCGCAGGCCGCCCCCCTCCAGTGGGGGCGCCGCTACCCAGGTGCGCGCACTCGCCATCCCGACTTGCACGCGCCATGGCCCGCGCTCAACCAGCGCGCTCACCTCGCCGCCCCAAGCTCGCTCATTGGTGGCCGTGTACTGGCCCCGGAGCGCGCCCACCTCGATGCCCGGCCCCTCCAACCCGTCCTTCGTGCGATAGATGTCTTCGGGAATAAGGACGTTCTGCGCGTAGCGGCTGTAGGCCGTCGCTTCTAACGTGAGCGTGGGCACGGGGCTGCTTTGCATGCCGAACGATACCTGCCAACTGGTGGCTGGACGTACGCGCGGGCTGGATGGCACCCAGCGGCTGGACACGAGATCGTACGCCAGCGAGTACCGGTCGCGCAGCCGATGCAGGTACTGGGCATGGGCGCCGCCCCCGGCCCGCAGCACCAGATAGTCCGGGTGCACCGTGTAGCGCGCATTCAGGCGGGGGCGCAGGTGGACATAAGACCCGCCACTGAAGTAGCTGAGCCGCAGGCCGGGCTGCACCTCCCACCGTGGCGCCGGCTTCCACGTATCCTGCACGTACCCCACCAGCTTCATCGCATCCAACTGGCTGCCCTGCCGGGTCGAGTCGGAGGCGGCCCGCGAGCGCTGCAAACCGGACACCAACGTGCTCCCGAAGCGCTGATGCGAGAAGCGTATGCCCATCTGCACCTCATGCGCTACCGAGTGGTAGTAGTCGGCATTCACCTTAAGGCCCACATCGCGCAGGTCGACGTCGTACTCCGACGTGAGGGACGCCGTCGTCGTAGGCTGCACGAACGACCCCTCGCGCGCTTCATATCCCGAGCGGTACGCCGTCGTGGTGACGAACAGCCGGTCGGAGCGCAGGTACTGATGCTGGAGGCTGTATACCCGGTTTTCCCACCGCTGCTGGACCTCGAAGAAAAGATCCGCCGGGCGCAGCCACGACGAGAAGTCAAGCGACAGGTCAAAGGGCAGGCGTAGGTCGAGGTCGTCGCGGCCGCGATAGTGGCTGATGGACACGCGGTGCCGGTCGTTGAGGCGGGCTGCCAGCTTCGCACTCATGTCGTAAAAGTAGTAGCCCGTCCGCAGCGTGTCGCGCCGACCCGACGCATCCTGCACCGGATGCGTCCGCCCAATGAGCATGTCGAGGTACGAGCGGCGCCCCGAGAGCATGAACGAGACGTCCGGTGTGATGGGGCTTTCGATCCGGAAGCGACCGCTGAGCACACTGAGGGCGACTTCGGCGTGGGGCGCAGCACGGTTGCCGTCCTTCATCTTCGCGTCGAGCACCGAGGAGAGCCGCCCGCCATGCTCGGCCGGAAATGCGCTGCGATATAGGTTGCTCGACTTGAGCGTGCCCGTCTGAAACGTGGACACCAGGCTAAACGCGTGCCACGGGTGGTAGATGGGCGCCCCATCGAGCAGATACAAGTTCTGATCCGGCTGCCCACCGCGCACGCTGAGCCCGCCGTTGATCATGCCCGACTTGCGGATGCCTGGCGTCCACTGCAGTACTTGGAAGAGGTCCTGCTCCCCCAGCGACGGCATCCGGTTGAGCTGGTCGAGCTGCACCGAGAGCATGCCCGGCATGCGCTTCTGCTCTTCACCGCCGACGACGCCTTCGATGAGCACGCCGCCCGATTCGAGCGTGCGCGGCGTCAGGGCGATGCGCGTTGCCCCTCCTCCTGCTGTGAGGGTCGTGTCCTGCACGCGATAACCTAGAAAAGAGATGCGCGCGTCATACGTGCCCGGTGGAAGTGCCGGAAACGCGAAGTAGCCGGCGCGGTTGGTCGTCGTTCCCACCTGCAGCGCGGTGAGGTAGATGTGTGCGCCCGGCAGCACCTCGCTGGTGCGGGCATCCACCACGAACCCCGTCATCATTACACGCTCGGGGGAGCGGGACGTGGCACCTGCATCTCTGCTGACCAGCACGTACTGGCGCCGTCGCACCTGCTGAGCGCGCAG
>CAYFQN010000091.1:0-1219 GCA_964345285.1 uncultured Rhodothermales bacterium
CTCCCGCTGAGGCCCCTCCCGCTGACAATGCCGCCGCCGCTGCCGACGCCGCCCCCGACCGGGCGCCACAGGAGGAGCAAGCCGCCTCCCCCCCAACCAACTCCGTAGCCCAAACCACGGCCTAAGCGGGGCCTGCCCTTCTCCCCCGCTCATCTGACGACATGATCGCCTTTTCCCATGCCTGAAGATCTACAACATCTCGTTGAGCGATACTTGGACGACCCGACGCCCGAAAACCGGGAAGCCGTCGTGGTGGCCTCCGTGCCGCTCGTCCGCTCGCTGATCGGCCGCATCAACGTCCCCGATCACATCCTAGCCTCGCACGATGACCTGGAAAGCTCCGGCCTGATCGGCCTCCTTCAAGCGTTGGACACCTATGACCCCGACCGGGGCGCCAAGTTTGTCACGCATGCCTACCGCCGCGTGCAGGGCGCGCTCATCGACTATCTCCGCTCTATCGATGTGCTCTCGCGCGGGAAGCGAAAGAAGATTGCAGAAGCTCAGCACGCTGCCGAGCAGCTTCGCCAGATGATGGGCCGCGAGCCGCAAAACCAGGACGTGGCGGACTTTATGGGCATCTCGCTCTCCGAGTATCATCGCCTCCTCACAGAAGCCCAGCGGCGCTTCTCGCTGTCGCTGTACAACCCGGTCGGGGGAGACAGCGATAGCCACACCGTACTCGACACGCTGGTGAACGAGGACAGCGACCGCGGCTTCGACCGCATCGAGCACGAGTCGCTCATCGGCTTTGTGGAGGACGTGGTGACGACGCTCCCCGAGCGCCAGCAGACGATTCTCGGCCTGTACTACACAGAGAACCTTACGCTGCGCGAAATCGGCGAGATCTTGGACCTTACCGAGGCCCGCATCTCACAAATCCTAGGCAAGATTCTGCTGACGCTGCGCGGCCGCCTGACCGAAGAGCTCTCTGCCCCCGACTGACGCCGTCTCCGCGCCAACCTATTTTTTCTTCTCCTTCACCCGCACTGCACCCGGTGCGGGTTTTTTGACTTCGCACGTGCTTACGCACCGGTCGCCTGCCTTTCCCCATACCATCGCGGCCACGCTATGGCATCGCGGCCACGCTGGGAGGGGGCAACCCGAGTGCCCGGCCCATAGAAAAAGCCCGACAGATGCCGGGCTTTTGTAGAGCGTGTTGCTGGGGGATGGACTTGGCCAGTTGCATGGGCCAGTTGTACGTGTCAGTTGTACGTGTCAG
>CAYFQN010000091.1:1319-12130 GCA_964345285.1 uncultured Rhodothermales bacterium
CAGTTGTACGTGTCAGTTGTACGTGTCAGCTGCCGAAACAGGGGACGTGCACCCGTCTCAGTACTGCAGCATCGTATCAACATAACTCCGGATGCGCGGGCGCTTTTTCTCGATGAATGCCCCCAACGGCTCGAGCTCAGTGCCGACCTCCTCAGCGAGTTCCGCCAGCTCTTGTGTCGGCGTGTACTCACGTTCTGCCTCAACGTCGCGCGCCAGTTGCATATCGCTGACGGCCGAGGCTGCAGCGGCCACCAGGCGGGCAACGAGTCGGTGGTCGTCGTCATCGAGCTTTTCAGGGGTTGGGTAATAGCGAATCGCTTTGATGAGCACCCCGGGCAATTTCCACTCATCAGCGGCCACGGCACCCAAGCGCGCATGGTCGATGCCGAAGGCTTCATGCTCGGCCTCGCGCGAGGGCAGATCGCCCTCGGCTTCCCAAAGGGCCTCATAGGCCTTCGGGTCATTGTGAAGCATGATGAGCCGTCCCGCCGCATGCAGCAGTCCCGCCGTAAAGGCCTGGCCTTCTGACGGAAGGTGTAAGTGAGCGGCCAGTTCGCGAGCGTACTGCGCCGTCCCGATGCACGTCCGCATGATGCGTTCAAAGGCGTCGGAGTGCTCCTCCGGGCAAAGGGTCTCTTCCAACTGCTCCATACCGGCCGTCAATACCAGGTTGGCCACCTCCAAGAAACCGAGCAGCATCACGGCCTTCTGCACGCTAGCGATGCGGCGCCGCACGCCGTAGTACGCGGAGTTGATCCGGCGCAACACGGACGCCGCGACCATGGGGTCGGAGTCAACAATCTTGGCTAGCTGGAGCGTATTGGGCTCGACGCCCATTTCCGAAAGCAGTGACGATACGCTCTCTACCGTGTGCGGAAGCGGGGGAAAACTGATTCGGGGGCGCATTTCGCCACGAAGCGAAAAATCGACATCTTGATCGGCGTCGGGATTCATGTTGAAGGCCATACCTGGCTTGTCGCGCTGCATGAGTCGAGAAGTGAGGATGAAAGAGAATATAGCCGGGAGCACAATGCGGACATACCAAAAGCAAAAATGAGGCCTTGCTTGCGCGGCGATAGACGGACGCAGCCGTACTGGGCCGGCACCTTAAGTTCGCCGGGCACGCACCGATAACCCACTATGCCCGGTGCTTACCCTCTTCTTAGGCAGCACGCGTTCGATTCTGTGGCTGCCCGCACCGGACGCCTCGGTCCCGTCCTCCGCGAGCAGCCTGCTAGCATCGTGTCATTCTCCGTTCTCCCCCGGTCCATACTCCTGCGGTCCATAGGCCTTATCGTCCTCATCCTTGCCCCCAGCGCCGTGGTTGCGCAGGTTGAGCAGCCCGGTCCCCCCCTGGGCCTTGATGCCACTTCCGCTGTAGCGACCGTACGCCTTGACGAGGCTGCTCCCAGAGCGGGGAATGCCTTGCCGCCCTCCCCTGCGGAATCAGCCCGTGGCGTGCAGTTTCTTCCTGCCCAGTATGGGGCCCGCGTGCCCGCCCGCATCGACGTGCGCGCGCAGGGTACGCGCCGCGATCACCCCGACGGTGGCGCAGTCTGGTACGTTCGTGTTCAGGCCGAGGGCGCACGCGCCCTACGTCTGTCGTACGATCAATTTCGCCTGCCGCACGGTGCCCGGTTCTTCGTATATGATCCCGACCGGCGCGTCGTGCACGGTGCCTTTACGGCGGCCAACCACACCCCCCATGGCGGCTTCGCCACAGCGCTGACACCCGGCCCTGAGGTCGTGCTTGAATACTACGAGCCGCCTCATGCGTCTTTCCCCGGTCGGGTCCGCGTAGAGACGGTGACGCAGGCGCACGCCCCACCGCCTCTCGTAGCCGCCAGCGTGAAATCCACAGCGTACGAGCCTACGGCGCTCTCGTGCAGCATCAATACAGCGTGCCCCGAGGGGGATCCCTGGCGCCTCGAAGCCCGGGCTACCGTGCTCATCGACCGGGGCGGCAGCGCGTGCTCAGGCGTGCTGCTCAACAACACGTCGGAGGATCTCACGCCATACATCCTCACGGCACATCACTGCGGCACGCCGGCCGTGGGCGATACATTGAACTGGCTCGTCCACTTCAATTACGCAAGCCCAACATGCGCCAACCCAACCGATGCGCCCCCAAAGCAAACGATGGCGGGCGTGGTGGTGCGCGCCGCCCACTCTGGCTGGCGGGAGGACTTTGCCTTACTGGAGCTCGTTAACCCCCTTCCAGCCTCGTATCAGGCTTATTATGCAGGGTGGGCCATCGACGAGGCCGGGTCGACTGCCAGCATGACCCCGAGCCATCCTGGCGGCGCCGTTCGCAAGATGGCGCTGGAGGGCGATCCGCTCACGGACCTGGGCGCGCGGTGGCTATCTACTCTGGACCGCGGCACAGTGGAAGGGGGGTCGTCGGGCGCCCCGCTCTTCGACATCAACCATCGCGTGATCGGTCACCTGCGCGGTGCATGGTCGATCGACCTGAATGCCTGTTCGGGGCCTGGCGGCGATGACAATGCAGCCACGGTCGTCTTCCCGAAGCTCAGCCACATCTGGGACCTGGGCGATGGGGGCGCTCGCGTGCGTGACTTCCTCGACCCGCAGGCGACGGGCACGATGACCCTCGACGGGCTCGACAGCGCGCCCTCGTCCCCGGCAGCCGCCGCGTGGATCAACGAAATGGATACCCGCACCGCCGAAACCAGCGCAGAGGATGACGATGAGTTCATCGAGCTGGCCGGGCCCGCAGGGTATCTGCTGGATGGCCACACGGTGGACGTTTATACCTGCTCGGACGGGCAGGCCGTGCATGCCTTCACCGAGGCCATCCACACGAACGCCCCCCTTGCCAACGACCACGATGGCATCGGCTTCTTTGTGCTGGGCGGCGCGGGCCTTCCTGATGACAGCGTCGATCAACGCTTTTCAAAGACGGCGGTCGACCGGCTCGCGGACGGAGCGGGCCTCGTTGTGTTGCGCGACCCATCCGGCCGGGAGCTGTTCGACTACCAGTATGACGTTGACAGCGACCAGCACGCTAGCGCGTGCCCCGCATCCCGGACAACCCGCTCGGCCGCCGACGACTACAGCTACACCGCGCAGCCGAACTCGTCCTCGACGTCGACCGACGACTTGAACGCATCGCTCGGCAGCACAGCCATTGGGTTCCAGCAAGGGACGCTGCCCACCGCTACGGCTGCGGGGACAGAGGGCATGCTGCCATCACCGGGATCGACAAACGACACGGCCATGCCGGTCCAGCTCTCGGGCTTTTGGGCCATGATCGATGGGGAAGCCGCCCACCTCCGTTGGGCCACAGCCGGTGAAACCAACAACGCAGGCTTCGAGGTGCAGCACGCCATGGATGGCGACTTCGTAACACGTGCTTTCGTCGAGGGCCACGGCACTACGTCGCAACCGCAACGCTACGCCTTTACCACGTCCGGGCTCATCACGGGTACACACCGATTCCGCCTTCGCCAAGTGGATACCGATGGGACGGCCTCGCTGAGCCCCGTCGTGGCGGTACAGGTGACGGCGGCGTCGCCGTACGAACTGACACGGCCTGCCCCCAACCCCTTCCACGAATCGGCGACGCTAACGCTGACGGTGACTCACCCCCAGCAGGTTGAAGCTATGCTGTACGACGTACTTGGGCGGCGCGTGGCCACACTGCATCGCGGCCCGGTCCCGGCCCATCAGCCGACCTCGCTTCGCATCGATGGAGACGTGCTCTCCAGTGGCCTATACATCGTGCGTGTCATCGGCGATGGGTTCGCCGTGAGCCGTAAGGTCACCGTGCTGCAGTAGCTTGAACCGGGTGACAGGCGAGGCCATCAGTCCATCTCGCGGCCTCTCTCTTCACGTCCTCGGCGGCTGGCTACATGGGTCGTCGGGCACCGTCGTGCCGGATGGCTGCGTTTGGCAATTTATGCCAAAGCCTCGCAGAAAATGATGCCGAGCGTCGCGGTGGCACGGCGCATCCAGCTTCTGCAGGCGGTTCTCGTCCATCTTGGTAAGCTCTTTGGACACGCCATTTAAGCGAACATCCAATGTGGACGATAACACGGAGTTTATGCTGTTACGCTTGCAGAACGCGACGGCCTCGATGGTGTCCATGGCCCGCCATCAAGAGCGCATCGCGACGAACCTGGCCAACGCCAACACCGTCGGCTACAAACAGGACCGCGTCTTCATCGAGGCGCTGAACGAACGGCTCGACGCCGAGAGCGCCCCGCGCAGCGACCGCGTACCCACCCAGTGGGCCGACATGGAATCCGGCGGTCTCGAATCGACGGGCAACCCGCTCCACGTGGCGCTTCAGGGCGACGGCTTCTTCGTCGTCAACGACGCGGAGGGCAACGAGCGCTACACCCGCGCCGGCCAGTTCATGCTGGACGACAACCGCACGCTGCGCACGCCGTCGGGCCTCGTCGTGCAGGATCAGAACGGCGGCCCCATCCAGGTGCCCGACCGGTCCGGTACCATCTCCATCGCACAGGATGGCCGCATGACGCTGAATGGCCAGCCCTTCGGCCAGCTGCGCGTCGTGGAGTTCGACAACAACCTCCTCCTCGAACGCCGCGAGGGCGCCACCTTCGCTGCACCGACGACCGTGCCCATCGACATGGAGACGCCCACCGTGCTCCAGGGCCAGCTGGAGACGAGCAACGTGAACCCCGTCAAGACGATGACAGACATGATCACGCACTACCGGCTGTTCGAGACCCAGCAGCGCATGATGCGCACCTCCGACACGCTGCTCGGCCGCGTCAGCCAAGACCTCGGCACGTTCTAATCCCCCCGCCCCCTGCGGACTCCCTTTTTTGCTGCTCACCTGAATTCACTCTGTTCCTATGCTTCGCGCACTAAACACCGCTGCCCTCGGCATGAACGCCCAGCAGCGCAATGTCGACAACATTGCCAACAACATGGCCAACGCCAGCACCACGGGCTACAAGCAAACCCGGCTGGTCTTTCAAGATCTGATCTACCAAAACATCCAGACCGGCGGCCAGAACGAGGCCGAGGGCAACGCAGCCCCGGCGTCTCTTCAGATTGGCCACGGCGCTACGCCCATCGCGTCGGTCCGTGACTTCGAGCAAGGCGGCATGAAGCAAACGGGCAACGACTTGGACGTCGCCATCACGGGCGAAGGCTTCATGCAAGTCCGCCGGCCCGACGGCAGCATCGCCTACACGCGCGACGGCAACCTCGGCCTCGACGCCGAAGGGAACGTGGTGACCCACACCGGCCTGCGTATCGAACCGGACCTCAACGTGCCCCCCGAGGCGACGGCCATCCGCATCAGCCAGGACGGCATCGTGACGGCGGAATTTGAGGGCGACCCCATCGGGGTAGAGCTCGGCCAGATCGAGCTGGCGCGGTTTGCCAACGAAGGCGGACTGGAGCCCATCGGCGGCAACCTCTTCGAGCAGACGGCCGCGAGCGGCCCTCCGACGATCGCGACGCCGGGCCAGGACGGCATGGGCATGCTCCGCCAAGGCTTTCTGGAGGGCTCGAACGTCGACATCGTCCGCGAGATGACCAACCTGATCGAGGCGCAGCGCGCGTACGAGATCAACTCAAAGATGGTCACCACCACGGAAGACATGCTCCAGATCGCCAACAACCTAAAGCGATAAGCTTGACCCGATAGCTGAATAGCTGGAATGATGCTTTGCCCCCATCGGCTTATGGTCTCGTTCGCGCGTGGCGTGTGGCTCGCCCTTCTCGGAGGGCTGCTCGCCGCGCCGGCCGCGTGGGCCCAGCCCGCCAACGCCGATGCGCTCCGCCAGGCGACCCGCGCAGCGCTCGCCGACGCGTTTCCCGATGACCTGGACCGATTACGGATCGCCGTCACGCGCGCCTCGGGCGACGCCGGCGCCGTCGACCAGCCGCGCGTGTCGTTCCGATCGCTGAACCGGCTGCCGCGCGGCGCCGCGCAGGTGCAAGTCTACCAGCGAGCCGGCGGGCAATGGACACGCGCCGGCTGGGCCCTGCTCCACGTGGCGCACTACGACTCCGTTCTCGTAACGACGCGCACCATCGGCCCCAGCGATGCCATCAGCCGCGACGATGTGGACGTTGTCTGGCGCGAGACGACCCGCTTCCGCGGCACGCCGCTGTCCGCCGCCGTCTTCCAGCAGGATGCGCCGCTGCGCGCCGATCGCCACTTGCAGAGCGGCCGGATGCTGCGCGAGAACGACGTGCGCCCGCCCTACGCCGTTGACACCGGCCAGACCGTGACCGTGCAGTATCAGCGCGGCCGCCTGCGCATGACGCTGCGCTGCAAGGCCCGCGAGCCCGGTTTCGTAGGCGACGTCATCCGCGTCTACGCGCCCGATAACGACACGGCGTATCGCGCCCGCCTCGTGGATGCCGGCCGTGCCACCTGGATCGAAACCCTCTAGCTACGCCTCGCACGCACCAACCTTGTGATGATGCTACACCTTCCCGCCCTCCGCCTGCCCGCCGCTGGTACCCTCCTTGCGCTTGCCACCTTCCTCATCGCCCCGCCGGTGGTGCACGCCCAATCGATGTACGCCGATGCGCGCGCTCGCCAAGCGGGCGATGTGATCACTGTGCTCCTCTCGGAAAGCACGTCGGCCCAGCGCGAGTCGTCGTATCAGGACCGCTCCAATGCCCAACTCGGCGGCGGCGGCAGCGCGGACGGCCCCAGCATCGCGGGGACGTTCGGTCTCGACGCGCAGTTCACCCAAGAAGCAGAGAACGCCAACGAGACCATCCAAAGCGACCTGCTGCAAGGCACGCTCACCGTGCAGGTCACCGACGTCAACGACGTGGGCAACCTCGTGGTCGAGGGCGAACGGCGGCTCAACGTGAACGGCGTGACGCACTTCATGCGCGTGACGGGCACGGTGCGGCCGTTCGACATCCAGAGCGACAACACGCTCTTCTCCTACCAAATTGCCAACGCTAACATCGAGTACCGACAGACGGGCCTCGTCCGCCGCTACACCAGCCCCGGTTTTCTGACGCGCGTCGGCGCGGTGGCCGTGCTGGGCGCTGCCATCTTCTTCGGCGCGCAGTGACGCGGGGAATGAAAAAGCGAGCCGGTAAGACGGAGAATCGGGGACCCGAAGATGAACGCCTCGGCGCGTCGATTCTCCGTCTCCTCCCTTCCTCGCCTCTCCCACTCTCCCCATCCCCCACACTCCCACACTCCCACACTCAACCCATATGCCTCGCTTCCGCCTTCTCCTCATTGCTCTACTCGTGGTCGCACTCGGCCCGATCGAGGCCGCCAACGGCCAGGGCAACGCGCGCCTCAAAGACCTCGTGACGCTGCAGGGGGCTACCCCCATGCAGATTACCGGCTACGGCATCGTCGTGGGCCTCGACCGCACGGGCGACCGAGCGCGGGGCCGCCGCAGCGCGCCGTACACCGTGCAGAGCGTGGCCAACATGCTGCGAAACTTCGGCATTGCCGTGGACCCCAACCTGCTCAACACCCGCAACGCCGCCGCCGTGATGGTCACGACCACGATCGACCCGTTCAGCGGGCCGGGTAGTCAGCTGGACGTAACCGTATCCGCGCTGGGCGATGCGCGCTCGCTCTCCGGCGGCGTGCTGCTCCAGACGCCCCTCCTCAACCCGGCGACGCAGGAGGTGTACGCGATGGCGCAAGGGCCACTGTCGACGGGCGCCGTGCTGGCCTCCAGCGCGGGCTCCAGCGTGAAGATCAACAACACGAACACCGGCCGCATCCCGAACGGCGCCATCGTGCAGGCCCCGCCGCCGCTCAACCTGGGCGACGGACAGGTGAGCCTCGTCCTGCGCCGCCCTGACTTTACGAATGCGGAGAGCATCGCGGCTGCCATCGAGGAGCTCTACCCCGACATTGCCACGGTGCAGCACGCCGGCCTCATCGAGCTGGACGTGCCGGCGGACGTCGAGAACCCCGCCGCGCTCATGGCCGCGCTCGAGGGGCTCGACATCGACGTGGACGTGCCGGCGCGCGTGGTGATCAACGAGCGGACGGGCACCATCGTCGCCGGCGGCAACATCCGCATCAACGAGGTGATGGTGACCTACGGCAGCCTCATCGTCTCGACACAGCAGCAGCCCGTGTTCTCGCAGCCGCCGCCCTTCTCACAGGGTCAAACCCAGCAGGGCGCAGTAGGCAATGCGAACGTCGAGGAAGAGGGCGTGCAGACCGTCGTGCTGGAGCCGAACACGGACGTGAACCAGCTGGCCGCAGCGCTCAACGAACTGGGCCTCACAGCGCGCGACGTCATCGCCATCTTCCAGTCGATCGACCGCGCCGGCGCCCTCCAAGGCGAACTCGTCATCCTCTAACCGCCCAGCCCCTCTGCTGCTCATGGATACCTCTGCTCTTTCCACGACCGCGGCCCGCCCCGCACCGGGCGGGCTGCCCGCGCCCACCGACCGCCCCAACTCGCCCGAAGAGGCGGCGAAGGCCTTCGAGAAGGTGCTCGTACGGCGCTTTGTCAAGACGATGACGGAGAAGATGTTTGACTCGCCCCTGAGCGGCTCGGACGGGCCCGGCTGGATGAACGGCCAGCGCGATCAGCAGCGCGACATGCTGGCCGACGTCCTGGCCGATCACATCGTGGAGTCCGACTCGCTGCGGATCCGCGACCTGTTGCTCCGCGATTGGGGCGTTGACGCTGACGCTCCGGCGGCACCTGCATCGGACGACGCCAGCTCGACTCCTGATGCTGCCCTTCCCGGCCACCTTGACGCGCGCCCGGACAGTACACCGCCTGTTTCCGGGCGGCCGCTACACATTTCTTAAGTCTCTCCATATCCCGCCGATAACCCCTCAGAAGGCAATGAGTACCCAATCGACAAATTCGAACCCGGACGGCCGCCTGGAGATGGTCGACACGCTGATTACGACGCTCGACGACGAGTATGAGGCGCTGCAGGCGCTCTCGGCGTCGTTCGACAAGCAGCTGTCCATCCTCCGCCAGAAACACCTGGATGGGCTGGAAGACGCCACGCTCGAAACGAGCGACGCCGTCGCCGACCTCGACCGCCTCACACAGGCCCGCACGCGCCAGATGCGCCTCGTGGGCCGGATGCTGGGCATCGACGGCCCGCCTGACCTGGGCGCCGTCGCCGCCGCCGTGGACGACCTCGACAGCGGCAGCGCGCGGGCTGAGCAGCTGCGCACCATCCGCCAGCGGATGCGCACCGAAGCCGCCGCCGTCCAGCAGCAGTCCGGCGAGCTACGCTACGCCTTGCAGTACGCCGCCGACCTGGGACGCGAGATGATTGCCTTCCTTCGCGGCGCCACATCGACCGCCCCCGCGCAGGTGTACACCGACTCGGGGCAGTCGCCCGACGCCGACAGAGACTCACTGGTCAACCAAATTGGATAAAGCCCATGGGCATCAACCAAATCATTGAGATGGGACGCCGCTCGCTGCGCACCTTTAACGCGGGGTTGAATACCGTGTCCCAAAATATTTCCAACGCCGAGAGCGAGGGCTACCACCGCCGCCGCATCACCATTAACAGCGTCGCCACCGACTCGAAGGGCGTCATCATCGGGCCGCCGGGCGCGACAGATCGACTGGGCGGTGCAGGGGTCGGTTCGTTCGAGCGCTTGCGCGACCGGCTCTTCACCGCGATGGGCCGGGAGGCCACCACCGGCCTCGGAGCGGGAGAAGAAGAAGCCCGCCTCCTCGACGGCGTCGAGAGCGTCTTTGGCGTGGGCACGGAGGGCTCGCTAACCAACGTACTCAACGAGTTCTGGAACGGCTGGAGCGACGTCGCCGACAACCCGACCGACATCGGGACGCGCGAGGCGCTGCTCCGCAAAGCCCAGAACCTGACCTCCACGCTAAACCGGGTCGACCAGGACCTGAACCGCATTCGCAACGAGGCCGAGGCCGCGCTGGGGCGCAACGTGGCCGACATTAATGACAAGCTGAACCGCATCGCCGAACTGAACGAGCGGATCAACAAATCGAACAACTCGGGCTCGCCCAACTACTCGGCCCAGGACGAGCGCGATCAGCTCGTGAAAGACATCGCCGAGTACGTGCCCGTGAAGGTACTGGAAGATCAGCAGGACGGCTATCAGGTAACGGTGAACGGCATCTCCGTGGTGCAGGGCACCAACGTCGTCGAACTCGACGTGCAGGACGGTCCCACGCCGCCCAATCCGCCCGACAAGCTGGTGTTCTTCGAGGGCACGAACAAGACGTTCCAGCCCGCCCCCAACCGCCGCGGCGATGGCAAGCTGGGCGCCCAGCTCCGCGTGCTCAACGACTCGCTCCGCACCGTGCAGGGCGACCTCGACACGGTAGCCAGCGACATCGTCAACCAGGTCAACACCATCCATTCCAACGGCTACGACCTGAACGGCGTGGCGGGGGGCACCTTCTTTGACCCTGCCAATACGACGGCGGGCGACATCTCGCTCTCCGATGACCTGCGTGATCCCGACGGACCCGGCCCGCAGCCCGTCGGCCCCACCCTGCTCCCCGAGCGCATCGCGGCCGCCGCCGAGGATCCGGCCAATCCGGGCACCTCAGACGGCCCCGGCAACAGCGACCAGGCGCTCGCCATCTTCGACCTGCGCGAGCCCATCGAGAACGAAACCATCCGCATCATCGCGGACGTAGGCAACCAACTCGACGAAGCGCAAAAGACCTCCTCCGCCCAGTCCGGCGTGCTGGCCCAGGTCGATGCCATGGCGAGTGGCACCGCGGGCGTGTCGATCGACGAGGAGCTGACGCGGATGATCGAGTACCAGCAGTCGTTCGCTGCCTCGTCGCGCATCATCCAGACCGCCCAGCAGATGATGGACACGCTGCTCGCGATTT
>CAYFQN010000092.1:0-12046 GCA_964345285.1 uncultured Rhodothermales bacterium
TCCACGCGCCGATCCACACGCCCAGGAAAAGCGCTGGGATGACGCGCTTGAAGGCAAGCGCGATGGCAATGGCCAGCACGGGCGGGATGATGGACCACCAGCCGGGAATCGCGCGCGTCGTGGCCTGCCCGATGGTGGCGGTGCCGCGCACCACGTCCACCTGAACGGTGCCCGAGGTGGGCGTGGTCACCGTCTCCGACGTCCACACGCCTGCTTCGGCCTCGTAGGTGAGCGGCGTCGCCTCATCGCCCACGCGCACAGCCAGTGCCGCGTCGGTCGCGGCGGCATCTGACACGGACACGGTGAACTCGATGCCAGCGAGCACCACCGGTGGGACGTCCACCGAGACCTGCTGCGCCGACGCAGGGATCGTCAGCAGGGCGGCCAGCAGGCAGGCAAAGAGGGTACGCATGATTGTTGGAGCCGGGAGGCGAAATGCAAAAGGCGAGACGGCACTAGCTCGTTGTGCCGAAGATGCGGTCTCCGGCGTCGCCGAGGCCGGGGCGGATAAAGGCATTGGCGTCCAGGCCGCGGTCCAGCGTGGCCGCCACGATGTGCACATCGGGATGCAGCCCGGCGAGCCGCTCAACGCCTTCGGGGGCAGCTACCAGACACGCAAACGTGAACCGCTCAGCGCCGTGATCTTTCAGGTGCTGGATGGCTGCCGTCGCACTTCCCCCCGTTGCCAGCATCGGGTCCACGACGAAGACGTGTGCGTTCTCGATGCCATTGGGCACGTTGCTGTAGTAGTCGGTCGGCCGCTTCGTTTGCTCATCGCGCTGCATGCCCAGGTGTCCCACCCGTGCTTCGGGGATGTAACGCACGAAGCCATCCACCATGCCAAGGCCGGCCCGCATGATCGGCACCACGATCACCTCCTCGGCAACCTGGTAGCCCATCGTCGACTCGAGCGGGGTCTCGATCGGAGTCTCACTCAACGCAATGCTGCGCATCGCTTCGTAAGCGAGGATGGCCGCTGCGTCGGAGACCTTCTGGCGAAACGTGCCATGGGGCGTCTCGGTGCGGCGGAGCACGGTGAGGTCGCGCTTTAGCAACGGATGATCAATCACGGTGAGCTGATTCCGCTCCGACACGGCGGAACGATCAGGAGACGAGTCGGCCATCGTGCACACGGGGTTTGCTTCAACAACGAGACGGGTGCGCGGTCTACGCGTCCGGTTCTTCCTGGCGCTGTCGTTTCTCTTCGCGGAGGCGCTGCTGCACCTGCGCATTGTCCGTCCAAGGCTTCCGCTCGAAGTAGCTATCCGTCATGGATTTCAGACTGCCCGAGAGGGCCACGACAGCAATCAGGTTGGGGACCACAACGAGGCCGAGGGCAATGTCGCCCAGTGCCCATATGGTCGAGAGCGCAGTGATTGATCCGATGAAGTTCATCACGACGAACACGAACTTATACGGCAGGATGGCCTTCTTCCCCCAGATGTAGTAGGCACACCGATCGCCGTAATAGCTCCACGAGATGGCCGTCGAGATTGCAAAGAGCAAGACGCTGAGCAGCACGATCTTCCCGCCCCAGTCCCCGAGCGGAGCAAGGCCGCGCTGAAACGCGAGTTGCGTAAGCGGCGCCCCATTGCGCACGCCCCCCCCATATAACACCTGGTACTCGGTGCCATCCTCGGCGACGGCGCGCTCCTCACTCGGGAAGAGCGTTCCGGTGAATGGACCTTGCAAGTCGCTCTCTTCGCTGCACTCCTCCGCGCAGTCGGTGTAGAAGCGCTCAACAGCCGCCTCATTCCATGCGAACTGCGGATCCTCGCTGCCCTGCTGCGGAATGCCATTGTCCATCGTGATGCGCTGCGGGGGCTCGACGCCGGCAAAGATACCGCCCTCGCCCGGAACCCGGTAGCTGATGTTGCCCGAGTCGAGACGGAACTGCGTCGGCACCGGGTCGCCCCACACGCCCGTCACCAGGATCACCATCGCCGTCAGCGTGCAAATGATAATCGTGTCGATGAACGGTTCTAGCAGCGCGACGACGCCCTCCGACGGCGGCTCATCCGTTTTGGCTGCCGAGTGTGCAATGGGGGCGGAGCCCTGTCCCGCCTCGTTCGAAAAGAGCCCGCGCCGCACGCCGTACATGAGCGTCAGCAGAAACACGCCGGCCCCGGTGCCCGCCACACCGGACGACGGGTTGAATGCCTCGGTGAAGACAAGCCCGAAGGTCGGCAGCACCTGGTCGATGTTGAACCCGAGAATGATAAGCGCGCCGAGCACGTAAATGCCGGCCATGACGGGCGCAACAATACCCGTCACCTTGCCGATACGCGTGATGCCCCCGATGATGACGACGGCGATGATGCTCGCCACGAACAGGCCTGTGATCCACAGCGGGATGCCAAAGTCGACGCGCATGACGTCGGAGACCGTATTCGCCTGCACGGCGTTGCCTGTCAGGAACGACGTCGTCATGAGCAGCAGGGCAAAGACGACCGCGACGCCCTTCCAACCGAGGCCGTGCTCGATGTAATACATGGGTCCACCGGCCACCGTCCCCTGCCAGCGCTCGACCTTATCGCTCGTGCCAATGACGGAGCGGTAGTGCTGCGCCAGGGTCACTTCGCTGTATTTGGTGGCCATGCCCAGGAAGGCGGTCACCCACATCCAGAAGAGGGCACCGGGCCCCCCGTAGTGAATGGCGAGGGCTACGCCGGCGATATTCCCGATCCCGACCGTCGCCGAGAGGGCCGTCGTCAGCGCCTGAAAGTGGGGAACGTCACCCGGCTCGTCCGGATCGTCGTACTTTCCTGAGGTGACGGCGAACCCGTGCCCCAGCTTGCGGAACTGGATAAACCCGAGCCGGAGCGTCAGGTAGACGCCGGCACCGAGTAGCAGAATCACGACCCACGGGATCCATTGGTCGTCCCCCAGCGGTATCCCATATTTCCATACAATATCGTTGAGGAGATTGACGAAGTCCTGAAACATAGGGTTGACGATGCGAGCCGGGTGGGGGTGGGTGCGAATCCGGATTCTACACGCCGCGGGGCGGCGGTGTCAATATCGCCATAATATAATGCCGACTCGCCTCCGTCGCAACTGCACGCTACACGGTGGGTGTTTGTACCGCGTCCTCATCGGCATCCGGCTCCGGCGGCCCATCGGCTTTGTTTTCCTCAGGCTCGGCCGCTTCGAGCACCGGCGCAAAGCGGTTGTAAGCCGCCAGCAGACCCACCATGTAGAGCGCCGCCCCGACCCCGATGACCCCATCCACGTAGCGCGGACCCGCCAGCGCGAGGCGGATCATAACGGTGGCCGCGGCAAAGCCAGAATTGCGGAACACGACGTGGAACGTGGAGCTGTACCGCAGCGACAGCAACACGATCAGCACGTCACTGAAGATGAGCACCGTGTAGAACGCGTCGAAGAACGGGTAGGCCCCTTTGGTGGCGAGTAGGTCATACACGGCATATCCGCCCATCCCCACAAACACGACCAGCAGGACGAATGCCACGCCCTTCTTGGCGGCGATGAACTGCCGCAACTCCACGTCCGACTCGGTGATGCGCCGCCGCCGCTGCAGCTGGTAGAAGAAGCCTATCGCGGCGAAGATGAGCAGTGCACTCGTTGCATCCGCCAGCACGAGCTGGACGGCTTCGCGCGAGGTGACATCGGACAGGCTCCACTGGATGGGCTCTTCGCTGAACTGGACGAGCTCTTTGAATGACTGACGAAGCAAAATGAGCGAGAACACTTCGAACTGCTTTGCGGCGGCGTCCGACACAGACGTAGCCAAGCCGAAGACGAGACTTCCGAGTTCGAACACGAGGAAGAGCGTGAACGCGACGTCGATCGCGTAGAAGTGATTGGTCGGAATGCGGTTGAATGGGTCCGGCATGCCGACCAGCATGCCCTGCCGGCTCAGTTCGATGAGCACGAGCGCACCGAAGAAACTGATCATCAGAATCGCCGAGAGCGCGTGGCGCGTCGTGCGGCTCTCCCAAGCTTCTTCCAGCCGGTCGAAGAGCGCCGCGGTGCGTTGCATGAGGGTGGCCATGGGAAGCCGCCGCCGGACGCTGCCGCCTGCGACGGGATTGCGTGTGGTTGGCTAGAGCGTTTCGGGGTCGACCTCTACAATCTGCCCGTTCATGAGCGCGAGCGTGCGCGCCGGATACTGCTTCACGATGCGATAGTCGTGCGTGGCCATGAGAAGCGTCATCCCCTGCCGGTGTAGGCTCACGAGTAGCTCTTGAATCTCGTTGGCCACCCCCGGGTCGAGGTTGCCCGTCGGCTCGTCGGCCAGCAGCACCCACGGATGGTTGGCGATGGCTCGGGCGATGACGACGCGCTGCTGCTCCCCGCCCGATAGCTCGTGCGGGTACTGGTTGCGCTTGTGGCTGAGGCCGACGCGGGCCAGGGCGCGCATCGCATCGTGCTTCACCTCGGCCCGCCCCCGCCCCGTTACGTGCAGCGCAAAGGCCACGTTGTCATACGCGCTTCGGTCGGGGAGCAGCTGGAAGTCCTGAAAGACGACGCCGATCGAGCGGCGCAGGTGGGGAATCTCGCGCTCGGTGATCCGGTCGGACCGGTAGTCGCCGATACGTACGACGCCCTCGTCCGGCATGGCATCCATGTACAGCAGGCGGAGCAGCGTGCTCTTGCCACTCCCCGTCGGGCCGATGAGATACGCCATCTCGGACCGCTCCATGTGCATCGACAGGTGCTCAACGACCGTCCGCCGCATGCCGTTGGGCAAGGCATACGACATGGTCACGGCGCGAAGCTCAATCACGGGATGAAAGGCAAATGGGTAAAAGGTGCTGTGCTACACGCCGAGCTTACAGCAAAGGTGGCTTCCGGGCAGAGGGATTACGACTTCGTTCCGCTCAGTCGGCCTTAGAGGGTCGCTGCACGATCCAGTGAATGCGCTCGGACTCGTCGGTGGCGGCGGCGTCGGAGAAGTTATCGTACGCCGCGAGCACGTCGAAACCCACTTCGTCGATCAGTGCCCGGATCTCGTCGCGGGCGTACGCACGCTGCACGTGCTCCTCGTGGTAGTGCTGATCGTCCACAGTGATGTCAAACGTGGTCGTGTGCAGGCGCTCCTCCGCATCGTAGGCGCTGTGGCGGACGAACGCAAACCCGTCGGCCTCGCCCGCGTCTTCGAAGTCGTGTCCGTGACGGATGGAGTTGGCCGGCGTGCTCTGGTCGAAGCAGAACATCCCACCCGGCCGCAGCGCCTCGTACGCCGACGTCATCATCGACCGTACCTGCCCCCGCTCCAGCAAGTAGTTGAGCCCGTCGTACAGCAGCACGACGGCATCCACCGTGCGGCTCACGTCGAACGACGTGAAGTCGAGTTGCTCGAAGCGGATGTCCTGCCCGGCCTCGTCGGCCTTGACCTGCGCAACGCGCACCATTTGCGGCGAGCGGTCCGTGCCGATGTACGTGTAGTTACCGAGCGGCTGGAGATGGAGCGCGAACGAGCCCGTCCCGCAGCCCAGCTCGAGCACCGTGTCAATGGCGCCGTCGCCGTGGCGCGTCAGGAGCTGATGAACGTACGCCGCCCACACGTCGTAGTCGACGTGCTGCATCACGAGATCGTACCCGACGGCGAGGGCGGAGTACGGCGGGGCGTCGTGGGCGGGTGGAGCCATGGTCAGCAAAAGCTAAGCGGTGGGCTGAGCGGGGCGGCGGGCGGCCACCTCGACGGCCAGTTCGATGGCGCTGCGCATGCTGCCAGCGTCGGCCACGCCCTGCCCGGCAATGTTAAACGCCGTGCCATGGTCGGGCGAGGTGCGCACGATGGGTAACCCCGCCGTGAAGTTGACGCCCCGATCAAACGCGAGGGCCTTAAACGGTACGAGGCCCTGATCGTGGTACATGGCGAGGACGGCGTCGTACCCGCTATCGAGATCCGTCGCGAAGAACCCATCGGCCGGCAGCGGCCCGGCGACGTGCATCCCCTCCTCCTTGGCCGCTTTCAGAGCCGGCGTGATAATCTCCTTTTCCTCTCGGCCGATCACGCCGCCATCGCCCGCGTGCGGGTTCAGGCCGAGCACGGCAATCGTCGGCTCGGCGATGCCAACGTCCTGGCGCAGCGTCTGCCGGATGACGCGCAGCTTGTCGAGGATGGCGTCCTCGGTGATCCGGCTCGGCACTTCGGCAATGGGCACATGGGCCGTCACCAGCCCCACGCGCAGCGCCTGTCCTGGACCTGATCCGGGAGCGCCGGCCACCATCATCATGGCGTACGATTCCGCCCCCGTGCGCTCCGCGATGAACTCGGTGTGACCGGGGAAGCGGTAGCCCGCTCGAGAGATCGCATCTTTGGAGAGTGGGGCCGTGACCATGGCATCGGCCCATCCGTCGATGCAGGCTTCCGTGGCGGCGTCCACCGCGCGCATGGCGAGCCGCCCGCCGGCGGCGGTGACGCGGCCGAAATCGACAGTGGGCGTCTCGTCCGGCAGCACGTCGAGGATAGCGAGGCCGTCGTCGGGCAGCGCCTCACCGGGCGTCACCGCATGCAGCGTGAGGTCGCCGTAGCCGAGGGCACGGGCATGCTCGCGCAAGACGTGGGCGGAGCCCACCACTACAGGCTGCATCTGCGCCTGCAGCGACGGATCGCGCAGGCACTTGAGCGTCACCTCCGGGCCGATGCCGTTCGGGTCGCCCAGTGTGATGGCAATGCGAGGTCGAGACGATAACTCCATGTTTCGCTTGGTGTGCGTCTTCGTCGGATCGAAACGTGAGGGAATGAGCGTGGAAAGGATACCAGTAACCGCAAGCGGGCCAGGTCACGCCCTACGCATTACGTGTCGCGCTTCCGCTGGACATGATCGTGCAGGAAGTCGACCAGGAGGCGAACGCCAAACCCGGTGCCGCCGATGGGCCGGTAGGGCCGGGCTTCCTTCGTGTAAGCCACCCCGGCGATGTCGAGATGCAACCACGGGTAGTCGGTAAAGTGCTCGAGGAACTTGCCGGCTGTAATGGACCCCGCGGCGCGCCCGCCAACGTTCTTGATGTCGGCCACGGTGCTGTCCAGTTGCTTTTTATAGTCCGCGTACATCGGCAGCGGGTGGACGTGTTCGCCCGTCCGCTCGCCGGCGCGCTGGATGGCGTAGAGCCGCTCCGAGGCGCCGTCATTCTCGCTCGTCATCACCCCGGCCGCGTTATTGCCGAGGGCGATGACCACGGCACCCGTCAGTGTAGCCAGGTCGATGACAAGCTCCGGGTCCAGCGACTGGGCGTACGAAAGCGCGTCGGCCAGGAGCATGCGCCCCTCGGCGTCTGTGTTGAGCACCTCGACGGTCGCGCCCGAGTGCATCGTGATGACGTCGCCCGGCACGTATGCCTTGTTGCCGGGCCGATTGTCTGTCGCCGGGACGAGCCCGATCACGTGCAGCGGCAAGTCCATATCGGCGATGGCCTCGAAGGCGCCCACGACGGTTGCCGCACCGCCCATGTCCGACTTCATCAGGTCCATCGAATCCTTGGTGCTCTTCAGCGAAAGCCCGCCCGTGTCGAACACGACGCCCTTCCCAACGAGCACGACGGGCCGTTCGTTGACGGCATGATCCGGCTTCCAGGTCAGCATGGAGAAGGTCGGCGGCTCGAAGCTGCCTTGATTGACGGCAAGCAGCCCCCCCATCCCTTCGTCTTTAATCCGCGCCGCGCCCCACACGTCCACGTCGTACCCGTGCGCAGTGCCGGAGGCCTGGATGGACTCAGCGAAGAGCGGCGCCGTCTTGTCGTTGGGCGCCTGGTTCACGAGGTCGCGCGCTGTGCATGCGGCCTGGGCCACGATTCGCCCGCGCTGGGCGCCATCTGCGCCCCGCTCGGCGTCGCCTGTGTAGAGCAGGATGGTCGCGGGCTGCGGCTCGCCCTCGTCCGTTTTGTACGTGCGATACTGGTACGCGCCGAGCACGAAGCCCTCAACCAGCGCCTGCGTTATCTGATCGACGTCGAACTCGACCTCGGGCAACAGGAACGCTACGGTCCTGGCCGAGCGCTCCGTAGCCACGCTGGCTCCCGCGGCCCCGGCTTCGCGGATCGGCTCGCCGTCAAGGTCGGCCATCGCGCCCAGCCCGAGCAGCGCGGCACGAGGCGCGATGGCGTTTTCGGGGTAGAGCGGCAGCGACTCGCCGGCGTCGCCCTCGAAGTCGCCGATGGCACGGCGGACGGCGTCGCCGAGGGCGTCGGACAGCACGTCGACGTACGCGTCGGACGGGTCTTTCGTCAGCGGAATGAGCAGGAGATCGGCATCGAGGTCGGTAGGCGGGGTGGCAGTAACCGATACGTTCATCAGGACGACTGGTCTTCTTTAAGTTTGAGAAGCGTTTGCAGGTAGGTGGAATCCTCCTCGGAGAGGCGGTATTCGGTGGGGCCGGCGCCGTCGAGGTCGAGGAACCGTGGCGCAGCGTCGATCACGCGCTCGATGACCTCGTCGAAGAGCCCCTTCACGTAGGCCCCCGACGCGTTGCGGTGGCCGCCGCCGTCGAAGTGGCGCGCCCACGCGTCGACGGCCACGTCGGCCTCGGAGCGGAAGCTGATCTTGGAGCCGTCGTTCGTCTCCGAGAACAGCAGCGCCGCCTTCACGCCCTCGATGGAGAGCACGTAGTTAACGAAGCCTTCCTTGTCATCCCAGCTCGCATTCGTGTCGTTCACCATGCGCTGCGTGACGACCGAGTAGGCGACCTGCCCGTCGTAGTGCAGGCGAATGCGGTTGAGCATCCGGCCCAGCAGCCGCAAGCCCTGCATCGACTTGCGGTCGAAGATGCGCTCGTGGATGGGCGCCGCCTCGATGCCGCCCCGCTCCAGAATGTCGGCGATGATGCGGTGGATGCGCGGTGTAACGCTGCTGTAGCGGAACGACCCGGTGTCCGTCATGATAGCCGTGTACAGTCCCGTCGCAATCTCGGTGTCGATAAGGGACGGGTCAAGCGCATCGATGATTTCGTAGACGAGTTCACCCGCTGCGGCGGCCGACTCCCGCACGAAGTAATGATCAAACCATGGCTCGGGCTCGCGGTGGTGATCGATGAGCACCTTCACGGCTTCGCTCTGCTGCACGAGCGGCCCGACCTTGCCCAGCCGCTCCGCCCCATTCGTATCAAGCACGATGGCGACGTCGGCCTCGGCGATGGCGCGGCGCTGATCCAGGCTCCCCTCGAACACCTCGATGGCGTCACGGCCGGGCAGCCATTCCAGGTTATAGGGCAAGTCGTCCGCGTTGACCATGGCCACCTCGTTGCCTCGCCGCTGAAGGAAGCGCCCCAGGGCGACTTGTGATCCCGCGGCGTCCCCATCGGGGCCGAGGTGGGTGGTCAGGAAGAAGCGCGTGTTGTCGCGCAGCAGAGGGAGTACGTCGTCGAGCATGCGAAACGGTGGGCGCAAGGAAAAAGGGACTCGGGCGCGTAAAGCCTTCTCCTAACGCAAGGCCCCATCAAAGGTTCAGCCCTACGCGCTCCTGCTCGCCCTCAACCGTTCAGCCACTCGGCGTGCTGCTCGATCAGGCCGCGCACAACATCCGGCCGCCCCTTGCCGGGCGATCCGTCCGTGTGATACGTGGACAGCACGTTCTCGGGCGTAAGCGCCGTGTCATCGACCTCAGCCGCCGCCCGGTACGCGGCCCGGAACGGTACGCCGTGCTTCACCTGCTTGAGGGCGCGGTGCGTCGCGAACAGCTCCGGCGTGCATGCAGATTTCATCCGATCCGGCCGAAAGCGCAGTCCGTTGATGGCTTTGGTCACGGCTGTCAGTAGGTCGCTAGCTAAGAGTACGCTGCGCATCACGGCTTCTTTGGTGAGTTGCAGGTCGCGGTGGTACCCCGACGGCAGATTGGCCGGCAGCGTGGTGAGCGTCTGCTGCTCAGCGAGGAGGCGGTGGTACTGCGCCCGCGCCAGTTCCAGCACGTCGGGGTTTTGCTTCTGCGGCATGATGCTACTGCCCGTGCAGTATGCAGCGGGAAGCTCGACGAAGCCGTACTCGGCCGTGTTGAAGAGCACGAGGTCCGACGCCATGCGGTTGATGGTCGCTGCCCCCTGCACGAGCGCGTGCACGACGCTGAGCTCCAGCTTGCCGCGGGAGAGTTGCACAGCGGTGGCATGCGTCTGCACGCCGCGGAAGCCGAGCCGCTCGGCCACCGCTACGCGCGGCAGATCGAGGTGCGGCACGCCGTAGCCCGCCGCGCTGCCCAGCGGCGACACGTTGTTCTGCTCCGCCGCATGACGCAGATCGGCCAGGTCGCTCGCGAGCAGCTCGGCAAACCCCAGCGCCCACAATCCGGCCGTCGACGGCATGGCGCGCTGCATGTGAGTATAACCGGGCATGAGATCTCCTTCGTGCGCCTCGCCCAGCGCGCACAGCGCCTCGGCGAGATCCGCCGTCTGCCTGCCGAGCCGCTGCAGCCGCTCGCGCAGAAAGAGGCGCAGCGCCGCCAACACCTGATCGTTGCGCGACCGACCCGCGTGCACCTTCTTCCCGACTGCGCCCAGCGCGTCGGTCAGGTACTGCTCGACGACGGTGTGGCAGTCTTCATCGTCTGGCGTGACGACGACCGCGCCGGCCTGTGCTTTCGCGTCGAGCGCGTCGAGTGCTTCCTCCACCTGCTCCAACTCGCCGTCCGACAGCACGCCGATCTGCGCGAGCCCCCAGACGTGCCCGCGCGTCCCGACGATGTCGTACGGCAGCAGGATTGTGTCCCAGCGGTAGTCGTCGCCCACGGTGAAGCGGGTGACCCAGTCGTCGGCGCGGGTGCCCTTGTGCCAGAGCGGCGTCGGTGCAGGCGTCGGCGTTGTATTCGTTTGCTTTCCCATATTTCTGTGTTGTGCCCGTAGTGAAGAATGGGTGGGCGTGTGGAGGTATGGGAGTTGGGGCGTACTTTCCTTCACACCCACACGCCCGTACCCCTACGCTCTCACACGCACCTACCCGAAATAGTGCCGGATGATGGACGTGTAGACGTCGACAGCCGCTTCGACCTCGGCGATGTCGATCCGCTCCTCGGCGGTGTGCGAGCGCTCCGAGATGCCGGGCCCCAGTTTGACGACCGGGACGTCGTGCAGGAAGATCCAGTCGGAGGCCGTGGGCGAGCCGAACGGGGTCGCGTCCGGGCGCGCGGCCCGAGCGGCCCGGACGATGCGCGCCTCGTCGTCTGTAGCGACGGGGATGAACCGGTTGCTAAACACTTCAACCTCCGACTCGACGAGCGCGGTGATGGCGTCAATGATCTCGGCGTGCGTGTAGGCCGGCGTCGTGCGGATGTCGACGGCCAGCGTGCACCGGTCGGGGACCACGTTGCGCGCCGTACCGCCTTCAATCGTCGTCACCGAAATCGAGGGCGTACCGAGGTACGGGTCGGCACGGTCGAGCGCGAGGTCATCGAGCCGCTGGATGTCGCGCGCCGCCCGGGAGATCGCATTGTCGCCCAGGTGCGCCCGCCCGGCATGCGACGACGTCCCTTGCGCGTGCAGCTTCAGGATGAGCAGGCCCTTCTGGGCCACGCACGGTTGCAACTCGGTCGGCTCCCCCACGATGCCGGCGCGGATCGGCGGCAGGTGCGGGCGCAGGTCCTGCAAGCCGTTGTACATGCCCCCGCCCTCCTCGCACGTGGTCAGCGCGACGAGCACGCGGCCGCCCTCGGGCTGCCACCCCGCCCGGGCCAGCTCCAGCACGGCCGTCGTCATGGCCGCGCCGCTGGCCTTCGCATCCACGCTGCCGCGCCCAAACAGCTCGCCGTCTTGCACCACGGGATCGAACGGGTCGAACGGGTGCCCCTTCGACGCCGGGACCACGTCGAGGTGCGTGTTGAGCAACAGCACGTCATCGCCCTCGCCCAGGCTGAAGTATAGATTATCACCGTGGCGCTCAACCGCCAGACCGGTCGCGGCGACGTGCTCTGCCACAAAATCCGCGACCGGCCCCTCTTCGTGGCTCAGCGAAGGAAAGCGGATCAACGCGCGCAGGAGCTCGACGACGGGGTGGTGTGTGGTGGCGACGTTCGGCATGAAGCGGATTTCGAATTATGGATTCGGAGTTCGTTGGTGTGGAGTTCGTTGGTGTGGAGTTTCAGGTTGAAGGTTAAAGG
>CAYFQN010000093.1:0-12043 GCA_964345285.1 uncultured Rhodothermales bacterium
CGTTCCATTCACATCGTTCCATTCACATCGTCCGGCTGCGCGTCTCGGTTAGCTGTGGGCTGACGCGCTTAGCTGCGGGCTGACGCGCTGGGGGGTCGTTGCATAGTGCACAGCGCCTGCAAGCGCGACGTCGTCCGCGTAAACTTCTCCGCAATGTCCCCGGCGATACCGGCCCCTTGGTCCTCCACGCGAAACCATGCTGAGGGCGGCTGGCAGGCCGAGAAGTGGAAGCGGGGCGCATCCGGGCGCGTGTACAAGTCGTCAATGACACGGAGCAGCCGGAGCGCGTCGTCGGTCGAGTGGATGGCGATGTCCGCAACGAACAGGTCATCGTATGCAGCCAGCCGGTCCATCAGCGTGCTGTGCGCCGTGGTCCGCGACGCGCCACGCAATGCCTCAAACGACATCCACCGGGCAGTGCCTGAAGCGTCTTCGTATGCCTGGCGCAGGGCCGCGGTAGCCTCATCTTCGGCGCCGATCCATCCCGTTCCTCGTTCAGCGGGGCCGTTGGGCGCGCGGCTGCGAAAGTCGTCGCCCCCGACGTAAACGAGACGGTAGCGCTTGGCGAACTCCTTTTGCAAGAAGCGCTCGAAGCGGCCAGAGCTCATCCGGTTCGACATAAACTGCTCGGGCTCTACGTTGCTTGTGGCAAGCAGTCGCACACCGTGGTCGTCCAGCGCGTGAAGCACGCGCACGAGGCGGACTTCGTTGGCGGGGTCATCGATCTCTACCTCGTCCAGGCAGAGCACATCGCATCGCGCGGCGAGGGCAGTTGCGAACCGGTCGGGGCGGGCAGTGGATCGGAAGAGGGCGCTGGAGTGCAGGTACGCGCAAGGGACGGCAGGGTGTAGCGCATGGTATACCGCCGTGATCAGATGGGTCTTCCCGGTGCCCACGGGTCCGACGAAGTACAGGCCTTGCCTATCGGGGGCGGTTGTGAGCGAGAGCGCGCGCAGGAGGCGTTCGCCGAGCGAGTCTGATTCCTGCAAGCGGGCCGCGAACGAGCGAGCAATATCCAGCGCCCGGGCTTGGCTGGACGTCGGCGTCTCATACGTCGCAAAGCGTGCATCAGCAAACCGCTCAGGGGGGCGCAGCGAGTCTGGAAGTACGGACGGGTCGGAAATGGGCGGCGCGTAGATTGGCTGACTGGGATGCGGGGGGAGGACATCTTCACTACCGACCGGCCGGCCAGGTTTCGATGCGTCGTGGCAGCTCGGCAACGAGGGGGGAGCACGTGGCGCATGGAACACGCGTCGCCCCGATCAAATTGAAAGTTATGATATTATTGACTCTCGTATTAGCTTCCTCACCAAGCAACCACGGCACCGGCGCAGGGCGCCATAGCGCACCTCGCGACGGACGTGTGTGGACAAACAGCGTATGGATCGGGCAGACTTAGAACGGATCGACGACTACCAGTGGACCATCCCTGAGTCTTTCCGAGACGGCATGCGAGTCCCTGTGCGCATCATCGCCGGGGACGGCTTGATCGACCGGATCCTGTCCAGCAAGGCGATCGAGCAGGCCATCCAGACGGCTATGTTGCCCGGCCTCGTCGGGCATCTTGTCGTTATGCCAGACGTGTACGAAGGGCAAGGGGCACCGGTCGGTATGGTAGCGGCCACAAAGTACCCCGTTGGCGTGGTGGCACCCGGTGCCATTGGGCACGACATCAACGTGGGCGTCCGGTTGCTCGGGTCCAAGATCAGTGCGGACCTGACCGACGATCAGGTGGACGCGCTCGAAAAAGCTTTGCACGAGCACATTCCCACCGGTAGCGACGCGGAGGGGTCGCTCCACCTCACGAAAAGCGAGGTGGACCACGTGGCACAGTCCGGCGCCCAGTGGGCGCTCCGGAAAGACTTAGCCCAGCAGGACGACTTGGTCCGCGCCGAGGAAGGGGGGCGCCTCAATGACGCTGCGCCTGGAAAGGTTAGCGATGCCGCCCGTGCACTCGGAGCCAAGCAACTGGGCACACTGGGCGGTGGCGAGCACTTCATCGAGATCAACGTGGTGGAAGAGGTCTTCAACCGGGCGGCGGCCATCACAATGGGCCTCAAGAAAAACACCCTGGTTGCTCAGATCCACTGTGGCTCGCGCGGATACGGCCAGCAAGTCTGCGCCGACTACATCGAGCGCTTCCAGGAGGCCGCCCCCAAGTACGACATGCATCCGCCGAGCCCGGAGCTCGCATGCCTCCCGCTCGACTCGTCCGAGGCGGAGGACTACATGGGCGCCATGTGCGCCGCGGCCAATTTTGCCTACGCCAACCGGCAGGTGCTCGCGCACCGCGTCCGCGAGGCGTTCGACGAGGTGCTCGAGGGCCAGGGCGATCAGTTGCACACCGTGTACGACGTGGCTCACAATTTAGGCCAGCTGGAGATGCACCAGGTGGAGGGGCGGCAAATGCGCTGCTACGTCCACCGCAAGGGCGCCGCCCGCGCATTCGGACCCGGCACGCCTGGCATCTCGCTCCCGTACCGTGCGCTCGGGCAGCCCGTGCTCGTTCCGGGCAGCATGGGCGAAACGTCGTGGGTGCTCCTCGCTACGCGGCGCAGTATGGAAGTCAGCTTCGGCTCGGCATGCCATGGCGCCGGGCGAACCATGAGCCGACATGAGCTTAGCCATCGCGCAGGCGTGACGGGCGTCGATGATTCCGACGCTGGCGGAGCGGTAGCCGCGGGAGGCGTGCAGGTAAAAGAAGATATCGATGCCGTGGTTGAGACGGTGGCCGCTGCAGGCTTGGCGGGCAAAGTCGCCCGGCTGCGCCCCATTGCCGTGGTGCATGGGTGAGTTGGGACCAACCGGCCGCATTGTCTACGTCACGACTTTATTGCACCCAGCTGACAACATCCGGTCAGCCGTTGCGGTAGGAAGCATCGGATATACCCCCTACAAGGGGTATACCTATTGCATCCGGCTGTCATGATCTGACGTCGGGCTTGCCTCTTCCTCACCAGATGATCGACAAAGCGATATGGCGGAGCCTACCGATAACCGAGTGCTCATCGTTGAGGACGACGAAGAAATGAACACGGGGTTGCAGCTGTTTCTCGAGTCCGAGGGCTACGACGTTACACTTGCCATGGACGGCGAGACCGGTCAGGACTTCGCGATGTCGTTGCCTGGATATGATCTCATCATCCTCGATGCCAACCTGCCCGAACGAAGCGGCTTTGATCTGCTGCGTGAGGCACGGTCTGAGGGGGTTGATACACCGGTGCTGATGCTGACGGGACTCGGCTCCCACGAGCACAAGATGCGCGGCTTCCGGCTCGGCGCGGACGACTATCTGACCAAGCCGTTCTCGACAGACGAACTCCTCGCCCGCGTTGAAGCGCTTCTCCGTCGGCAATCGCAAGCCGTCGAGCAGTCCAAGGAAGGAGCGTTTGAGGTGGGCGGTCTGACAGTAGATCTGAGCAATCGCGAGGTGACGCGCAACGGTGAGCCTGTCAACCTAACAGATCTGGAGTATCGTCTACTCGCCTACCTAGTCCAGCATCGCGGCCGCACGGCCACGCGCGAGCAGATTCTGCGTGATGTGTGGAAGCTCCCCTCCAACGTAGAGACGCGTACCATCGACCGCCATATCAACGCGTTGCGCGACGCCATGGAAGGGGACGATGAAGAGTCGTGGGCCATCCAGAGCGTTTATGGCATCGGGTACAAGCTCGTTGGCGCTGAACGCGTCGACGCGGACACCGCGTAGGTGTTAGAGCGCCCGCCGCTTGCTAACGCCGGGTGGTGTTTGCTCCCTGTGTGGGTCTACCCGTCGAAGCGGTAGCCAATTCCGTACACCGTCTTGATGTGTTCGGGTGAGGAGGGATCCGGCTCTATTTTCTTCCGTACGGAGGCCATGTGCCGGTCAATCGTCCGGGTGATGATTTCTTCGTCGATGCCCCAAACGTCGCGTAGCAGTTGCTTCCGCGTGACGGTCTGCCCGCGGTATTGGATTAAGTATCGGAGGATGTCAAACTCCAGCGCGGTGAAATTCACCTCTTCGCCGTTGCGGTGCGCTTCGTGCGTGGTGAAGTTAATTTCCACGTCGCCAATCTGATAGATGTCCATCGGCGCTTTATCAGGGGGCATCGTCCGTTGGAGAATCGCCTTTACGCGAGCCGCTAATTCTTCCACATTGAACGGCTTGGTGATGTAGTCGTCCGCGCCCAACCCGAAGCCCTTCAGCTTTGCCTCTTGCTCACCCTTCGCGGTGAGGACCAGCACGGGGGCACTGAAGCCCATTTCCTGCGCCTCGCGCAATACCTCGAACCCGTCTTTCTTAGGTAACATGATGTCGAGCAACACGACATCGCACTGCTCAGCGTTTTTCATCGCCTCAAGGGCCACCTCGCCATCCTCGGCCGTCTCAACCTCGTAGCCCTCCATGTCGAAGTATTCGCGCAACCCCATCCGGATGTCGGGGTCGTCCTCGACGATGAGCATATGGTAAGTTCGTTCCGTGGTTTTGCGCATGGAAACTGATCAGTGAGTGGATCGGTACTGCGGAAGGCGTAGCTGCTGGGACGCAGCGCAAGGCCAAAACATCTAGTAGACGGCTGCAATATAATGCGGCTGGTACGCTTATGCGAACCGACGGTAACGGCGTCAGGCCGCGCAACGGATTTCGCACGAAGATCAACCGGACGGTTCGATTGAACCGGCCCGGCTTCCCGCTATTCGCTTCTACCCATCAAACCTGCCACCCATCCGCATGACCGACGCTTCCAAAGATTTTCTGTTTGACCTGCTGAACACGCCCAGCCCCACAGGCTTCGAGGCCCCCGGCCAGCGCGTCTGGGCCAACTTCGTCCGCCCGCACGCCGACCGCGTAGATAACGATGCGTATGGTACCGCCTGGGCCACGATCGACGGGGCGGATGACGACGCGCCCCGGCTGATGCTCGACGCGCACGTCGACGAGATCGGTTTTATGGTGCGCCACATCACGGACGAAGGCTTCATCTACGTAAACCGGATTGGCGGATCGGATCGGGCCATTGCCCGTGGCCTGCGGGTGCGCATCCTGGGCGACGACGGCGCGGTGCTTGGCGTGGTCGGCAACACCGCTATCCACATCCGCGATCGCGACGACGAGTCGATCCCTAAGGTCCACGAGCTGTTTGTCGACATCGGAGCGGACAGTGCCGATGAGGTGGCTGAGCGCGGCATCCGCGTCGGCCATCCGATGATCTTCGACGTGGAGGCGCGCGACCTGACGGCCGACCGGATTACGGCCCGCGCTATCGACAACCGCCTCGGCGGGTTTATCATTGCGCAGGTGATGGCCAACCTCGCTGAGGAGCGGCCCACCTGCACGGTCATGGCGGCCAACTCGGTACAGGAGGAGATCGGCGGGAACGGCGCCCAGATGATTGCTCATCGCCTTAGTCCCGATCTCGCTGTGGCGTTTGATGTTACGCACTCGACCGACTCGCCGGGCATTAGCTCAACCAAGCACGGCGCGGTGAAGATGGGCAAAGGGCCGACGGTGACGCACGGCACGTCCAACCACCCGAAGGTGGTCGAGCGGCTCATGGAGGTGGCCGAGGCGAACGAGATTCCGCTACAACACGAGCCCTCCTCGCGCCGCACCGGCACAGATACCGACTATATTTTCAAGACGCGCAGCGGCATCCCCAGTGCGCTCGTCTCTGTGCCGCTCCGCTACATGCACTCGACGGTTGAGGTGGTCGACCTCGGCGATGTGCAGCAGTGCGTCGACTGGCTCACAGCCTTCGCCCGCTCCATCCAGCCCGATGATGTATTCACGACGGAGCTGTAGTAGCTCGATGCCGGGCGAGGCTCGCTTCCGTCATCTTTTGGTCGGTTCGGCTGTTGGGGCCGGGGCGCGTGACGCTGCCAGGGAGGGGGCTTCTGCCTCGATGGTACTGAGTGCGCACTGAGTGCGCGGTTTGCGCGCACCAGAAGACGGCTCTCACCATTTTTGTAGTCGTTCAGATACTCCCAAAATCCTTGGATCCGCTCGGGGTCTGCGCCGAGATAATTCGGCCCATCGAAGAGTATCCCGTACGAGCTCCGAACCAGGAATTCGAGGTCGGCCGCGACGGAGTAGGCATTTGAAATAGGGCGCGCCAGGTCGTAGCGCATCAGGCCGACAGCCCCGGTCTGCTGCGCTGTTTGTCAGGCTTCGTTGTTCGGGGAGACGAAGCGCAGGGCAGGGGGCGCTCGAACGACAGGCTGTCGCTCGGCATCGTATCGGTCAGGGCGGTGTGGTGTGGGATGCCAACCCGGAGGGCTTCCTTCATCCCCGTCAGTTCCTCATGGAGCCCCTGAAGTGCTCGGTGCACTCGTTGCTGCTCCTGTCCATGGTCGTACCATGCATTGAGCGCTAGGGCCAAAGCACGCTCAGGACGACATGCACGGACTCGATGGCTAGTTGAAGCCACGGAGTCCGGTCGCGAATGCGATCGGAGAGCAGAGGCATAGGGGGATAAGGGGGGCTGGTACCTCATGCACGGCCCGATGGTGCGAGACAGGGGTAGGAAGGGTGAGCAACCTCAGAACGGCACCTCATCGTCGGGCTTGGGGGCGAGAGAGCCGTCGTGGTGGTGTTCGCGGATCTCGATGCCATCCGGCGTGAAGCCGAACAGGTCCTCGGGGGAGAAGACGAGACGGAAGTCGGGCTCGTTAAAGAACGGCTCGAACTTGCCCGTAAACTCGTCAAGCCGTTTCAGGTAGTAGGCTGTGTTCTCATCGGGGTCGTCCGGGTCCCAATGGCGGGCAAGCTTACAGTTTTCAAAGGCGGTGACGTTGGCGCTAGAGCCGGTGATGTAGTAGCTGATGCGGTCGCCCTTGCGAATGGGCTGGCCGGTGGCGTTGGACTGCTGCTTGGCCAGTTCGTACGCCGCCGCGCGCGGCCGCTTGCCGGATTCGACGTCCTGCTCATACTGCTCGATCGCGTCCTTCAGCGACTCGGTGCGGGCGAAGCTGTCGACGCTCCGCCAATCGTGCTCCACGATCTGGTCGCGCGTGGCAATGTACAGTTGGTGCAGCCCGGCAATGTCTTCATCGAGCAATAAGCGGATGGCTTGGCGTACGAAGCGGCGCCCGAACCGCTCGTTCGAGCGAGAGATGAGCGACGAGCCTTTAAACTTGAGCGTGCCGTCGTATGTCAGCAGCGCGTAATTCTTCTTCTTATACGAGAGCATCCGCCGGAAGCGCCCGTCGAACCCTACGCGGATGCCCTCCGGCAGCGCCTCGGTGAGTGAGCGCGTGAAGTCGATTTCGGCCTCCTCGCCGCGCACGCTCGCGGGCGGTACGAACAGCACGCCGTCGGTGTCGACCTCAATCACGAGCCCGCCGCGATCCTGGATGGCGCGGATGAGCTGGCGCAGGATGTCCTGCCCGACGCGCGCTACGCGATCCGCCTCCGCGAAGTCGTTGAACGCGGCGAGGGTAAAGCCGAGTTGGCCGTAAAAGCTATTTATAAGAATCTTGTAGGAGGATTGCCGCGCATCCAACTCGCTGCGCACTTCGTCATCCGCGGCGGCGTTCATCTGCTCCTTCGTGTCGAGGCGCAGGTCTGTGAGGCGGTCGAGCAGGTCGGGGAAGAGGTCGAGGTCGTCGCCGGCGGGCTGGATGTCGTAGTTCAGCATGATGGACGGGTACAGGCTCTCCACGTCGGCGTACACGATGGGGCCGACGACGCCCGTCACGAAGATGTCTGTGTAGCCGCCCATCGACTGGCTGCCCCACTCGCTTTGGGGGATGGAGTGGCGCCGCCGCATGTACTCACGCACGAACAGGCTTTCGATCTTCGACGCCGGCCCGCGGCGTGCCGCCGAACCGTACGTCATCGGCAGCATCTGCGTAAGGTAAAAGCTGGAGCCGGAAAGGTGCCGTGCCAGCCGCTCCGTCTCGATCACATCGTCCAGCGCATAATCGAGCAGCGCGTCGCGGTTCTCGGTCCAGGCCCGGGCGATGTCGGCGCCCTCGATGTACGTGCGATCCTCGGGCGCGAAGCCGAAGTACTTGGCGGCCGTCTTGAGGCTGTAATCAGGCAGGTCGCGCTTGAAGACGTCGAAGCTCATCACCTGAAAGTACGTGTCGATGATGTGCCGCCCCGCGATGTCCATCGCCGGGAAGTCGACGGTCCGCTCGGCAAAGCGCATGCTGGAGTCGAAGACGCGCGGCGTGGAGCCGTCCCGCCCGATGGCGAGGTCGGCGCCGTGTCGGGCGCACCGCGTGCGGATGTAGTCGAGGTCGAAGGCGAAGATATTGTGCCCTTCGATCACGTCGGGGTCCTTCTCGCGGATGACGTGCACGAGCTCCTTGAGGATCAGCGCCTCCGAGATGCCCGGCCGCTGGTGGAGGAGCTTCGTCCACCCCCGGTTGTCCGAAAGCGCGATGATGATGATTTCGTCCTCGGGGCGCTCGGCATTTGGGAAGCTCCCGTCGCTGTAGACCTCGATATCGAGCTGCATCCGGTGCAGGTCGTCGAGCGTCATGGCCTGGAAGCACGTGCGCCCGGTCTGCATCATGTACTGCTGCGCCGGGCTGCCCACGAGGTAGAGCTCCTCGGGGCGGCGCTGGTCGCTATCCGTGCGGCGCTCGATCTGGCGGACGGCGTCCCAGTAGTCGCTCCACGTGGTGAAGACGACGAGGTAGCGAAAAAAGTTGTCGCCGTCGAGCTGCTGGAACTTGAACCGGTCGCGCCCAAACCCGCTGAGCAGCGTGATGTCGGAGAGGAAGAAAAACGGGAAGAACGCCTCGTCGATGGCCTCGACGCGCTGAAAGTCGGGCGAGCGCTGATAGAGGCGGACGCGCGCGGGGCCGTTGCGGTCACTGCCGTGCATGAGTGGGTGCACGTCCACGATCCGGGGCATGTCGTCGCGGCCGTAGAGGGCCATGTCAGACTGCGGGTGCGCAGGGGCTTCGGGGGCAGGCATAGACGCAAGGTTCCGCGTGGAGAAAAGACGTCTGTACTACGGCAGATGGGCGGCGATGTGCCGTCTCCAAGGGGCGGGTGCTAGCCACAAATCGACCGATCTTCAATGGCGATTGCTCGCGATGTCTGCTATTCTGCAGCAGCGTCATTCCCCGCTTGAACGGCTTTCGATTCATGCCCCATCTCGATGTCGACGGCCTCGGCCACCGGTTCGGTCGACTCGTGCTGTTTCGGAAGCTGTCGTTCACGCTAGATAGCGGGCAGAGCGTGGCCGTCACGGGATCGAACGGCTCGGGCAAGTCGACGCTGCTGCGCATTCTGGCAGGGGTGCTGACGCCGCGGGCCGGGCAGGTCACGCTTACGGTGGAGGGCAACGCTGTGCCGCGCGAGGAGCGCCCGCTGCGTACGGGCCTCGTCGCGCCCTACTTCAACGTGTACGACGGGCTGTCGGCGCAGGAGAACCTGGCATTCCTGGCTGAGGTGCGGCAGCTTCCAAACGCCACCCCGCGCATCGAAGCGGTGCTCAACCAGGTAGGGCTCGCCGGGCGGACGGAGGCCCTCGTGGGTACGTATTCGTCAGGGATGAAGCAGCGCGTGAAGTACGCCGCCGCGCTGCTCGCCGACCCGCCGCTGCTGCTGCTGGATGAGCCCTCGGCCAATCTGGACGAGGCGGGCCTAGCGATGGTCGACCGCGTCATGGACCGCCAGCGCGCCCGCGGGCGGCTGCTCGTTGTGGCCACCAACGTGGCCGAGGAAGCCGCGCGCTGCGACCGGGCCGTGTGCGTGGAGGACTATCGGTGACGGTGGTGTTCACCCACGGGCAAAGGCGAGGGCACACAGCGCCACGTGCCGTGCACCGGCCGTCTTGAGCGCCGCTGCAGCCGCTACCGCCGTCGACCCGGTGGTGATGATGTCGTCCACGATGAGGAGCGAGGCACCGTTCACGGCCGTGGGCGCGGTCACCGCGAACGCCTCAGCGACGTTGGCCCATCGGTCGGCGCGGGAAAGGTGCGTCTGCGAGCGCGTGGCGTTAGGGCGGGCCAGCCAGTCGGTGTGTGTCGACAGGCCGGTCGCGGCGCCTAGCCCGTCGGCGAGCAGGGCGCTCTGGTTGTAGCCGCGCTCATAGAACCGGGCGCGGTGGAGCGGCACGGGCACGATGGCGTCGGGCGCATCCAGGTCGTTGAGGCAAGCCGCCATCAGCCGACCCAGCGCGACGCCGTACCGGGGGCGGTTGCCGTATTTCAGGGCGTGCTGGGCGCGTTGCAGCACGCCCCCCTTGTCAAACCGCCACAGTGCGGTCGCCGCATCTAGCACGTCCGTCGGTGCCGGGAGGCGGTGGATGTGCTGCATCACCGCAGCCGCATCGGCGCGCTCGGGTTGTTGCAGGCAGCGCGAACAGAGCGGATCGCCGGGCGTTGAGGTCCGCGCATCACAATGGAGGCAGCGCGGGGGGTACACCAGATCGAGTACGCCGTGCCCCACCGTGCGCGCAGCGCGGTACAGCGAGTGAAGCGTCATGCCTACCTCGGTGGTGCGTGCGAGAATCGTGTGAAAGTGGAGGCGGGATATGCCCCGTGTGCAGGTTCTCCTTTATCAGAGTATAATAAATTTTATACTTATCCTGTTGAGGTCGCTGGAGGCCTCGGCGACCGAGTGGGTCCTCACGTCTTTTGATTGAGCAACGAACCTATGGCGGACAGGGAACGACGCGGCATGCTGATCAAAAACTCGGGTACGCGCTCCGTACGCATCGAGATGGCGTCGCGGTCAGTGGAAATGGGGCCAGGGGATGAGGTGTTCATCTCGCCCGAAGAAGTGCTCGACCCGAAGCTGCGCGAGGCGCTGCAGCTCCGTGAGATCACCATCGTGCGGCCGGCCACCACGGAGGAGGACGTGGCCCTGCGCGACCAGCTCGAATCGCAGGATGGCGAGTGAGGCATTGCGAATGGCGCGTGGACCCCGTTGATTGAAGGCGGTCCGCGTTCCTTCCATCGACTGGCACTTCCCGATCATGAACATCCTCGCGCTGGAGCCCTGGTACGGTGGCTCACACCGGAATTTTCTGGACGGCCTCGTTGAGCACAGTAGCCACTCGTTTCGGACGATCACCATGCCGGGCCGCTTCTGGCGCTGGCGGATGGAAGGCGGGGCTGTCACGCTTGCCCGCAAGGCCAAGCAGGCGCTCGACGAGGGCTTCGCGCCGGATCTGATCGTCGCGACTGACATGGTCAACCTGCCGGCGTTTCTGTCGCTCACCCGGCCGGCGTTAAGCGACGTACCCGTGGTGATGTACTTCCACGAGAATCAGCTCACGTACCCGCTTCCCGAAGGGCGCACGCGCGACCGGGCGTATCCCAACATCAATTACCTGTCGGCACTTGCGGCCGACCACATCGCGTTCAACTCGCAGTTTCACTTCGACGAATTCGTGGAGGCGCTGCCCCTCCTGCTGCGCGACTTCCCCGACTTCACGAACCTGCACACCGTGCAGGATATCCGCACGAAGAGTTCAGTCCTCCATCTTGGAATGGACCTCAAAGCGCACGATGCGCACGACGCCGCCCGCATGCCGCGCCCGACGAGCGGGACGAAGCCGTACGTCGTCCTCTGGAATCAGCGGTGGGAGTATGACAAGAACCCGCGTGCCTTCTTCACGGTGATGAACCGCCTCGACGACGCTGGGTACACCTTCCAGCTTATCCTGGCCGGCAAGCACTTTCGCGAGCAACCCGAAGAGTTTGAAGTGGCGTTTGAGCGCTACGCCGAGCGCATCCTGCACTACGGCTACGCCGAAGACTTCGAGGAGTACAGCCGCCTGCTGCATCGCGCCGACCTCGTGGTGTCCACCTCCCTCCACGAGTTTTTTGGCGTGGCCATCCAAGAGGCCATCTACTGCGGGTGCCATCCGCTGCTCCCCAACCGGCTGAGCTACCCCGAGCTGATCCCCGACGACTTGCACCAGCCGCTGTTGCACGCGCCCATCCTGTACGAGGACGAGGACGCGCTTTTCCACCACCTTGCGGCCATCCTGGGCGGCGACGAACGCCCGCTGCCCGTTAAGACGCTGCGCGACATCCCCGCGCCGCACGACTGGAACGCCTGCGTCAGCGACTACGACGCGCTGTTCGAGGAGGT
>CAYFQN010000094.1:0-11983 GCA_964345285.1 uncultured Rhodothermales bacterium
GATGTGCGGCACATCGCCACGGTCGAAACGCCCAGTGGTCCCATCATCGTGGTCGCCAGCAACGACGGCCCCCTCCGCGTGTGGGGTAAACGCCCCGAACGCACTGCATCGCCGCGCGCATCGCGCACCCCATAACACCTCATCTCATAACAAAAAACCACAGAATACACGTGCCTGCTCGGATTCTCATCGGACTTTTTTTGCTTAGCCTCGTTGGGGGCTCATCGTTGAACGACGCTCGCGCGCAGGCACCGCAGCCGCGGGCTATCCATCCCACCGGCGACGATCTTGCTGTTGAGTGGGCGGTGCTCACGAACTATGTAGACGGAGGGGGCCGCTTCCGGTCGCAGCTTACCCTCACGAATCGGGGTGATGCTCCCCTTCCAGCAACAGGGTGGACGCTCTATTTCAACTTCCTGCGCCCGATCGACTCGAGCAGTACGCCGCCGTCGGTGGCCATCGAGCGCGTGAACGGGGATCTGTTCCAGATGACGCCCGCTGAGGGGTTCGCGCCGATTCAGCCGGGCGAGACGCGGGCTGTCGCGTTTGAGGCGGCCGCCCACGCCGTCAAGCATATCGATGCACCGGTGGGGTTTTACATCGTGTTCGACGGGGCAGATGGCCAGGCTGGTGCGCCCATGCCCGTCGCAGACGTGTCGGTGGCCCCGTTCGAGCGTTTGCAGCAGACGGACCGCGGAGCGCGCGACGCCGTACCCGTGCCCACGCTGGAGTCCCGATTTCGGCAGCACCAGGCACTCCACATCCTGCCGGATAGTGCAGTAGGCCAGATTACGCCAACCCCCGTTGCCCTCACGCCGGGCCAAGGGGCCTTCACCCTGGACGCCGCGGCGGCGATCGGGTACGCCAACGGGCTCCGTGCGGAAGCTATGCATCTGGCCGAGGCGTTGGCGCCGCTGCTCGGTACGCAGCCTCCAGTGTCGGCGGATACGGCAGACGCGGCCATCGTGCTGCAGCGAGGGCATGTCGCTGTGGATGCGGCCTCGCCCGGTGACGAAGCGTACGCGTTTTCCATTACGCCGGAAGGGATCACCCTCACGGGCTCAGACGCGGCCGGTGTGTTCTACGGCATCCAAAGCCTGCGGGCGTGGCTGCCCGGGACGGCATACCGCCAATCGCCTGGCTCGTCCGTCGACGTGCCTGCTGTGGAGGTCGCTGATGCGCCGCGTTTTTCCTACCGCGGTCTGCATCTCGATGTCTCGCGCAATTTTCAGCCGAAGGAGGCCGTGCTGCGGCTGTTCGACCTCATGGCGTTCTACAAGCTCAACACGTTCCACTTTCACCTGACGGACGATGAGGGGTGGCGCCTAGCCATCGACGGCCTGCCCGAACTCACCGACGTGGGCGGCCGGCGGGGACACACGACGACCGAGCGGGAGCACCTCGTCCCGTCGTACGGCTCCGGGCCCGACCCCGACCCGGCCGTCTCATACGGGAGCGGCTGGTACACGCGCGGCGACTTCATCGAGATGCTGCAGTATGCGCACGAGCGTCACATCGAGGTCATTCCCGAAATTGACGTGCCCGGGCATGCGCGGGCGCCAATCGTCGCTATGAAGGAGCGGCATCGGCGCTTGATGGCGGACGGGCGTCCCGAGGCGGCCAACCAGTACCGCCTCCACGACCCGGACGACCGGTCGACCTATCGCTCGATCCAGGGATGGGACGACAACGTGATCAATGTGTGCCAGCCATCTACGTACCGGTTCCTCGAAGTCGTGATCGACGACATCCGGGCGATGTACGACGAGGCGGATGTCCCCCTCTCTACCGTGCACGTAGGCGGCGATGAAGTGCCAAGCGGGGTGTGGGAGCAGTCGCCCATCTGCCAGCAACTCATCGCGACATCCGACCGCGTGGATGGTGCCAACGACCTCTTCAACTACTTCCTGGAGCGGATGAGTGCGATGCTGGCCGAGCGCGGGCTCATCACGGCCGGTTGGGAGGAGGTGGCCCTTACCGAGCAGCATGACGGCGGGGAGGCGACTACCGTGCCCAACGAAGCGCTCGTCGACCACAACGTGCGACCGTACGTGTGGGCTAACATCTGGGGGAGCGGCACGGAAGACCATGCCTACCAGCTGGCCAACGCTGGATACGAAGTGGTGATGGCACACGCATCCAATCTGTACCTCGACATGGCGTACAACAAGCATCCGGAGGAGGATGGATTCTACTGGGCCGATTTTGTGGATGATGCCGGGCCGTTCGACTTCGCGCCGCTCGATCTCTACAAGAGCGCGAGGCAGACGCAGATGGGGCAGCCCATCGACCCTGAATCGGCTTTTGAGGGCGCCACGCGCCTCACTGAGGCCGGCCGCCAAAACATCTTGGGCATACAGGGTCAGCTGTGGGGCGAGACGCTGCGCAGTGTGGATCGCCTGGAATACATGACCATGCCGCGCCTCATCAGTCTGGCCGAGCGGGCGTGGGCCCCGCAACCGGCCTGGGCGACGGTGGAAAATGCCTCCGAACGCGAGCGGCAGCGCTGGACGGCCTGGGCCGCGTTCGCAAACCGCCTCGGCCAGCGCGAACTGCCTCGGCTGAGTGCACTTGACCCGGACTGGAGCTTCCGCTTGCCGGTGCCCGGCGCCGTCGTGGAAGGGGGGCAGCTGCACGCTAACGTCGCACTACCGGGTCTTACGATTCGCTACACCATGGATGGCAGTACACCCACGACGCAGTCCGCGCGGTACACCGGGCCGGTCTCGTTAGGCGACGCCGAGACGATCGCGCTCCGCACGTTCGACGCGCAGGGGCGCGGCAGCCGCGTGGCGACACTCACACTGGAGTAAGGCATCCACTCAGCCCCATGGCTGCTATGATGCAGCGCAGCATATCATGCTACAGGCTCCTGGGAGCCATTGGGCTGGGCATCGTCAGCCTGCTGCTCGCCGGGTGCCGAGGCCTCGGCGCCGGGCTGGACCGTGCGGCGGAGACCGAGACGCTGCCCCCCGTGCCACGCGAGTTCCGAGCAGCATGGATCGCGACGGTGGCCAACATCGACTGGCCATCTGAGCCAGGGTTGCCCGTTGCCGTGCAAAAGGCCGAGTTGCGCCGGATGCTCGATCAGGCCGCTGCCCTGAACCTGAATGCCGTCATCTTTCAGGCTCGGCCCCACGCCGATGCGCTGTATGACTCGGAGCTCGAGCCGTGGTCGGCGTATCTGATGGGCCGGCAGGGGCAAACGCCTGCACCCTACTACGATCCGCTCGCGTTTGCAGTCCGCGAGGCCCATGCGCGAGGACTGGAACTGCATGCATGGTTCAACCCGTTTCGCGCGGGCCACCCGGCCGATACGTCGGCGCTCGCTCCCGATCACATCGGCCGTACTGATCCCGAGCTGGTCGTAGAGGTAGGCGATTACCGATGGCTCGATCCGGGGTGGCCGGCGGCCCGAGCACATTCGCGCCGCGTCATCTTAGACGTTGTCCGGCGCTACGACATCGACGGCGTCCACTTCGACGATTACTTCTACCCGTATCCCAGTTATGCCGGCGGGGCAGACTTCCCTGACGACGCGAGCTGGGCCGAAGCACGGGCGAACGGCACGCCGCTCCGGCGAGCGGACTGGCGGCGGCAGAACGTGAACCGGTTTGTCGAGCGGCTCTACGCCGAGATCAAAGCCGCGAAGCCGCACGTCAAATTCGGAATCAGCCCGTTCGGTATCTGGCGGCCTGATCATCCGCCGGGCACCACGGGCTTCGACGCGTACGACGAGTTGTACGCCGACGCGCGCACCTGGCTGACGAACGGCTGGGTCGATTACATGGCCCCGCAACTCTATTACGCCATGGACCAGACCGGGCAGCCGTATTCCATCATGCTGCGCTGGTGGATCGAGCAGAACGCGCGCGACCGCCACATCTGGCCGGGAAACTACACGAGCCGCGTGCGGCAGGGCGGCGACCGGCACTGGACGCCCGGCGAGATCGTCGGGCAACTGTACGCGACGCGCTCCCATCCGGCGGCCACGGGCAACATCCACTTCAGCATGAAAGCGCTGATGCCCGTGGCCGATTCGCTGTTGGCCACCGACGGGGCCCGCATCGATTCATTGGCCGACGCGTCGCACGCAGACAGCACGGCGCGTCCGAGGCCCGCGGCGTATTGGCCGGATGCCCAGCGCCTCGTCAATCGGATGCAAGCGGAGCCGTACGCGACACCGGCGCTCGTCCCCACCTCGCCGTGGCTCGACGACGACCCGCCCGGCCGCCCCGTGGTGACGTTTCGCGAAACGGCCGACCGTCTGACCCTGCGCATGATGGCAGCCGATGATGAAACCGTGCGCTGGTGGGTCGTGCGCACACAGTCGGCAGGCGACTGGACTATCGACATCGTGCCGGGGGCGCAGCAGCGATATGTGATCGAACGGACCGGCGCGAGAGGCTGGCCCGACGAAGTCGCCGTGTCGGCGGTCGATCGGCTCGGTAACGAAGGGCCGGCGATGGTGCTCAACCGGTGGACGGCGGCACCCGGCGAGTCCGTGCGCCCGGCGGGGCGCTAGCGGAGGGCGCCGTGCAGCGTGCCCTGGGCGGTCGCACAGGACTGGTAGCGACCGCGCTGATCAGCGGGTGAGACGTCCATCCACCAGCGCCCGTAGAAGGCCGCGCCCAGGGTCGGCTTTTCTGCAGGCACGCCGGCATCGAGAAAGCGCTGTACGCCAGCATGTCCAGGCGGAGCCGGCGAGGGGGGCGCCGGCCGGCGGGACGCCCAGGCCGTGGAGTGATGGTGCGATAGGAGGCAAGGAAAGGCATAGCTAACAAACCGGCCCTGATGGCACGAAGCGCGTGCGCGCCAGAGAGGGATGTCCCGATGTACGGACGGCCCGTATGTGAAGCGGAAACGAAGGGCGAGGCCCCGTGTATGGGAACCCGAGCCCCTCAGTCGATTACGCGCTGCCTTACCGGGGCAAGGGAAGCATGCAGCTCGGGATCCAGAAGCAACAGCGAGAGCCCATGAAGAAAAAAATGACGATCGATAAGGTGGCCGAACTGGCCTATGTATCACGGTCCGTCGTTTCCCGCGTGTTGAACAATCATCCGAATGTGAGCGAAGAGGCTCGGGCGCGTGTCGAGAAGGTGATCGAAGAGCACAACTACCGGCCCAGCTCGGCCGCGCGTAGCTTAGCCACCGACCGCACGTTCGAGATTTGCATCCTGACGCCACGCCGTAAAGGCGACGCGCTAGCCAATGGGTTCTGGACGCTACTCCACCTAGGTATCTTCGAGCAGTGCATCGAGCGGGGCTACTTCGTCTCGCTGTCTATGGTGTCCTCCGAGATTGGGCAGGAGGTCCATGAGCATATCTTAAGCGAACGCCGCTTCGACGGGTTTATCCTCATCACCGAGGAGGTCACGAACCTGGTTGCGGACGTGCTTAACGAACGCGAGGTGCCTACGGTGCTGATCGGCCACGACCCGGAGCGGCCCGGCCTCAGCTCGGTGGATGTCGACAACTACCGGGGCGCGTACGAGGCAACCACCCACCTATGCCGACTGGGGCACAGGCGCGTGGGAGCTATGTTCGGCAGTATGGAGCTCAAGGAGTCTGTCGAGCGGAAGGAGGGATACAGCCAAGCCCTCAAGGATGCCGGGCGCACGGTGGATGCTAACTGGAGTGCGCTCGGCGACTACTCGCAGGAGAGTGGCTACCAGATCATGCGGCAGTGGATTGAGGAGGGGGCGCCCCCGCCGGCCTGCTTCTGTGCAAACGATGGCATGGCGATCGGCGCGCTGTTGGCGATCCACCAGGCAGGCCTGTCGGTTCCCGATGATGTCGCTATCGTGGGGTTCGACGACCTCCCGACATCTCGGTATGCTTACCCGCCGCTCACCACGGTGCACCAGCCCATCCGGGAAAAAGGCGAACGCGCTGCGGATATGCTCATCGACCAGGTAGAGGGGCAGAGCAGCGCTGTGCGGCACATCGAGCTACCGGGCAAACTGGTTGTGCGAGAAAGCTGTGGGGCAACGACGGCGGACGCGTGAAGCTGCTCTAGGTCCGTTGGGCGCCGATATGGTCGAGCACATGCTCGGGGCAGCCTGTCCACTCCTGCACGTATGCGTTGCCGATGTAGCCCAGGTCGTCAATGCCCATCTTGCTGCTGAAAAAGCCGGTAGCAACGAAGTTGCGGAAGCTGTTGAAGAACTCTACGCCGGGTTCCATGCCCTCCGGCGCCGCATCGGGCCAGGCGATATCGTCGAGCAGGGTTTGTTGCTGCGTATCGGAGCAGTCAGCAAAGAGAGCGTCGAACCGCTGCAGGCACTGGTAATCGACCCAGGCGAGGCCGCCGCGCATGGCCGTTTGCCGCGATCCGGGATCGCCCAGCAGCTCATCCGTCATCACGTGATCGATGAACTCGGGCACGCGCGCATCCGAGGCACTGCCGGAACGCTCATCTGCCGGGATCACCCAATCGGCCAGGATGCGGACGGTGCGCATCTCGTGGTCGGTAAAGAACTGTTTGGTGTACTCCGGGCCGGGTTTAGTGGCCCCGCCAAGGCCGCTGGCAGTGGCAGCATCGGGCGAGGCCTCGTCCCCCGTGCAGGCGAAACTGAAGGTGGGGGCAGCGGCCATGAGAGCCATCAGCTTGAGTGCGTCGCGTCGTTCCATCGGTGTGCGGGTTTGAATGGGCGGTTGAAGGTTGGACGGTTCAGCGTAAACGTTCAACGCTCGACGCTACAGGTTGCCTTGCCGGCGCTGCTCGATGATGTAGTCAGACGCGCGCATGGCCAGGGCCATGATGGTCCATGTTGGATTTTTGTGCGGCATCGACACGAGGGGGCCGGCGTCGGTGACGAACAGGTTGTCGACGTCGTGGGCTTGGCAGTAGCTGTTCAGCACGGACGTGTTGGGGTCGTTGCCCATGCGGGTGGTGCCGGCCTCGTGGATGATCTCGCCGGGCATGGTAATGCCGTAGTCCTGCTCCTCGGTTGGCATGTCGCCCAGGAGCATGCCGCCCATCGTTGCGATGAGTTCGCGGCCGGTCTCCTGCATGTGGCGCACCTGCTGCAGTTCGGCGTCGCTCCAGTTGACGTTAAAGCGAAGGACGGGGATGCCGTATTGGTCAACCGTCTGCGGGTCGATCTCACAATAGTTCTCCTCGCGGGCAATCATCTCACCGCGTCCGGCCATGCCCACCACGGCGCCAAATAGCCGGCGGTAGTCCTCCTTGAGTTGCGGGCCGTAGCCGCCGCCCCCGTTTGGCCGCTCGTCAGGGCCCATGAAGGCGTCGTTGTACGTGTGGATGTTGCTCATGATGCCATAACCCGGCATGCCGCGGCCGCCGTAGATCTCGAAGTGATAGCCCCGCGGGAAGTTGAGCCGGTCGTGCTCCTCATGGAGCCACCAGGGGATGTAGACGTGCATCCCGCCTACGCCGTCGCAGTTGTGATCGGGGTCGTTCATCAGTTGCGGGAGGAGGCCCGTAACGTTGGTACCCGTCGAGTCCATCAAGTACTTGCCCACGACCCCACTCGAGTTGGCCAGGCCATTGGGATGCCGGTTCGACGTCGAGTTCAGCAGCAGCCGTGCGGACTCGCAGGCGCTAGCCGCCAGGATTACGATATCGGCCTGCACCTGCTGCTCGGTGTGCGTCCGCGTGTCGACGTAGGAGACGCCGGTGGCGCGACCCTCGGCGTCCGTCGTTACTTCGCGCACCATCGCGTTGGTGAGGAGCGTGAGGCGGCCGGTGCCCAAGGCGGGATCGATGAGGACCGGCGGCGACGAAAAGTTGGAGTGGGTAGAGCAGCCGCGGTTGCATTGCGCGCAGTAGTGGCATGCGGCGCGCCCGTTGAGCGGCTCGGTCAGGATGGAAAGGCGCGACGGGATGACGGGCAGTCCCATTTGTTCGCCGCTCTGCTGGAAGAGGCGCTCGTAGCAACGGGGGGCCGGCGGGGGCTGGTAGATGCCCGCCGGGGCATTTGGGATATTTTCCTCCGACCCAAAAATCCCGATCATCCGGTCGAGGCGGTCGTAGTATGGCGCGATGTCATCGTAGCTGATAGGCCAGTCGTCGCCGTAGCCATCACGGCTGCGGCCGCGGAAGTCATCTGGCCCGAAGCGCAGCGAGATGCGGCCCCAGTGGTTGGTGCGCCCCCCGAGCATCCGTGCCCGAAACCAGCGAAAGTCGGTGTTGCCGGCAGTGGTATACGGCTCGCCGGGGATGTCCCAGCCGCCATCGCAGGCGTCGAACTCGCCGAAGGGGCGCTTGGTCGTACCGGCGCCGCGGCGGGGCGACATGTAGTTCCACATCAGCATGTCGCCTTGGTCGTTCACATCCCAGGTATCGCCCGCCTCCAGCATAACGACGTTTGCCCCGCCGTCCGTTAAGATCTTGGCAGCCATCCCTCCGCCGGCCCCTGATCCCACGATGCAAACGTCGAACGATTCGGTGCTCTGTATGGCCGTCATGGTATGCAAAGGGGCCGTCTTGAAAAGTGTTAAAGACTGTCAAAGAATAACGAAGGGAGCGTCGATTCTCAACGCACGAGCGTCGGTGAGATCGTGCGTTAGAGCGTTTGGAAGCGGTCCCTATCCAGCGCTGCATTGCGAACGGAGCCGCCTGCCGCTATCCTGTACAACCCTTGCGTAGAGTGCAGGCTCTCACAGAGACCGAATGGTCCCAGTCCGCACCCTAACTCGACGCTTCTGCACGACTCCTTCAAGACCATGGCTTCTGCTCCGCGATCGACCCGCTCCGCCTCTCGGTCTCCTGGCTCAGCGCGTGGACCGTCCGAGGCGCGCTCCAGCATGGAGGGCACCCAGCGCGAGCGCGTCCCTACGCTCATCTTTGACGACCCTGCCCAGCTGTCGTACCAAGTGGCGCGCCGTATCGCCGGCCTCATCGAGGAGCGGCGAGCCGTCGGGAAGAACCTCGTGCTCGGCCTGCCGACCGGCTCGACGCCTATCGGTGTGTATCAGGAGTTGATCCGCATGCACCAGGAGGAGGGGCTCGATCTCTCCAACGTTGTCACCTTCAACTTGGACGAGTACTACCCGATTGACCCGGCGAGCTTGCAGAGCTATCACCGGTTTATGGCCGAAAACTTTTTCGACCACGTCAACATCCCCGAGGATCAGATTCACGTTCCGCGCGGCAACTTGGCGCCGAATGAGGTGGAGCGGCACTGCCTGGAGTACGAGCACCAGATTGAGAAAGCCGGTGGCATTGACCTCATGCTGCTGGGCATTGGGCGAAGCGGGCACATTGGCTTTAACGAGCCGGGGTCGAGCCGCGACACACGCACCCGCCTCGTCATCCTCGACGAGATCACCCGCAAGGACGCCGCCTCCGACTTCTTCGGGGAAGAGAACGTCCCGCAAGAAGCCATCACGATGGGGATCGGGACGATCCTGGAAGCGCGCGAGATCATCTTGTTGGCCACCGGCGAGCACAAGGCGCCCATCGTGCGCGAAGCCATCGAGGAGGAGCCGACCCGCCGCGTGACGGCCAGCTATCTGCAGGAGCACCGCAATGCCACGTTCTACCTTGACCGCGCCGCGGCCAGCGAACTGACCCGCGAGAAGACGCCATGGCTCGTGCGCGAGGTGGAGTGGGATCACCCCATGACAAAGCGTGCCATCATCTGGCTCTCCAAGAAGCTCGACAAAGCCATCCTGCGGTTGGAGGCCGCCGACTTCTTCCGCCACCAGATGCACAGCCTCGCACACGCCTACGACAGCATCGACGACCTGTGCCGTGAGGTGTTCGAGGACCTGCGCCAGCGCATCACGTACCGCGATCAACTCTTCAGCAACGAGACAGTCATCGTCTTTAGCCCGCATCCCGACGACGACGTGATTTCGATGGGCGGCATGCTCGACAAAGTTGTGCGCAACGGCAACGACGTGACGGTCGCGTACATGACGAACGGTTCCGTCGCTGTCTTCGACGCAGATGTGCGCCGCTTTCTGCGTTTCGTGACGATGAGCCGAGAGGCACTGGGCATCGACGACGCTGGCAGTTCCTTCGGGGAAAAGCGCGGCGAGATCTTGCAGTTCATTGACCAGAAGGACCCCGGCACCGTAGACACGGAGGACGTGCAGCAGCTCAAGGCGCACGTGCGCTACGGAGAAGCCATCGCGGCCATCGAGGTGATGGGCCTCGGCGAAGAATCGGCCCGTTTTCTGGACATGCCCTTTTACAAGACGGGACGCGTCCGCAAAGACGCCATTGGTCCCGATGATGTTGACGTCGTGCTCGACCTGCTCAACGAGGTGCAGCCCGATCACGTCTTCGTCGCCGGCGACTTGTCGGACCCCCACGGCACGCACCGGATGTGCTACAAGGCCATTAGCGAGGCGCTCGGCCGCTACAACGCCGAGCGCACCAGCCGGGAGGCAGCCGTCGCCACCGTGCCTGACCAAGACGAAGAGGCCGCCGACATGGACGCGCCAGTGGCTGGCGATGGCGCGCCCCAGCCGCCGACCCATGCGGTGCAGCCCAAGGTATGGCTCTACCGCGGCGCGTGGCAGGAGTGGGAGGTGGACCGTGCCGACGTATTCGTGCCCATGTCGAAGGCCGATCTCGATCGCAAGGTGGAAGCCATCTTCAAGCACGAGAGCCAGAAAGACCGCGCCATGTTCCCCGGCGCATACGACGAGCGTGAGTTCTGGCAGCGCGCCCGCGATCGCAACCGCGGCACGGCCGACACGCTCAATAGCCTCGGCCTGCCCGAATTCCACGCTGCCGAAGCCTTTGTTACGACGTACGAGATGCCGTGATACAACGGGACAGCGTGTGGACGTTTGGGCGTGTAGGAGTGCGGGAGAAAGGTGCAGCCCTACTCCCACACGCCCGCACTCCCATACCCTCATACTTTCACTTCATTGCAGCCTTCACAGTCGTGCTGCTCGCCGTGGCTGGGTGCAGCAGCGATCCAGCGCCTGGTGTGTTGGAAGGGCCGGGCGACCCGAGGGTGGCCGTGCCGTTCAGCCCGCGCACGTACGTCGTCCAGCGTGCAGCGGAGGCGCCTCAGGTTGATGGGCAGCTGACGGAGGCGCCCTGGCGGGAGGCGCCCTGGACGGAGCCGTTCGTCGACATCCAGGGCGCCGCGCAGCCGGCGCCGCGCTTCCGGACGCGGGCCAAGATGCTGTGGGACAGCACGCACTTCTACGTCGCCGCCCAGCTGGAGGAACCGGACGTGTGGGCGACGCTCACCGAGCGCGAATCTATCATCTATTACGACAACAACTTCGAGGTCTTCATCGACCCGGACGGGGATACGCATGCCTACTATGAACTGGAGGTCAATGCCCTCGGCACGGTGTGGGACCTGATGCTCCTCAAGCCGTACCGCGACGGCGGCCCCGCGCTCGATGCGTGGGACATCCGTGGGCTGCAGGTCGGCGTCGATATCCAGGGGACACTGAACGACCCACGCGATACGGATGAGGGGTGGACCGTGGAAATCGCGATGCCATGGTCTATTCTTGAAGAAGCCGCGCCGGGCGGGAATCCGCCGGTGGCGGGGGATCAATGGCGGCTCAACTTTTCCCGTGTTGAGTGGCAGGCTGTCGCGGAAAACGGCACGTACCGCAAGGTGACCGATCCGAACACCGGCGAGCCGCTCGATGAGGACAACTGGGTGTGGTCGCCGCAGGGCGCCATCAACATGCACATGCCCGAGCGCTGGGGCACCATCCAGTTTGCTGAGGCACCGGCCAATGAGGCCGCTCCCACGTTCCGCCCCGACCCGAACCAGCCGCTCCGCTGGGCGCTGCGTCGGCTGTACTACCGGCAGCGCCGGTTTGCCGACGAGCACGGGCACTATGCCGACCGGCTGTCGCTGCTGCGTGCGGACGACCTCGTGCCCGACAGCATCGCGTTCGCGCCGCACCTCCGCGCCACAGCCAGCCTGTACGAAATTGTAGCCCCCGGCGCCGACAGCACGGTGCTACACATCCAACAGGATGGCCGCGCGTGGACGACGAATTGAGTGCGCGTTTTGCGCTGAACGTA
>CAYFQN010000095.1:0-11875 GCA_964345285.1 uncultured Rhodothermales bacterium
CGAAAACGGCCGCTTCCACGCCGAGCAGATCATGGATCACGTGGCCGAGCGGCTCCAGGCGCCCGCCGCACTGGTGGAGTAGGTGGTGCGTGAAACGTGATGCGTGGTCGCAGCGCCCTTACGTATTATACTGTCTCCATTTCAAAATGTCGGAGTCTCGAGGGGCATCGTCCATCGCATCCCGCTGTGGACCGTGCGCGAAAACGTTCGAACGTTCAACGTTGGACGTTTCTAAGTCTCGGACCGGGCACGCGACGAGAGAACGTTCGGGGGTACTCCGACATGATCATCTAGAAACGGTGCTACATCTTCACGCAGTACGGCGTCACGTCTTCTCGCCGGTCAACGCGGTGATCCACTGCCAGAGCTCGTTCACGCCGCGCTTCGTCTCGGAGGAGGTCGCGATGATGGGCACGTCGAGCCCCATGTCGGCGAGCACACGTTTCGTGCGGGCGACGCTTTGCTGACGCTGGTTGTTGGAGAGCTTATCCGCTTTCGTAAGCGCGATGAGGTACGGCACGTCGCCGCCCTTCATGAACGCCATCACGTCCTCGTCCTGCTCCATCGGCGGGTGGCGGCTATCGATGAGATGCACAACGGCCCGCAGCGGCATGCGGTCGTTCAGATAGCGCTCGATGAGTTCGGCCCACTCCGCGCGCTGCGTCTTGCCCACCTTGGCAAAGCCGAAACCGGGAAGGTCGACGAAGTAGCAGCGGTTGCCGATCAGGTAGTAGTTAAACTCACGCGTCTTGCCCGGCTTTTTGCTCGTACGCGCCAGGTTCTTCCGCCGCACGAGCGCGTTGAGCAGCGAACTCTTCCCCACGTTCGACCGCCCGAGGAACGCCACCTCGGGCCGCCCGTCGCGGGGCATCCCCGCCCAGTCGACGACGCCCTTCACGAACTCTGCCTCAGTCTGTGCCATGGGTCTATCTCATACCTAAACGACGTAAGGGCACAGCGCCGCTGTGCCCCCACGGGAGTAACTCTTCTTGTGCAGAACGCCATGCTACGCGGCGAGGTGCTCTTTGACCGTCTCGCCAATCAGCGCAGGGTTTTTGACGACCACGGCGCCGGCCGCTTCGAGCGCGGCGAACTTGGCCTCGGCTGTGCCCGACCCGCCCGACACGATGGCGCCGGCGTGGCCCATGCGGCGCCCCGGAGGGGCCGTCCGCCCGGCGATGAAGCCGAACACGGGCTTCGACATGTGGGCCTGGATGTACGCGGCGGCTTCCTCTTCCGCCGAGCCGCCGATCTCACCGATCAGCACGACGGCTTCGGTCTGGTCGTCGGCCTCGAACAGCTTGAGCGCGTCGATGAAGCGCGTGCCGATGATGGGGTCGCCCCCGATGCCGACGGCCGTGCTCTGCCCGTAGCCGGCGCGCGTGAGCTGGTCGACGGCCTCGTACGTGAGCGTGCCCGAGCGCGAGATGACACCCACCGAGCCTGCCTCGAAGATCATGGCCGGCATGATGCCGACCTTCGCCTGACCGGGCGTGATGACGCCGGGGCAGTTCGGGCCGATCAGGTGCACGCCTTTCTTCTGCACGAAGTGGTACGCCGGCTTCATGTCCTTCACCGGGATGCCCTCCGTGATGCAGATGACGACCTCGACGCCCGCGTCGGCCGCCTCGACGATGGCGTCCGCAGCGAAGGGCGGGGGCACGAAGATGATGGACACGTTGGCGCCTTCCTGCTCGACGGCCTCGGACACCGTGTTGAAGACCGGTTTGCCGAGGTGCGTCTGGCCGCCCTTGCCGGGCGTAACACCGGCCACGACCTCCGTGCCGTAGTCCATCATCTGCTCGGCGTGGAAGGTGCCTTCGGAGCCGGTAAAGCCCTGGACCACCACGCGCGTGTCATTGTCGACGAGAATGCTCATGCGATTTCAGATTGGCGATTTGCGATTGTCGATTGAATGCCTGCGCCCGGAATAGCTGCCTGCAAGACTCACCCGTAGCTTAACAGGCCCGAGGACGAACTGCCAACGCCCCGAACGAAGAAACTCGAAAATCTCCCAATCGCCAATCGTTAGTTGCTCGATCGCATGACGGCGTCGCCCACTTGCAGCAGCGTGGCCTCGTCGAAGTGGCGGCCCAGCAGCTGCATGCCGACGGGCAGGTCGTTCTCCGGGTGCGTGCCGATGGGCACGGTGAGGCCCGGTACGCCCGCCAGATTGGCCGAGACGGTGTACACGTCGCTCAGGTACATTTCCAGCGGGTCGTCCGTCTTGCTGCCCAATTCGAATGCCGGCGTGGGGGTGACGGGCGTGAGCAGCACGTCGACCTCGTCGAAGGCGCGGTCGAAGTCGTTACGGATGAGCGTGCGGACGCGCTGCGCCTTCTCGTAGTAGTCATCGTAATAGCCGGAGGAGAGCACGTACGTGCCCAACATGATGCGCCGCTTTACCTCGTCGCCGAAGCCTTCCGACCGGGAGGCGACGTAGAGCTGGTCCAGCGCCGAGCCCTGGTCGTCGAGGGCAGCCTGCAGCTCGTTCACGCGGGCGGCGTCGCCCTTGGATTCAGCGGCGGCCAGTTCTTGCTGGAATTGCTTCTTCTCCTCGCGCATGGCATCGCGGGTAGCCTGCTGATCGGCGCGGTGACCGTAGCGGATGCCGTCATAGCGCGCCAGGTTGCTCGACGCCTCGGCCGTCGCCAAGATGTAGTACGTGGCAATGCCATAATCGGTGTGCGGCAGCGAAACCTCTTGGACGGTCGCCCCCGCGTCGCGCAGTTGGTCGACCTGCGCCTCGATCATGCGGCGGATGCGGTCGTCGAGCCCCTCGGCAAAATACTCCTTCGGAAGGCCGATGTGCAGCCCGTCGACGTCGCCGGTGAGTGCCTGCGTGTAATCAGGCACCTCGACGGGGGCGCTGGTCGAGTCGCTGCCGTCCACGCCGGCCATGGTATTGAGCACGGTGGCAACGTCCTCCACGGAGCGCCCCATCGGCCCGATCACGTCGAACGACGAGGCGAAGGCCACGAGCCCGTAGCGGCTGACGCGGCCGTACGTCGGCTTGAGCCCGACGACGCCGCAGTGCGCAGCCGGCTGGCGGATAGACCCCCCCGTGTCGCTCCCGAGCGCCGCGTGGCACATACCCGCCGCGACGGCTGCCGCGGACCCGCCGGACGAGCCACCCGGGACGCGGTCGGTGTCTGCCGGGTTGCGCACGGGGCCGTGATACGACGTCTCGTTCGACGAGCCCATGGCAAACTCGTCACAGTTCGTCTTGCCGATGAAGATGGCTCCGGCGTCGCGCAGCCGCTGGATGGCGGTGGCGTCATAGAGCGACGTAAAGTCGGCCAGCATTTGCGAGCCGCACGTCACCTTCTGGTTGCGGATGCAGATGTTGTCTTTGACGCCCAGGATGAGGCCCGCGAGCGGACGCGCATTGCCTCGCTCGCGCTGGCTGTCGAGGTAGCGCGCGTGGTTGAGCGACCCGTCGCGGTCGACCTCGGTGAAGGCGTTCAGTTCGTCATTGCGGGCGTCGATCCGCCCCAAAAAAGAAGAGACCAGCGCTTCGCAACTGGTCTCCCCCTCGTCCAAGGCCTGGCGGGCTTCGGTAAACGTTGTATAGTTCATGCTGGTGCGCGCTGTTGCAATCTGCTTCCAGGGCGTGCGATGGTGACGCCGGCCCGCCTACCTCGCAGGTGGGTGGTGGAGCGGCCCGCGGGTCGATGGCATGCGTTACTGCGAGGCCTGCTGCTCGCGCGAGGACCCAGACTCGTCGCCGGGGTTGTTGGCCTGTGCGGGCTGCGGCGGCGCATCGTTGGCGGCCGACTGCTGATTCCCACCGCGCGCCTGAGGCGTGCCCTGCTGCGGGCGCCGCGTCCGGTCGATCTGCTGGCGCTGGTTGTCGACATCTAGCTCGCGGGAGATCTCGCTGGTCGCATCTTTGAACTCACGGATGCCTTTGCCGATGCCGCGCGCAATCTCCGGGATGCGCTTCGCGCCGAAGATGAGCAGGACAACGAGGAAAATTAGAATAATCTCAAGGGGTCCGGGCGTGCCCATAGGTCATGCACCTCTCTAATCAGTCAAGTGGTGAGGGCGGCCGCGACAGCTCGACGGACGCGCCTCTCAAGGGATACTACCAAGAAAGCGACTGGGTGGGACGGCCTCAAGGAATTTCTGACAAAACCGGTCACCGTGTTGCGCCGTTGATGTGCGTGCCCAAACGAACCACGCCGGAGTGCAGTTCCTCCCTGCACCCACCGCGTCCAACGATCATCGCTGCTCGTAACAACGGATCCATCCCCTCGTAGCACGTATCACCATAACCGGCACTTGGCCCTTTTCCCCGTCGCTCCACTGCGCCCGACCGTATGGCTCCCGCTACACCCAACGCTCTTCCTGACACGCTCTCTCGCGAGGACATCCTCGCCTGGCCGAAGGCTGAACTGCACTGCCATTTGGACGGCTCGCTACGGCTGTCGACGATGCTCGACCTTGCCGAGAAGCAGGGCAAGATGAACCGGCTGCCGAGCGACCATGTCGAGGGACTGCGCGAGATCTTGCGTGACGTGGACGCCTCCGAGACGCTGGAAGCCTATCTGGCCTGGTTCCGCTACACCATCCCGCTGATGCAAACGAAAGAGGCGCTCGCGCGAACCGCCTACGAACTGGCCGAAGACAACGCCCAGGAAAACGTGCGCTACCTGGAGGTGCGCTACGGGCCCATCCTCCACACCGAAGAAGGCCTGTCGCTCGAAGCCGTGAACGACGCCGTGCTGGATGGACTTGCACAGGCCGAGCGCGACTTTGACATCACCACGTCGCTCATCATTTGCGGGTTGCGGGATCGGTTTGAGAGCGCGTCGCTGCGGCAGGCGGAACTGGCCGCCGCCTACCGGCACCGGGGCATCGTGGCGTTCGACCTGGCGGGCGGTGAGGCGGGTAATCCGGCCAAGCAGCACCTCTCGGCGTTCTATCACGCGCGCAACCACCTGCTCAACATCACCATCCACGCCGGCGAGTCGTGGGGGCCAGACTCCATCCGCCAGGCGCTGTTTTACTGCGGCGCCCACCGCATCGGGCACGGCATCTCGCTCCGCCAAGACCCCGACCTCATGCAGTACTTCGCCGACCACCGCATCCCGCTGGAGGTCTGCCCGACGAGCAACGTGCAAACGCACGTGGTAGACAGCCTGGAAGCCCATCCGATCACGGAGTACGTGAACGCCAACGTACCCGTCACAGTGAACACGGACAATCGCCTTTTCAGCCGCACGTCGGTGACCGAGGAGCTATGGCGCGTGTACCAGCATTGCGACATTAGCGTGCCGCAGCTCCGCGAGATCGCGCTGAACGGCTTCCGCTATGCCTTCCTGCCCTTCAGCCAGAAACAAGAGCTCCTCCGCGATATGATCAACGACTTCCCGCTCGACTCGACGCAGCAGACGCCGCTCGTCTGAGTTACGCTTTATCTTTTGTCTCCTCTATCCCATCCCCGGTTTCATGGATCAGTCTGTTTCACGGGCCCGCCGCCTGCAGGGCTCTGTATCATTGCCCGCCGACAAGTCAATCGGCCACCGCACGGCGCTCCTTTCCGCCCTCGCCGATGGGCGCTCGCGCATCGAAAACTATCCGTCATCCGCCGATCCGCACTCTACGCTGAACTGCGTGCGGCAGCTTGGCATTGCGGTTGAGCACGACGGCGGCACGGTGCACATCGACGGGCAAGGCCTCGACGGCCTCTCTGCGCCCGATGCGCCCCTCGACTGCGGTAACTCGGGAACGACGATGCGGCTGTTGGCGGGCATCCTCGCTGGGCAGCCGTTTGACAGCGTGCTGACGGGCGACGCCTCGCTCCGCAGCCGTCCGATGGCGCGCATCGCCGATCCGCTCAACACCATGGGTGCTGAGGTTGACCTCACTGACGGCCATGCCCCCATCCACATATCCGGTGGGGCCGCGCTGCGGGGGATGACGTATCCGCTGCCAATCGCCTCCGCGCAGGTGAAGTCGTGCGTGCTGCTCGCCGGCCTCTTCGCCGAGGGCACCACGACCGTCATCGAGACCACCCCCTCGCGCGACCACACCGAGCGCATGCTGGGCCTCGACGCACATGCCACCGACAGCGAACGTCACCTGGCGGTCGACGGCGGGCAGCGGATTCCCGCCCGCACCTGGCACGTACCCGGCGATTTCTCAGCCGCCGCGTTCTTCCTGGTGGCCGGCTCGATTGTGCCGGGCAGCACGCTGCAACTAGGCGGGGTGGGCATGAACCCATCGCGCAATGCCCTGCTGGAGGTGCTCCGCATGATGGGCGCCGACATCACCGTGGCCAACGAACGCATGCAAGGTGGCGAGCCGATCGCGGACCTCACCGTCCGCCATGCCGACCTCAAAGCGGCCCGCGTGGCTGATCCGCTGATTCCTAACTTGATCGACGAGGTGCCCGTGCTGGCTGTGGCCGCTGCCTGCGCCACAGGCCGCACCGTGATCCGCGACGCGGCCGAGTTGCGGGTCAAGGAAACGGATCGCCTCGACGCGATGGCACAGAACCTCCGTGCGCTCGGCGCCGAGGTCGAGGAGTTCGAAGACGGCCTCGCGATCGACGGGCCGGCGTCGCTCACAGGCACCACCGTATCGAGCTTCGATGACCACCGCATTGCGATGGCGATGGGCGTGGCCGGCCTCCTGGCCGACGGCACGACGACTGTCACCGAGGCCGACTGTGCGCGCGTCTCGTTCCCCACCTTCTGGGATGAGCTGCACGCCGTGACGGAACCGGCCTAGTATCAGCTCTCTGCATTAGCGGTGTGTCTTGGCCTACCTCCGTGCTTCCGTTTGGACGCCATGCCCGCCCCCATACGAGGCCGAGGGCCGACTGCCGAACGGGGCGAGCTCATCAGCTCATCGGGCATCCAGGTGCTGAAACGGCCGTGCTGGCTCCCAATCAAGTCGGGGATGACGTCCTTCCATGCGCAATACGTGTACAGAGCCGGTATAATGTCCACGCCGGTTATATCGTTGGTGGCTGGACCGGATGAGCCAAACGCCTCCCGACGGATGCGACCGCGGGAGGCGTTTCGTTTGGATGCATCGTTGGCTGCATGAAAGGCCGCGTCGCTACTGTCCCAGCGGCGGATTCTCGATGACCAACCCGCGCTGCTCCGCCAGCACGCGGTTCATGTCGTGCAGGATCGTTACCTGCGTCTCGATGAGGGTCCCATTGTCATCGTACAGCACGACGGGCGCGTAGCGATCCATCTCGTTGCCAGCCGGGATGTACGCGGGCACCGACACTTCCGTCCCCACATCGCCCGGATTGACGTTGGGGTTGGTATCAATCTCGCGCAGCATCATGGGCAGGCGGATGCCGAGGTCGTGGAGGCGCCGCCCTTCGAGCAGGAGCATCTCCTGGCGCAGCAGATACAGGAGCCGCGTGAGTTCATCGTCGCTGGCATTGGTCACATCGTCGGCCGTGATGTGCGTGCCCGACACGGTGGGCACATCGACGAGCCCGGGCCGGTTCAGCACGAGCCCGGACACAAACGGGGCGCCGTCTTCAAACGCAATCTCGATGACCGCCGTATCAGGCCGCGTATTCAGGTCGTTGTCGAGGCGCGGATCGCTATCCTGAAACGCCACGACGGACCGATCTGCGGCCACGTTGATGGCGTCGATCATGTGCGAGCGGGCCGTGCCGGGATCGTTATCGGCGAGGGCGGCCTCCGCCACGATCAGGTGCATCTCCTCGGCCTTGGCCACGGCAATCCCGGCATCCTCGGCGGTGTACTTCGGATCCAGGAAATCGAGCCGGGGGAGCGGCTGCATCTCCTGGAGCGACCGCTGGACGAGGTAGTCATGCGGGTCATTGTCCAGGTTGTCCTGGTCGTAGAGCTGCTGCTGGAGGAAATTGGCACCGCCCTCCTGGAGCGTCGTCTGGGCGAAGGAGGCTGCTTCGCTGGCATTGCCGAGGGCGCGGTACGTGCGGGCCAGCGCTGCGGCGGCCCATGTGGCCACCGCCTCGCTCCCCAGCGAGCGGGCCTGCTGCAACTCGCTCTCGGCGCGCTCCAGAAGCGACTGCGCCGCGACGGGGCTGCCGCCCTCTTCGGTCGGGACGGCCACGAAGTTCTCGCCCTGCATCAGGTAGGCCATACCCCGGTAGTAGTGCGCCTCGGCCACCTGCGCATCGGTGGCGTTCTCGTCGTTCGGGGCAATCTCGTCCAGCACGAAGTCGGCCAGGGCGCGCAGCTCTTGCAGGTTCCAGTAGCTGCCGTTCTGGCCGGTGCTGTTGGTGGTGGCTTCATTGGGCGTAATATTCGTGGGAAAGTCGAGGTCGTTGCCGCCCAGCCCGGTGCCATTGATCGAGAAGTTGTCCGAGGCAAACTCCGTGACCACCACGGTGGAGCTGAGGGCCTGGGCGAACTGAGCGCGCAGCCCTGGCAGCAGGGCACTGACCGGCTCCTCGGCCTGCGCCAGGTCCTCATCTGTGGTGCGCGGGTTTTCAACTTCGGTTGGATCCAGGAAGTCGCACCCTGCCACGGTGAGCGTAGCGGCCAGCAGGCTGCCAAGCAGCAGGGGAAGCGGAGCAAGCAAGAGCGGGCGATTGAATCGAATGGTCATGAGTCAGTACGGTGTGCAGATCGATAACGTGGGAGACAAGAAACGGCAGCCCATCCGGGCCCAAGCAGCTAGAAGGTCACTTCAAGGCCAAACCGCACCTGGCGCGGCGGCGAGAGCGTGATACTTTGCTCGCCTCCCAGCTCGAGCCCCCCCGTGTCGGTGAGGCCTGCCAGTTCAGGATCGACGAAGTCCTGCCGGGTGAAGAGCAGCAGGTTGCGCCCCGTGAGATAGACCGACCCGGACTGCATGCCGAGCTGCTCGATGAACGAACCGGGCAGGTTGTAACTTACGGTCACTTCGCGCAGCTTCAGATAATCGCCATCGAGGAGCAACGAGGATCCCGCTTCGGTCGTACTGAAGAGATCCTGCTCGCCGTCGCCATCCTCGTCCACCGGGTTGCCGTCCAGATCGTACTTGGCCGGGCGCGGCGCGCGCACGAGGCCGTTGAAGGAGGCCCAGTGGCTGCCCCAGTCGAACACCCGCGCGCCCGTCGCCCAATCCGCCATGGCGCGCACGAGCACGTTTTGAAACAGCGTGATGCTGGTGTTGAACGAGCCCGTTTGGGTGGGGTACGGGGTGTCGTCGGTGAGCCGAAACTCGGAGCTGTCGAGCAGCCCGTCGCCGTTGCTATCGAAGGGCGTCGTAGGCCGCCACACGCCAATCGGCTCACCTTCCGTCACGCGCTGCTGAGCGCGGACGCTGCTGCCGCCCGTGTTAAAGTCGGCGGCCCCGCCCAGATCGGTCACCTCGTTCGCGTTCCAGCTCCACGAGCCGCCGAGCGTCCAGCGGACATCCCGCATCGTCAGGATGCGTGCATTGGCTGAGAGTTCGACGCCTTTGTTCTGCAGTTCGCCGATGTTGCGGAACTGGAGCCCCTGGCCGGTGGCCGGCTGCTCCGGAATCTCAACGAGGGCATCGGTGGTCGTTTCCTGGTAGTACGTAACCCCGACTCCCAACCGGCTTGACAGCACAGCGCCGTCGAGGCCGAACTCCCACGTCGAGGTGCGCTCGGGCTTCAGCTCCTCGTTGCCGGGATTGCCAAAGCGCGGAGCGCTCGCGCCCCGGAACGGCGTGGCCTGAAAGGTCACGTCCTTAACAAACGGATCCGGAAACTTACCGGTCCGGCCGAAGGAGGTACGCAGCTTCAGCTCGTTGATGTAGGTGCCCAGCGTCCCGTCCCAGAAGGGGGTGTCGGAGATCGTGTACGCGAGCCCGGCGCGCGGATAGGCCTGCAGGCCCACTTCGTCGCCAAATGCGCTGTTCCCATCGAGGCGGAGCCCCAGGTTCAGGAACAGCACATCGTCCAGTCCCAGCTGCTCGCGGAAGAAGAAGCCCCCGTTGAACACCTGCTCGCGGGCCTCGTCGGCCGTGATGCGTCCCGCTTCGCCAATGTCTTCGGTGCCCGGCAGCGCGAACGTCTCCGCGTCGGCCCACACGATGCTCTCCTCCTCGCGGAACCCCTGCGCGCCGAACGTAAACTCGGACGTGATGCGCCCTTCGCGCGGGTATCGGATCGTGCCGATGTATTCGAGCGTGATCGATTTGAAGTCACGGTTGTACCGGATCAGCCCGCCGTCCGTGTTGCCGGTCAAGATATCGGCCGTCGCCGGGTCGAGGGCGCGCTGCTCGTTGGTCCGGCTGTCGACGCCGATCGTGAGGCTGGTGTTGAACAGCTCGGAGGGCTGATAGCTGGCCTGGGTGGACACCGTGAAGCGATCGACCCCCTCCGTGATGCGGGGCTGCAGCGCCAGATCCAGTGCATCCTGCAGGTTGTCCGTGCCCGTAAAGAACTTGGCATCGCCCACCTCCAGCATGGTGAGCGGATCCTCGATGGCCGTGCCGTTGGAGAGCCGCGAGAAGTTCGAGCGCGTGTAGTTGCCGCTGAAGCGGATGTTCAGGTTATCCGCCAAGCTCGTCTGCACGTTGCCACGGAGCGCATACGTCGTGTTGTCGTTGTTCGGCTGCACGCCGGTCCCGTGCTGCACCTTGCCGCTGGCAAAATAGCGGACTGCCTCGCTGCCGCCCGAGACGCCTACGTAGTAATCTTGATGCGTGCCCGTCTGCAGGAATTCGTCCGCAATGAAGTTCGTCTGCCCAAAGTCCGGGCTGTCGGGGTTGTTCTGGGTCTCGGGAAAGGAGAAGCCGGTGTCTTTCAGGAACTTGGTCACCGGAAAGCTCGCCCCCTGCTCGGTGCGGAAGGTGATGCGGGGAGCCCCCTCCTCACCGCGCTTGGTGAAAATCTGAATGACACCGTTGGCGGCGTCCGACCCATAGAGCGTGCTCGCCGCTCCGCCCTTGGTGACCTCGATGCGCTCGATGTCGTTCGTCAGCAGGTCCGCCAGCGCCGACGTCGACTCGCCGCCGAAGCTAAAGCTGGTGTTCGAGCTGTTGTCCACCCGCACGCCGTCGACGTAGATGACGGGCGTCTGGGAGGCGGAGAAGCTCGTGATGCCCCGGAAGTTGACGACGGCCCCCTGCCCCGGCTGCGCCGACTGCATGCGCACGGTCGAGCCGGCCACGCGGCCCTGCAACAGCTGGTCGATGGAGGTTACGGGCGCCTCCTCAATATCCCCCGCATTGATGACGTCGACGTTGGCGGCGAGCTTGCGCCGCTCCACACTGGTGCCCTGGCCCGTCACGACGACCTCGTTGAGCTCCAGCAGGTCAGGCTGCAGGGCGAAGTTCTGCTGCACCTCCTGCCCGGCCTGTACCGTTACGGTGGCTCGGGCCGTGCGAAAGCCCACGAAGCGCGCGGCCACCTCGTAGGTGCCCGCCGGTACGCCCGTGATTTCGTACTGGCCGTCGACGCTGGTGGCTGCGCCGCGCTGCACCGCATCGAGGGTGATGTTGACGCCGGGCAACGGGTCGCCCGTTTCGGCATCGGTGACCACGCCGCGGACCGTTCCGGTCTCTTGCGCCAGGGCCGTGAGTGGCATCAGGAGGAGTAGACAGAGAAGGGGGTAGCAGGTTCGCATAGTAACCGTTCGAATCGTGGGTGTGATGAAGGCTGCCCCCGCCGGAGTCGGCCGGTATCGTACGCGGGAGGTTCGCACACGCCTCAATTAGGCGGCGACGAGCGACGTTGTAAATTGTCAGGGCAGCGACCGCCCCGCTCCTCAAGCAATATTCGCACACGGGGCGCTCTACTGGTCGCCATCGGGCGGTGTGGTGCCGGCCTCTTGCTGCTTGGCGGCCTGCACGATAGCCCGCACGTCGGCCAGGAGCTGCTGGGCGTCGAAGACGATGCCGTCCTTGATGGTGTACTTCACGCCGCCCACGCGTGTCATCTGGCCGGTCTCGTCGT
>CAYFQN010000096.1:0-6307 GCA_964345285.1 uncultured Rhodothermales bacterium
GCGGCTTGTCCCGCTTAAACGTGTCCTTCGCCATGACTGATAAATGGAGTTTCGTGTGCTTTGAAGTGGGTCGGGTAAAGGATGAAGTGTCACCCGCGGGCCGAGGCCTGCCGTTACACAACGGCGGCTTCGGCATCGATTACCTCTTTGGCAATCTCGCTGGGGACCTCATCGTATTTCTCAAACTGCATGGTGTAGATTGCGCGGCCCTGCGTAATGTTGCGCAAATCCGTCGAGTAGCCGAACATCTCGGAGAGCGGCACGAGCGCTTTGATGACCTGTGCATCCTGGCGCTGTCCCATCTTCTCGATGCGGCCGCGGCGGCCATTGATGTCGCCGATCACGTCGCCCATGTACTCATCCGGCGTGATGACCTCAACGGCCATGACCGGCTCCATGAGAACGGGCTTGGCACGGCGCGCCGCTTCGCGGAAGCCCATCCGTCCGGCAATCTCAAACGAGACCTGGTCGGAGTCGACGTCGTGGTACTTGCCGTCGTACAGGCGCACCTTTACGCCCTCAAGCGGATACCCGGCCAGCGGGCCCTGCTCCATGGCGGAATGGATGCCTTTCTTTACCGACGGAATGAACTCACGCGGGATGGCCCCGCCAACGATTTCGTCGAGGAACTGAAGCTCTTCCTCCTGCAGGTCTTCGTCTTCAATCTCTTCATCGCGCGGGCCGACTTCCATGTAGACCTCAGCGAACTGGCCACGGCCGCCGGTCTGCTTCTTGAGCTGGTAGTGCTCGTCGACCGTCTTAGTGATTGCCTCGCGGTATGCCACCTGTGGTTTGCCCACATTGGCCTCGACCTTGAACTCACGCTTCAGGCGATCCACGATAATCTCTAAGTGGAGCTCGCCCATACCAGCGATGATGGTCTGGCCCGTTTCCTCGTCCGTCTGGACGTTGAACGTCGGGTCTTCCTCGGCGAGGCGCAGGAGGCCGTTGGCGAGCTTATCGCGGTCGGCTTGCGTCTTCGGCTCGATGGCAATGCGAATAACCGGCTCGGGGAATTCCATTTGCTCGAGGACGACCGGGTGATCCGGGTCGCAGAGCGTATTGCCGGTCTTCGTGTTCTTGACACCGACGGCGGCGGCGATGTCGCCGGCCCGTACCATGTCGATGTCTTCGCGGCTGTTGGCGTGCATGAACAGCAAGCGGCCCATCCGCTCGGTGTCGCCCGTAGACGGGTTGTAGACGCGGCTTCCTTTCTCCAGCTTGCCACTGTACACGCGGAAGAAGGTCAACTTCCCCACATAGGGATCAGATGCAATCTTGAACGCGATGGCGCTAAATGGCTCGTCTTCGACGGGCTTGCGCTCTTCCTTCTCATCCGTCTTCGGGTTCTTCCCGGTCACCGGCGGCACGTCGTCCGGGCTCGGGAGGTAATCGATGACGCCGTCCAAGAGGCGCTGTACGCCTTTGTTCTTGAGCGCTGTTCCTGCAAAAACCGGCGTGATGTCGCGAGCCAGTGTAGCCTCACGCACAACGGCTTTGATCTCTTCGGGGGTGATTTCCTCACCCTCCAGGTACTTCATGAGGAGCTCGTCGTCATACTCGGCGACGGACTCCAGCAGGTTGATGCGCCAGTGGCGCGCGTCACTTTCCAGATCCTTCGGGATGTCGATGACGTCCCACTCCATGCCCTGCGACTCGTCGTCCCAGATGATGGCTCTGTTTTCGATCAGGTCGATGACGCCGCGGAACATGTCGCCCGCGCCAATCGGGAACTGCACCGGAATTGGGTTGGCCTTCAGCCGATCCTTCATCATCTCAATGACGTTGACGAAGTCGGCCCCCGTGCGGTCCATCTTGTTGACAAACGCGATGCGCGGGACGTTGTACTTGTTGGCTTGGCGCCACACCGTTTCCGACTGCGGCTCGACCCCACCAACGGCGCAGAACAGCGCGATGGCGCCGTCAAGGACGCGCAGCGAGCGCTCCACCTCTACGGTGAAGTCGACGTGACCCGGGGTATCGATGATGTTGATGCGGTGGTCGTCCCAGTAGCAGGTGGTCGCAGCACTCGTAATGGTGATGCCGCGCTCTTTCTCTTGCTCCATCCAGTCCATCTGTGAGGCGCCTTCGTGCGTCTCACCCATGCGGTGGAGGCGGCCCGTGTAGAAGAGGATGCGCTCGGTAAGGGTTGTCTTCCCCGCATCAATATGCGCCGCAATACCGATGTTGCGGGTTTGGTCGAGGGGAAATGTCTTGTTGTTCGTGCTAGCCATAATTCGTTTATCTTCGGCGGCAAAACGCGTCCAGCCACCTGTAATTCCTAGAGTCAGAAACAAACAGCTGCCCATCGGGCAGCCGTGAGGGGGTGTTGCTAGAAGCTAAAGTGGGCGAAGGCCTTGTTGGACTCAGCCATGCGGTGCACGTCGTCCTTTTTCTTGACGGCCCCTCCTTCACCCCGTGCTGCGTTGATCAACTCGCTCGCAAGACGGTTGACCATGCTTTTCTCGTTGCGGGCCCGGGCATATTGGATGAGCCAGCGGAACCCGAGGGTGACGCGACGCTCTGGCCGCACCTCGACGGGCACCTGATAGGTGGCCCCACCAACACGGCGGCTGCGCACCTCGACGAGCGGCGATACGTTGTTCACGGCCTTACGGAACACCTCAATGCCTTCCTCGCCTGTGCGCTCCTCAATCACGTCAAACGCATCATACACGACGCGTTGTGCGAGGCTTTTTTTCCCGTCGCGCATCACGCTGTTCACAAAACGCGATACCAGTTCGTCGCGATACACTGGGTCAGGCAGCGTCGTACGATTTTCAGCGGATTTTTTTCTGGCCATAAGTCGTATCCGGAGTTCAAAAATAAGTGCGCCTCGCTCAGACTGGAGAAACGAGGCGGCAATGGATCGGGGGGCGCAGCGCAGGTGGCAGCGCCAGCCGTCAGAACGAGGGTCTTAGTTGGGCTTCTTCGTGCCGTACTTGGAGCGGCCCTGCTTGCGATCCGCCACACCGGCGGCGTCAAGGGCACCACGAACGATGTGGTACTTCACGCCAGGAAGGTCTTTCACACGGCCGCCGCGCACCAGCACGATCGAGTGCTCTTGCAAATTGTGACCTTCCCCCGGGATGTACGCCGTCACTTCGTATCCATTTGTGAGGCGTACGCGAGCCACTTTACGTAGCGCGGAGTTCGGCTTTTTCGGCGTCGTGGTGTAGACCCGGGTGCACACGCCGCGCTTCTGAGGGGATCCCTGCAGCGCAGGCGATGTGCTCTTTTGCTTCTCAGGCTTCCGCCCCTTTCGAATCAGCTGCTGTATTGTAGGCACGTGCTCTGTCGGTTCTGTATCAAAAGTAGATAGCTGCAGGAGCAACCCGATTGTTGACCCCTGCGTCGTCATTTCAGCTTTGTACTATAAGTCAAACGGTGCTCAGGGTTCAATTTCGGTGGTAAAGATAGGGTTAAGAAGGGAAAAGAGTCGGTAGAAGCGGCTGAAGACGGCTCCTTTTTGATTGACCGATATATACCAGTAATCCAAAATGGCATACCCGCACCAAACAGAAGCCGCCGCGGTGGGCCGCTACAAGGGTAGCGCACAGACTGAACGCCTCGACCCTATGGGGCTCCATCCCCGCTGGGCGGATCCTCCGTGTCAGAAGCGGCTTCGGCAGAGTCGGGAGGCGCCCCCGCCGTCTGCTCGGCGGACGTCGCGACTTCGGCGTGCCCGTTCCCGTGCACGCCCGAATCGGCGGCATCGCGGAGCGATACGTACTCGCCGTGGGGTCGCTCTCCTAGGATCTCGACAAGCTCGCTCGGGCCCAGCACTTCCTTATCCAGTAGCGCCTCGGCCATCTGGTTGAGCAGGTCTCGCTTATCCCGAAGGAGCACCCGAGCCCGCTCCCGTGCCTCATCGATGATTTGTTTCACCTCGCGGTCGATAGCCTCGGCGGTAGCGTCCGAATACGGCTTGTCGAAGAGCGGCTCGTCCTCGCCGCGGCGCGACAGGTTGAAGCTGACCTGCCCGATGGCCTCGCTCATGCCGTAGTCGACGACCATCGCGTACGCCATCTTGGTAATGCGCTCCAGGTCGTTCTGCGCACCAGTGGTGATGCTGCCAAACACGATTTCTTCAGCCACGCGCCCGCCGATGGCCATGGTCATGCGGTCGAGCAAGGCCTCGCGGGAGTACAAGTAGCGCTCCTCCGGCAGATACTGCGCATAGCCCAGCGCCGACAAGCCCCGCGGCACGATCGACACCTTCACGACCGGATCGGTGTTTTCCAGGAACCAGCCGGCGATGGCATGACCCGACTCATGGAAGGCAATGACCTGGCGCTCCTCCGGCGAAATGAGCTTGTTCTTTTTCTCCAGCCCGGCGATGACCCGGTCGATGGCTTGCTCGAAATCGTCCATCTCGACGACGTCTTTCTCCTTCCGGGCCGCGAGCAAGGCCGCTTCATTACAGATATTGGCGATCTCGGCACCGGCAAAGCCGGGCGTCTGGCTGGCGAGTACCTCCAGATTCACGTCGTCGCCCAGCAGTAAGTTGCGCACGTGAACCTTGAAGATCTCCTCGCGCTCGAGGCGGTCCGGCTTATCGACGACGATCTGCCGGTCGAAGCGGCCGGGGCGCATGAGCGCTTTATCGAGCACGTCGGGCCGGTTCGTGGCGGCCATGATGATGACACCGGCATCCGAGTCGAAGCCGTCCATCTCGACGAGCAGTTGGTTGAGCGTGTTCTCGCGCTCGTCGTTGCCGCCCACCATGCTGTTTCGCCCACGCGACCGACCGATGGCGTCCATCTCGTCGATGAAGATGATGCACGGCGCTTTCTCCTTTGCGTTTTTGAACAGATCGCGCACGCGGCTTGCACCCACACCCACGAACATTTCGACGAAGTCGGAGCCTGAGATCGAAAAGAACGGTACGCCTGCTTCACCCGCCACGGCCTTCGCCATCAGCGTTTTTCCAGTTCCTGGCGGGCCAACGAGCAACACGCCCTTCGGCAACTTTCCACCGAGCCGGGTGAACTTCTCCGGGTTCTTCAGGAACTCGACGACCTCAACCACCTCCTCTTTGGCCTCGCTGAGCCCGGCCACGTCATCAAACGTGACGTTGTGCTCCTCTTCGGCTTCGAACAGCTTGGCCGTGTTCTTTCCAATGTTGAGCATCTGTGACCCCGGGTTCATCCGGCGGATGAGGAAGATCCATACCGCGACGAAGATGGCGATCATGATAACCCAGGTCAGTACACCGCCGAACCAGTCTTCTTCCTGGGTGGCGGTAAACTCAACGACCGGTCCGTCCTCCGCTCGGGCCTGCTGGTTGTAATCCCGAAGGAACTGTGTCAGCTCATGATCGCTCGGCTTGGTCGTCGTAAAGCGACGGCGCTCCTCGCTGGAGGGCTCGCCCAGCAGGGTGCCATCGGTGGCTGGCGCTACTTGCACTGCGCCTTGCTGCACCGCCTCCGGTGTGTACCGGCCGCGGATGCGGGTGTCGTTGACGACTTCGACGTGCTCGATATGCCCCCCCTCCACATATTCGAGAAAGGCGCTGTACTCGATGTTGTTACTTTCCGCACCGGGGTAGAAAATGAAGAAGTGGACCATCAACGCCGCCAGAATGGCCAGATAGATCCACGTCGAAAAACGGGGGCGCCCGCTCGACGACTCGTCACGTCGGCTCTCGCGGGAGGGCTTGTTGCTGCGGGGCTCGTTCCGCGCCATAAATCCTGAGGAGGTCGTAGAAAGAGAAAATCCCGACACGCGGCCGGGCCATGTTGGTTGCAGCGCGGGCGGCGGGTGGTAGCAGGTAGCGCTCAACGCGCTGGGACGGGGCGATCGCTGCCCGTGGGTGCCAAACCATACCCCCTTCGTTTAGTTCCTCTCCGGCACAGCCGCCTCCGCCACTCAAAGCCTGCTGATCGGGGCGCGCGCTTACGGCGCCAACCCCACTACGACCCGTGCCGTGGGGGGTAGCCACGCGCCAAACCGGTCCCGTGCCGCTGTTGCCTCTGCTTCGTTGAGGAACGGTCCCATGGCGACCTGAAAGCGCGTTGTGTCAGCTGCTGTCGCGACCTGAACGCGCAGCGAAACCTCATTGCTTTGGACGTGCGCTGCATGCTCTTGCTGCGCGCGCGCCGCATCGGCTTCGGTGGCGTGCGTGGAGACAAGGATCCAGGCGGAGCCACCGGCTGCGTCATCTGCTGTATCGACCGCGGCTGAGTCGGCTGGCGTCGGGTTGACGGCTGCAGAGTCGGCGAGGGGCGCGGTCAGCGTAGAGTCGACGGCGTTCGACTCGACGCGCAACGAGTCGGTCCGCAACGAGTCGGTCCGCAACGAGTCG
>CAYFQN010000096.1:6407-11861 GCA_964345285.1 uncultured Rhodothermales bacterium
GCAACGAGTCGACATCTGGTGCCGAGCCAGCGGCCACCGAATCAGTCCGGGCTGAATCAGCGGTGGCAAGTGGGGTAGCGGCTTGAGCATCGAGTATGTGTTGTAGTTGCTCCGCCCGCTGAGCCTGCGGAGTCTCGGGATATTGCGTCGCGATGTATCGAAGGAGATGGCCTAGGGTAGGCGAGGTTTCTGGCTGGGCGTCGCCCTCTGCCAGCCGGTTAGCCTGCAAAACAGCGGTGGTGTCCGGCGCCTCCAGCACGCGCCCGAACGCCGGAGGGAGCACCATGTCGGGCGTGCGCGTCTGGTTCGCTCGCGCTTGCAAGGCGACCGTGGTGGCTGCCCATAACGCTTTGGCGGCCATGGGCGTGCGGCTGTGCTGCGCAGCAACGTCAACAAACTGCTGGACCGCCCGGCTCGCCCCCCCAGCCTTCCACGTGGTGTAGGCGCGGGCATACTCGGCCTCAGCCTGAGCCAGTGAGTCGGGAGGTGCGGCGCTTGGGAGGGTTGACCCGCCGATTTGCTGGCGGGCACGCTCTGAAAAGGCGGAGCGGGGGTAGCGGTCAATCACGCGCTGGTACACCTCCCGAGCAGCGGCCGTGTCGCCCCGCGCTTGATGAACCTCGGCAAGCGCATACAGAGCACGGCGCGCTACGGGCTGCTCGGCATCTTCATCGATGACGCGGCGGTACCACGCCGCGGCGGAGTCGGGCCGACCGGCGGCAAGGAAGAGCGCGTTGCCAAACTCGTACCGGGCCACGGCACGTTGCGCACGCATCTGCGCTTGGCTTGCCGAGTCGCGGGGCACTGCCGACACATCGACCGCGGCAGCCGGGGGCGCGTCAGCGTCTGTGCCGGGCGCGCTCGCTGCTGCCACGGCGTCGCCAGCCGGTGCTGCGCTCTCTTCGGGAGCGCTCTGCGTCCGAATGGCACTCAGCCGACGCCAGTTGGGAACGAGGGGCCGGCGTCCCCATCGTCGCTCGAAGTTGCGTCGCGCCTCTTGCGCCTGCGCCGGATTGCGGTAGAACAAAAAGCCTGCGTCACCGCTCGCCGCAGCGGAAGCTTGCTGCTGCTGTTGCTGGCCAGTTCCAGCACGTTCGGTCCGGACCGTTCCCCCAAAGCGCTGGGCCGCCTCCCGGCGCGCTGCTGCGCGGCGGCGCTGGCTCGCTTCTTCAGCACGCCGGGCACGCAGCGTGGCCACTACGTCTTGAAAGGCCTCATCGCTCAGGCTGCCAAGACGGAGCAGCGAATCCAGCCGACTCACCAGGGCGGACCGATCCGCCAGATTGCGGAATAGATCTGCCCGGGCACGACTGTCCCGAATGGCAACTGGCGCAGCGCCCAGGGCCTCATCGGTGGGCAGCGATGCGCGACCGAGCGCCGTGGCAGCCGTGTCGAAATGCGCAGCGGCGCGGCTGAAGTCGTCGTACGCGTCTTGGTAGAGCACACCGAGCGCGTAGTGCACGGGACCGCGGACGGTTCGCCCCCCGCCCGATTCGCTATCGTACAACAGTGTCCGGTAAATTTCGCGAGCTTGCCCAGGGCGCCCCATGGCCTGATGCAGTTTTCCACGGAGGAGTGCCATCTCGCCACGCTTTTCAAAGTTCTTGTCATCCCGTTCCATGCGGCGAAGGCGGTCAAGCGCCGCTTCTGGGTCGCCGTGTAGGCCGCGCACGCGGATGGCACTGATCCGCGCGGCGAACGCCAGTTCGTAGCGCGGCTGGTAGTTTTCATTGACCACCTCGTACGCACGGGCGGCGGCCGTGTGAACCTCAAGTGTCTCTCGCACCTGCCCCAACAGGAAGGCGGCCCGGGCGGCGGCACGATCATCCGGGTCGCCGCTCAGCCCGCGGTCCAAGGCGATGGCCGCCTCGTCCCACCGCTCCTGTCGAGCATACAGCTCGCCGCGCGCCAGCTGCATCATGGCTGTCCAGGTGTCGAACGAGGTCGCGGCGTCGTCGAGGCTGACGCGCAGGTGCGTCTCGGCCGCCTCATTAGCCCCCGACTGGATGAGCGACCGGGCCAACCAGAACCGGGCTTCGCCCTCGAGGCCCGTCTCCAGCGCGATGGCCTCGCGGAATTTCTGCGCGGCGCCCACGTGGTTCTGCTGGTAGAAGTACGACTTCCCGATTAGCAACAGGGCATCGTCCACCCACTTCGAGTCGGGGTGATTGCGGAGTACGTCAGCCGCTTTTTGGATGGCGCGGTCGAAGGCCTCACCGCCACCGGCGCGATCGGGCGGGACGAACACCGGCAAATACCGGTCGCGGTCGATAGGGGCATCCACGGAGGCCAACGACGCCGTTCCTTGTTCGAAGGCCTCCTGAGCGTTGTAGAACGTATTGTAGTACGCCGTAAAGTTCTGGTAGCGTTGCGCCACGAAGGAGGGTGGGCTACAACTAGCCAGCAGCAAGAGCGCTATGAGTGCGAAGAAGCGGCACATGGGCGCGACGTACGAGAGTACATGACATACGGTGCCCTCATGCTCTCACGGGGGAATGCTGTGCCGGGCCGCGCGCCCTAGACCGGATCAGTCCTTAATCCGGCTCACGTGCACCATATTGGTGCGGCCCCGCGCGGGCAGCGGCATCCCAGCCGTGATGACGACGAGGTCACCGGCCTCGACAAGGTGATGATCCTTGAGCACCCGGTGGACGAGCGCAATCCCCCGGTCGGTATCGTCTTGAAAGGGAATGTGGAAGGCCTCGGTTCCCCAGAGCACGCCCAGTCGCCCCACCACGCGTTGGTTGTCGGTGAACGCATAGATGGGCATGCTGGGCCGGTGGCGGGCAATGGAACGCGCCGTGGCGCCCGAGTTGGTAAGACACGCAATCGCCTTGGCCCCCACCTGCTCAGCCAAGCGGCACGCCGTGAAACTCACCGACCGGGTGATGTTGCCCGACTGCTCCAACCGGCCCGGCGGACTGTCAAGCCCCTGCCGGAACCGCCAGCGATGGCTCTCGGCCTCCTGGATGATCTGATGCATGGCTCGCACCACGCGCACAGGATGCTTCCCCACTGCGGTCTCGCCGGAAAGCATGACGGCATCACTCCCATCGAGCACCGCATTTGCGACATCGCTTGCCTCGGCGCGGGTCGGGCGCGGGTTTTCGATCATGCTTTCGAGCATCTCCGTCGCCGTGATCACAGGCGCGGCAGCTTGCAAGCTTTGGCGGATGAGAAACTTTTGCGTGCTGGGCACCTTCTCCATTGCCATCTCAATGCCCATGTCGCCACGGGCCACCATGATGCCATCCACCTCATTCAGGATGGCGTCGATATTGTCCACAGCTTCCGGCTTTTCGATCTTGGCGATAATGCTCGTGTTGCGCCCGGCATCGTCGATACGGCGAGCCAGCTTTTGCACGTCGTCGGCGGTGCGGACGAACGAGAGCGCCACGATGTCGACACCAACGTCCAGTCCAAACTCCAGATCCTTCAGGTCCTTGTCCGTCATCGACGGGGTGGAGGTTCGGATGTGGGGCAGGTTGACCCCCTTCCGCGAGCGCAGCGGACCGCCAATGACGACTTTCGTGCGCACGTCGCTATTTGATACATCGGTCACCTTCAGCTCGAGCAGCCCATCGTCGAGCAGCACGCGGCCGCCAGGATCAACGTCCTCGGCCAGCGTCGGATAGTCGATGTGAACGCGCTCGGCGGTGCCTTCTTCAATGGGATCGCTTGTCAGCACCAACTCGTCGCCCTGGTGCAACATTGCGCCGCCGTCTTTCATGGGACCAACGCGAATTTTGGGCCCCTGCAGGTCCTGCATGATCGTCACGGTGCGATCGGCCTGTTTGGAGGCGGCACGTACGTGCTCGATGCGCTCCATGTGCTCGTCGTGCGAGCCGTGCGAGAAATTCATCCGGGCAACGTCCATGCCGGCATCGACGAGGCGCTGGATGGTCTCCCGATCGGAGGAGGCAGGCCCGAGCGTGCAGACGATCTTGGTGCGACGTTTCATATGGTACCGTATTGATGGGGGCGAGCGCGAACCGAACGGCCGTGCCGTACTCGGTCGTCAAGGTCAATATAACTGACACGACGGCATACGCAAAACCGCCGTAAAGCCGATGCCCCCTACGTTCCACAACCTGGAATTGTTGTGGTTGCCCGATGATGGTTTGATTAGGACTGCGGCGAGGCGATGGACGCAGGCGGCTCAGCCGAGGACGGTGGCACCTGGTCGCCTACCATCTGCGCGGCCTGCCCCTCAAGCGCCGACGACACCATCATCAGCTCCCCGACGTTTTCTAGCGTGAGCAACCCAACCAACGCGTCGTCGCGCACCACGGGGACGGTGGAGCAGTTGGCTTGCTGCATCCGCGTGAGCGCTTCGTCCAGCATGGCTCCCGCGTCCACAGTGAAGCACTCGGCTGAGGCCACCTCGCGCACCGGCGTGTCCCGGCTGCGGTCCGACAGCGCCTGAATCAGCGTGCGCCGCCGAAGCAGGCCGATCACCTGGCCCGTCTCGTCCACCACCGGAAAGTCGTGCTCAGAGCCGGCAAGCAGCTCGTCTACGGCGTCGCCGAGTGTGTTGTCGGGCATGAGCGTCTGAAACCGCGTCATCATGGCTTGGCGGACGGGCGTGCCCTTGGTGAGCGCGCGCATCATGGCTTGCTGCGCCTCCTGCTGCGCCCCTACATACACGAACAGCGCGATGAATAGTAGGATGGGGTTGAGAGTGATGAGCCCGAACAGCCCGAACAGGATCGCCATTCCTTGTCCGATGCTGGCCGCTGTCTGTGTTGCGTCCGCGTAATCGTTGCGGGTAGCGAGGAGCGCCCGGAGCACGCGCCCCCCATCCATCGGAAAGGCCGGCAGTAGGTTGAAGCCTACAAGGGCTACGTTAATCCACATGATGGTGGCCAGCACGTTACTGCCTGGATCGAGCATCGTTTGCGGCGCGAACGAACCGCCCGTTGCCACGATGAGCCCCGCCAGGAAGATGGCAATCACCACGTTTACGGCCGGCCCGGCGATGGCAATCCAGAACTCTTTCATCGGCTCAGACGGGATACGCTCCAGCCGCGCGATGCCGCCGATGGGGTACAACGTGATGTTGCGCGTGGACACGTCGAAGCGGCGGGCAGTGAGGGCGTGGCCCAGTTCGTGCAATACCACACAGCCAAACACGGCCGTGATGATGCCCACGCCGGCCAGTGCCGAAGCGACCGTGCTGCCCTGGAATAGATAAAACGCGAAGATCCCGGCGAGCAGCAGCAGAAACGTCCAGTGCAAGAAGATGCCAATGCCAGCGACCGAGCCGATCTTGAGCGATTTTTTCATGGCGGTAGACCGTTGTGAATGAGGCGTACGCTATCAACGAACGAATGAAGACCCACGTTTCTGACCGGCCGGCTGCGTTACGAAGTTATTCAACCGCCTGCCCCGCCGTTTGAGCAGCCGGCTACGGTCGCTCCGCTACGGTCGCTCTTCGATGCGCTCCAACTGGGT
>CAYFQN010000097.1:0-11772 GCA_964345285.1 uncultured Rhodothermales bacterium
TACTTCAAGGTCCTGCCCGTCCATGGCGACCTCGACGACTTCAAGGCATTCCTCGACGACGCCCACGCCCGCGGGATGCGCGTTATCACCGAGCTCGTCCTGAACCACACCTCGGACCAACACCCGTGGTTTCAGGAGGCGCGCGACCCGAGCTCTGACAAGCACGACTGGTACGTATGGAGCGAGACGGACGATAAGTACGAAGACGTCCGCATCATCTTCACCGACACCGAGGACTCGAACTGGTCGTGGGACCAAAAGGCGCAGAAGTACTATTGGCATCGCTTCTTCAGCCACCAGCCGGACCTCAACTACGACAACCCGGAGGTCCGTCAGAAGATGAAGGAGGTCATGTTCTTCTGGCTGGACATGGGCGTAGACGGCCTCCGCCTCGACGCCGTGCCGTATCTCTACGAACGCGAGGGCACAAACAGTGAAAACCTGCCCGAGACGATTGACTACCTGAAGGCGTTGCGCGGCGCCATCGAAGCGCGGTACGGGCCCGGCAAGATTCTGCTGGCGGAGGCCAACCAGTGGCCCGAAGACACGCTGCCCTACTTCGGCGAAGACGACGACGGCCAGTCGACCGGCGTGCAGATGGCGTTCAACTTCCCCATCATGCCGCGGATGTACATGGCGCTGCGGCGCGAGAGCCGCCGGCCGCTCGTCGAGATGCTGCAGCTGACCGACAACATCCCCGACGACGCGCAGTGGGCCATCTTCCTCCGCAACCACGACGAGCTGACCCTCGAAATGGTGACCGACGAGGAGCGGGATTACATGTATCACGAGTACGCCGCATACTCCCGCTTCCGCATTAATGTGGGCATCCGCCGGCGGCTGGCGCCGCTCCTGGGCGGCGAGCGGCGGCGCATCGAACTGATGAACGCGCTCCTGCTCTCGCTCAAAGGCAGCCCCATCATCTACTACGGCGACGAGATTGGGATGGGCGACGATCCGTTTCTCGGCGACCGCAATGGCGTCCGCACGCCCATGCAGTGGAGCCAGGACAAGCACGGCGGCTTCTCGCGCGCGCCGCACCACCAGCTGTTCATGCCGCCCATCAACCGAGGGCCGTACAGCTACGAGTTCGTCAACGTGGAGGACGCGGAGAACGACCCGCACTCGCTGCTCAACTTTATGCGGCGCCTCCTTACGCTGCGCAAGCAGAACGAGAAGGTGTTTGGGCGGGGCTCGTTCGAGCTGATCCCGCTCGACAACCAGAGCGTACTGGCCTTCGTGCGGGAGTACGAGGGCACCAAAATTCTCGTGATGGCAAACCTGTCACGCTTCGCCCAATCCGTGCACCTGCCCGTGTCGGAGATGTATCGGGGGATGGTGCCGGTGGAACTGTTCAGCAAGACGTCGTTCCCGGTCTTCGGCACGCACCCGTATCACGTGGTTATCGGACCGCATGCGTTTTACTGGTTTGCGCTAGAGCCCGAGGAAAAGCTGATCGAAGAGGCCGAGCAGCGGACGCAGCACCGCCTGGTCGCGCTGGGGCCGAACGGCGACTTGCCGGTTATCCCCGTCGCCGAGGGTCTCGAGAACCTGCTCGTGCCCACGATGGCCCGCGGCCACGCCCCCGAGCAGTTCGAAACCATGCTGCCGGGTTACATGCAGCAACAGCGGTGGTTCGGCGGCAAGGACGCGGGGATCCGCAGCGTGCAGTTGGAAGACGCCGTCCGCCTCCAAGCCAACCCGACGCCCATTTACTTGTCGGTGCTCAGCGTGGAAACAGACGAAAAGACGGATCTGTACGTGCTGCCGCTCACCGTCTCGTACGAGGATGCCGACGACGTCATGGAGCGGCGTCCGGGGGCCGCGCTGGCATGGATCGACGAACCCAACCGCGAGCGCTATGGGCTCCTCCACGATGCCGCCGTCAGCGCGGGCTTCTGGTCGACGCTCTTCAACTGGTGGCACGCCGGTGGCAAGGGCCGCTCGCTCAAAGGGCTGTACGTCTCCGAGCTGATGAGCAACATCCCTCAGGCCGACGCGCAGAACGTGCACTTGCTTACCGGTGAGCAAAGCAACTCAGCAGCCATCATCGATACCACGTACTTCATCAAGCTATACCGCCGGCTGGAGCGCGGCATCAACCCGGAGACGGAGTTGCTGGAATACCTGACCGACGCGGAGTTCTCGTTTACCCCCGAGTTGCACGGCTCGGTTCGCTTTCAGCGCGGGCGCTCGCACTACACGCTGGGCATCGTGCAGGAGGCCCTGCCCGTCGACGCCGACGGCTGGGAGTACGCGCTGGAAGTCATCGGCCGCTTCTTTGACCGGGTCGAAGACACGAAGCCGCCCGCCGATGCCCACCCTGATGCCTTGACGGACGCCGTGCCCCCGTGGCTCGATGAGGTCGCGTCCGAGATGCTGTCGATGACGCGCGTCCTAGGCATTCGCACCGCTGAGATGCACCTCGCCCTAGGGCGCGCCGAGGACCCTGCCCTTGCGCCCGAAGACGGTACCCCCCGCGATACCAAGCAGCTCGCTGACCGCGTACGCGCCGACGCCGAAACGACCCGGGCCATGCTCGAGGCGCACGACGGAGACCGGGCCGGCCCCATACCGGATCACGACGCCTGGGCGCAGGCCCTCGACCGGGTGGCTGCGCTCGAGCAGACTTCCGTTACGACCCCCAAGATTCGGCTGCACGGCGACTACCATCTGGGCCAGGTGCTCCTCGCCGACGGCGAGTTCTACCTCCTCGACTTCGAGGGCGAACCGACCCGCTCGCTCGACGAGCGGCGTGCTCGTGGCCACGCTCTGCGCGACGTCGCCGGTATGCTCCGCTCGCTAGACTATGCCACCCTCGCCGCCGGGAAGGAGCACAGCGACGACGCACCGCTGGGGCCGTGGGTTGAGGTGCTCACCCGCTGGTGCGAAACCCTTTTCTTGCAAGCCTATCTTGACACCACGGACGGTGCCGACTTCGTCGTGCCGTCCGACCATCGCGAGCACCTGCTCTGGACCTACCTGTTGGAGAAGGTGCTGTACGAGGTGCGCTACGAACTAAACCACCGGCCCAGCTGGGTGTGGCTCCCCCTCCACGGTCTGAGGCGCCTCCTCGACGACGCGGCGCTCGATGTAGCCCCACTCGTCCTCCGCCCCTCTGAGCCCACCGACGCCGCCAGCCCCGCTTGACCGCAGGCCCTTGCATCCATGGCATGCGACGCGTATCTCGTGTGACACGTCGTGGACGGCGATGCTTTGTGTTCGCTCCTTCCCATTAGCCCACTCGACCACTACCTATGCCCTGGCTTGACAAGGATGACTTTCACCTGTGGAATGAGGCCCGCCACTTCAAGTGCTACGAGAAGCTGGGCGCCCATCCCAACGCACAGGGTACCTGGTTCGCTACCTGGGCGCCCCATGCCGACCGCGTGTCGGTAATCGGCGACTTCAACGACTGGGACGCGGAGGCCGACACCATGCGCCGCACCGACGCCGGGCTGTGGGAGGGGTACGTCCGCGGCGCCCGCCCCGGTCAGCACTACAAGTTTCGCATCCAGAATGGCAGCCACCAGGCGGACAAGACAGACCCGTACGCTTTCGCTATGGAGCCGCCCACCGGGAGCTCGATGGAAGGCCTCGCCTCGCGCGTCGTCGACTTTGACTACGAGTGGAGCGATGACGACTGGATGAACCGGCGAAACGGGCCGGATGGCACCGAAGATCCGATCTCGATTTACGAGGTGCACCTCGGCTCGTGGCGGCGGCACCAGGACGGCTACTCGCTCAGCTACCGCGAGATCGCCGAGCCGCTGGCCGATCACGTGGACGACCTCGGCTTCACGCACGTCGAGCTGATGCCCGTGGCCGAGCATCCGTACTACGGGTCGTGGGGCTACCAGATCGTGGGCTACTACGCGCCCACCTTCCGCTATGGCGATCCGGAAGACCTGATGTACCTGATCAACTATCTGCATCAGCGCGGCATCGGCGTGATCGTGGACTGGGTGCCTGGCCACTTTGCCACCGACCCGCAAGGCCTCGTGGGCTTCGATGGGACGTCGCTCTACGAGTACGAGGATCCGCAGATGCGCTTCCACCCCGACTGGGGCACATACGTGTTTGACTACGTGAAGCCCGGCGTTAAAAACTTCCTCGTCGCTAACGCGCTCTTCTGGCTCGACACGTACCACATCGACGGGCTGCGCGTGGATGCTGTGGCCTCGATGCTCTACCGCGACTACTCGCGCGGCGACAACTGGACGCCCAACATCTACGGCGGCCGCGAAAACCTGGAAGCCGTCGACCTGCTGAAGGTCTTCAACGAACAGGTCTATAGCCACTTCCCCGATGCCATCACCTTTGCGGAGGAGTCAACGGCGTGGCCGGGCGTCTCGCAACCGACGTTCCACGGCGGGCTGGGCTTCCTCTACAAGTGGAACATGGGCTGGATGCACGATACGCTGGAATACATGCAGGAGGATCCCGTCCACCGCAAGCATCACCACGATCAGCTCACCTTCCCGCTCATGTACGCCTTTTCGGAGCAGTTTACGCTGCCCCTCTCCCACGACGAGGTGGTACACGGAAAGGGCTCCCTGTGGGACAAGATGCCAGGCGACGACTGGCAGAAGTCAGCCAATCTGCGCCTGCTGTACACGCACCAGTTCGGCCATCCCGGCAAAAAACTGATGTTCATGGGCGACGAGTTCGGACAGCGGCGCGAGTGGGACCATGACGGCAGCGTGGACTGGCATCTCGCCGGCGACCCACTGCATGAAGGCGTAATGCACTGGGTGCGCGACCTCAACCACCTGTACCAAGAGCACCCGGCCCTGTGGAGCGATGAGCCCAACAGCTTCGAGTGGATCGACTTCGAGGACAGCGAGCAGAGCGTAATCTCGTACCGACGAACGGACGGCGAGCAGGATCTTGTCTTTGTGATCAACTTCACGCCGGTCCCCCGCCACGACTACCGCATCGGCGTCCCGTCAGACGGCGCATGGCGCGAACGGCTCAACAGCGACGCCACCGACTACAGTGGCAGCGGCGTAGGCAACGCTGGCCCCCTTGAAGCCGATGACATCCCGCACCATGGCCGCTCGGCCTCTCTTTCACTGACGTTGCCCCCACTCGGCGCCCTGGTCCTGGAACCCATTGAGGGGTAGCCGAGCGATGCACAAAGACGCGGAGGGGTTTGCCCATCGCCCTGCACCTTCCTTCCAATCACGTGATTCAAACCACTGTACGATGCGCGCCGTCCCCGAAAGAAACTGGTATCTCTTCGGCTTAACCCTGCTTCAAGCCCTTCTGTCCATTCCAGCGTTTGGTTTGGTACCATGGCGCTCGTCACCCTCAGTGGGTGGCCCGGGTGGGTGGCTCTGCTCATCGTGCTCACTACGCTTTCTGTGGTGAACTGGCTGTACGTCACTCCCTTTGTAAAAACCAGCGCCGCCTATTTGTATGTGCGGTGGAATCTAGATACGACCATTACGTGGCAGGAAGCACGGCAGCTCGCCCCGCACCTGAACCGTGATATCGGAGCGGCGGACGTAGACGCCGTCAAAGACGCGACCGATTGATGCTCTGCAAGCAGGGGCAGTTCGTAGTGATCATATACGGCTCGGATATTTGCGTCGACAGAGCGCCAAGGACGGGTAGTACCTCACCGCCTCCTTGCTTACATTAATAAGCGTCCTACGATGGCGGTTTACTACTACGGCCCGTATCCCCCCGACGATCAAGAGGCACCCATGGCACGCGCTGTCCTGCTGCTCGCTGCACTGCTCGCCACGCACGGCGCCGGATCAAGCGTCCAGGCGCAATCACGATCCGCCTCAACCCCATGGACGGTGTTGGGCTACCGGGTGGCCCTCGAGCCCTCCCTGTACAATGCCCGCGGTCTGGAGGATATGTTGTCGGCCAATGCCTTCGACGACAGCCAGGAGTTCGACCTAGTGGGAGGCACACTCACCCTGGAATATCCGCAGGCTGGTACACAGACCGGTGGGTGGAGCCTGCTCGCCGCCTACGCCGTCCGTCCGTGGATCCGGGCTGGTGGCGCGGTGCACCGCGCCGTGACGGTGACCGCAGATGGCTATCGCGAGGAGCCCGGTCGGGCCCAGCGCGTCACGCTCCAGCATTCGATGTGGTCCTTCAGCCCCATTGCACTGTGGAGAGGCGGGCGCGCATTCCTGGGAGGGGGTGGGCCCGCTGTAATTCGTGGCACGACCACCCTGTACACCTCAGCCTTGGCGGAGGACTTGAATCAGGTCGATGAATCCACCTTCCTGCGCCTGGGGATCGTCGTGTTTGGGTCGTTCGGATACACCATCATCGATGACCAGCTGTACGTGGGGCTGCAATTGCAGTTCTTGTACGGGGGTACGCCGTCGATTGGGTCGCTCGATTCCGGGACGTTCACGCTGTCTCCTACCAGCGTCTCCGTAAGTCAGCTAGCAGGCGGGCCGGTGATAGCGCTTCACTTTTAGCCCCGCTCCGGTGTTGGCTAGGATCCCATCGTCACGGCAGCAACCTCGAACCGTTCGCCTGCCCATCGAGTAGCCCGTGGTGCCGCACGAAAGCGTCTGAAGCACGTGACCGACCCGATCCGTTGTTAACATGTTCTTTCCCTACGCGTAGGAGGAGGAACGCATTGCTTGGCACCCGGATGCCTGTACACCCATGTTGAGCCCGGCGACCGAAGACTACCTCAAGACGATTTACAAGCTGCAAACCCAGGCCGATGGCAACGCTGTGTCGACCGGAGCCATTGCGACGGCGATGGACGTCTCCGCGGCGTCGGCGACCAACATGGTCAAACGGCTCGCCGACTTTGAGCTAATCGACTACGAATCGTACAAGGGCGCGCGCCTGACGGAGGCCGGGCGTAAGGTGGCGCTAGAGGTCATCCGCCACCATCGCCTACTGGAGTTGTACCTGAAAGAGGTGCTCGACTACTCGTGGGAGGAGATCCACCGCGAGGCCGAGCAGTTGGAGCACCACATCTCCGAAACGTTCGAGTCTAAGATCGAGGAGGTGCTGGATTATCCCACGCGCGACCCGCACGGTCACCCCATCCCGTCTCGTGGGGGGGATGTCGACCGGCTCTCGACGCGCGTCCTCTCCGAACTGGACGAACGCACACCCGCCATCATCGACCACCTGTCTGATGATGACCCAGCCCTGCTCCAGCTGATGGAAGAGCGCAACCTGCTACCGGGCGTGCAGGTGGAAGTTATCGATCGCAAGCCCCTCGAGGGCCTTCTCACTGTGGCGCTGGATGGCCATGAACAGCTTCTCGGCGAGCAGGTGGCCCTTAAGGTGTTCGTTCGCACGATGGACACTTAGCGCGTGGTGTGGCGGTCTGGTTAGAAACCAGAAGCCGGGCGTAAGCCAAAGATATTTGTTTGATAACGGCGTACTAACACCCTCCTTGGCGGCGGAGCGTAGATTTCAGCGTCTACCTCAATCACCGAGTGCCTGCCCGCCGGAGTGTCATGCTGTCATCCGCAACCTTGCGCCCGCCACACCCTCCCGCCGCCGAGAGCCGGCGGGCCCTGTACCATTACCAGCGCGCCATTGCCGCGCTACGGAGCGAACCGTACTGGGACATGCCACCGGCCCTCCGGGCCGATTTGCTGCGCCGACTGCGACGCGAGCGGAATGCCCTCCTGCGGCGGGTGGGCTGCGCTGGATCTCACGCGTCGTCCAGTGCACTCACCGCGCCTCGTCGGGGTCCCGCCCCATTTCCGGCTCAGGACTAGGCGTTGCCGCGTACTTTGGCACCGTCGAAGCTACCGGGCCGCTGTGGTGTCTTGCCGTGTGCCGTTGTCACGCAGTAGTTGCTCCAGCGCGTTAAATCGGTCGCCGAAGGTAGCGAAGTTGCCGGCCTGCAAGGCATCGCGAGCTTGCTCTACCAGGTCGCGCGCCTCCAGCAACCTGTCAGGCGGTCCCGTCTGCGGCGTGGGGATTCGCTCCCCCGTCGTCTCGCGCGGGGCCGCGGCCACCGGCTGACCAAAGAGTTGGTTGAGCGCGTCGTCAAGCGTTATCTCCATGGCCACCCGATTGCCGTACGAGGCAATGACGCGGCGCAACTGGGGAATCTGGACGCCCCCGGCGATGAGATAGATCGGCTCGACGTACAGGAAGGAATTCTCGATGGGCACCACGATGAGGTTGCCCCGCACCACGCGTGAACCGCGCTGATCCCACAGCGAGAGCTGCCGCGAAATCTCGGTGTTCTGGTCGATGCGTGATTCGATCTGGTTGGGGCCATAGATGAGCCGCTCCTTCGGCAGGTTGTACACGACAATCTCGCCGTACTTACCGGGGTCGCTCTTCGCCGCAATCCAGCCAATCATGTTGTCACGATTTTCCGGCGTCATCGGCGTCATGAGCAGAAACTGAAGCTCGTCCTCATCCGGCAAGCGCGAGAGGATATAGTACGGCTCCATGAGACGCTGCTGGCCGTCGTACTGCTCGTTCGGGCGCGTCCACAAGTCTTCGTTGTTATAGAACACCTGCGGGATCGTCATGTGATACCGTTTGTACTTCTCGACCTGCACCTCAAAAATGTCGCTCGGATAGCGGAGGTGCGTCCGCAAGTTCTCACTCATCGCGTCCAGAGGCTTGAAAAGCTCAGGGAAGACCTCCGTATACACGCTGAGTACGGGATCGTCGGTATCCATCACGTAGAACGTGACGTCGCCATCGTACGCATCAATGACTATCTTGACGGAGTTACGGATGTAGTTGAGGTCAGTGCCGCGCAGCCGGGAGCCGACGGGCTCCGAGTACGGAAACGTGCGCGCCGTGGTGTAGGCATCCTGGATCCAGTACTGCCGCCGATCACTCAGCACAAAGTACGGGTCGGCGTCAAGCCTGAGAAACGGCGCGATCCGGCGAACCCGTTCCTGGATACGGTTCCAGTACTGGATGCGGCTGCCGTCGTGCAGGTTCTCGGAGAGGAGGATGTTGTAATCACTGAAATACCACGAGAAGAGCAGTTCCTTCCAGAACGAGTCGACCAGCACGCCGCCCGTGCCGGCGTAGTTGGTATACACGTTCTCGTCGCCGCTCGGGTAGTCGAGCTCCTGCGCGGTCGTGTTCACGAGGTTGTAGGTGGACGTGTGCTCGCCGTAGTAGATGCCGGGCTCCTCCACCATAAAGACGTCTTCCCCCTGCGGCGGTAGGTCCTGCACGCGGAACGACGGCGAGCCCTCTTCGCCTTCTTGCGCCACGAGGTTGGCCACGGCGCCATAGCCGTGCGTGTACTGGAGGTGCCGGTTGTACCACGTGTCGGACTGCTGCGGGAGGTTTTGCGTGAGCTCACGCGCCGAGAGCATCACCTGCCGATACTCGCCGTTGATCATGTACCGGTCGATGTCGACGTCATAGAACTGATAATAGAGGCGAATCTGTTGCAGCTGCCGATAGTTGTCGATCAGCAGGCGCGGATCCCAGAGCCGCACGTTCTGGATCGTCTCATCGTTGTCCCGGATCATCTCCATGGTAAGCTCGGTGTCCGCCGGATACGAGGTTTCCTGCACCTCATCCAGCTTGTACGCCTCCCGGGTGAGCCGGATGTTGTGTTCCAGGTAGGGCTCCTCCAGCTGCAATTCGTTCGGCTCCACGTACACCTGGTTGACGAGCGACGGGGCGGCGATGAGCCCCCCCACCAGCACGACGACGTACAGCGCCACGCCGTACAGCAAAAGCCGCAGTTGGTAGCTGACCAGATTGTACGCCACGATAGCCGCCAGCCCCAGCGTGGCAGCGATCATGATCCAGAGCGCGGGGAGCGTTACGCTCACGTCCGTGTAGCCGGCCCCGTACACCGCGCCCCCACCGGACATCAGGACCTCGAACCGATCGAGGTAAAACCCCCAAGCCCAGCCGACGAGCAGCACGATGACGTTGGCAGCAAGGTGCTTCACTACCGACGGCCGCACGCGAAGCCGGCCGTTCTGCACTGCGATCTCGCCGATAAGTACGTATGCCGCCACCAGCACGAGCAGTCCCAGGAACGCCAGTCCTACCAAGCCACTTTGCAGTGACTGGATGAGGGGCAACTGGAGCAGGTAGAACGAGATGTCAATCCCAAAGATAGGGTCGGTCATTCCGTACGCCTGCTCGCTCGAGTAGCGGAACAGTTCGTCCCACCGCCCCGCAAATCCGCTAGCAAACAGCAAGCTAATCACGGCTGCAAATCCCCATGCGAATCGGCGCAGGCGCTGCCGCGTGAGCGGCTTGCCACCCATCTCGGGCGCCTCCCCTTCCTTCGCCCATTGCGATGCCCACAGCGGCGGAATCTGCCTAAACAGCAAATATACATTGCCTCCGAAAAAGGCCAAGGCGACGATAAAGACGACGGCGAACAGCAGCACCTCTGTGCCCAAAATCTTCCAGAACACATCGCTGTAGCCCAGCTCTTGCATCCACAACAGCTCGGCCAGCGGTTCGGGTATAAACAGTAGTAGGGTGAGCGTCACGCCAATAATCCCGACGAGGATCTGCAGCGGGCGGCTCGAACTCAACGCGGACATAGAAGACGGCAGGTAGTGAACATCCCGTGATAGGTGGCTTACACAGCCTCCGTGAACATCGAATGCGCACCATCAGACGGGGTTCGCGAAGGCTCGCGGAAATATGGCGAAAACCGCGACACGTTGAGAAGCCCAATCGTCACGCCATGCTGCTGGCTCTGGATGTGATTAAACAGACTGACCGACATGCCTTTCAGATACCCCGTGTCGGCAATACGGGAGTAGATGGGGGCGACCACCCCACCCGTGGCCCCGCGGCCAACCAGGATTCCACTGAGCGTCATGCCCGCCAGCCGGGAGGTGACGATCCTCACCCCGGCAATGTGCAGGCCGCGAAGGTGTTTGCCCGCTCCACCAGCGAGGCCAGCCACTGTGAAGCCGGTTACCGCTCCCCGCCCGCCTACACCCAGCAAAGCCAGAGCAATACCTGACAGGTCGCCCCCAGTACCAACGCCAAGTCCACCCAGTGCAACGCCCCGGATGGCGTCTCCGCTCCCCACACCAATTCCACCGATCGCCAGCCCGCGCACGCTACCGCCCGCCCCAATGCCACCGCCACCGATTGCAATGCCATCCACGCGGTCACCACCTGCCACAACGAGCCCCCCAAGCATGATGCCCTCTAGCGCCTGCCCGCCACCGACCATGAGTCCGCCTACCCCCACCCCCGTGAACTCGCCACCGGCTCCTACCCCAACAACTCCGACGCCGATGCCGGTGGAGTGATGGCCACTTTGCGCGCTCCCGCCGACCATGATACCTCCGATGGTCAGCCATGTGTTGGCCCGTTGAAAGAATGAGCGACTCGGCCCGTCATCAACTGGAGTGGCAGCCGGAATAGACTGCAGTTGCTGCGCCGCAGTTGCAGTGCGCTGGAGGGGAAGCAGTGGCTGCACCGTACGAGCAGGTAGCGCGGAGGGGCCCAACTGCAGTCGACGGCGCACCAACGGTACCATGGAGGCGTAAATGGGCGGGTCGTTCACTCGGTCTGCCGTGTAGTCGGGCTGTACACCAAGAAGGTTGACCAGCGCGCGTCGGGCTGCGTCTAGTTCGTTCAGCTTGATGTAGGACAGCGCAAGCATCCGGTGGGCTGTGCTGTCGTGTTACGCCCCACGCCGGGCTGATTCAGACATGCGGAGGCCGTTTGCAGGGCCGCGCCAAACGCTCCGTTTCGGTATTCTTCCTCCGCGGAAGCCAGCTGCGCACCGCATCTGGAGCCCTCCTGAGCATGTGCGTCTAGAACTGCCCCGAACGCGACCAAGCCGAC
>CAYFQN010000098.1:0-11704 GCA_964345285.1 uncultured Rhodothermales bacterium
GCGCGCCCGAAGGACTTTTATGCTGGTGAGGTGACGGGCGGATTCGAACCGCCGTAGGAGGCTTTGCAGGCCTCTGCCTAACCCCTCGGCCACGTCACCGGGGTTGCTGGAATGTCATACAATGGTACGTGCATGCTAGAGTTCCACCCAAGCGGGTCGCACCGCGTCATGTCGCACTCAGCGCGCCCGGCAGGATTCGAACCTGCGGCCGTCAGATTAGAAGTCTGATGCTCTATCCAGCTGAGCTACGGGCGCAGACCATCGAGTCTAGGTTCCGCGTTCAACGTCTCATGGTGCATGTGCTGAACGCGTCAGTCGGGGCGGCCGGATTCGAACCGGCGACCTCCTGCTCCCAAAGCAGGTGCGCTAACCGGGCTGCGCTACGCCCCGAAGTCGTGCGCCCGGAAGTCGTGCGCCCGCACCGTCAACGTAAGGCGTTGCGGCCGGGGGCGACGCATGGCGGGCACGGGAGGCCCTTATTTCGCCTTCTCGCGAGCCGCCTTCAACTCCTCCTGTACGTCATCAACCGACACCATCTTTTGCCGGTACTGGTAGTTCCCGTTTTCTTTCTTCTCGGCAAGGATGAGCTTCGCCATCTTGCGGGATGCTTTGTCGTCAGCCATGATTACTTCTTCTCGCGGTGAATGGTATGCTTACGCAACACCGGGTTGTACTTCTTCAGCTCCAGCCGACCCGATGTGTTGCGGCGATTCTTTGTCGTGTGGTAGCGGGACGTGCCCGGGGCTTCCGTGCACTCCAGCGTGATTTTGATCCGATCGCCTTTGGCCATGGGATCCTCCGTTTAATCGGTGAAAGGGTGCGGTCAAACGTTGATGCCCTGCTTGCGGGCTTCCTTAAGGACGGCCTGAATGCCTTTCTTGTTGATCGTCTTCAGCGTTTTCGCCGAGACCTTCAGGGTGATCCACCGGTCCTCTTGCGGGATGTAGAACCGCTTCTTTTGCAGATTCTGGTTGAACTTCCGCTTGACCTTATTATTCGATTTAGAGACCGTATTGCCCGATTGTGGGCCCTTGCCGGTCAAGTCATCTCTACGCGCCATAATACAGTATTTGGGTTGTCAGCCGGGAAGACAGCACACGCAATGGGTCGTTGTTGCACATGGCATGCACTCATCGATCTTTTTCTATCGACAGTCTTTTTTTATTCCGAGTGGGGAACTGATGTTCTTAAAGAAGCCGTGGATAGCGGACTTAGTTCCGCTCTGCGCCATCGCCGTGTGTTCCGTTCGAGAGCGCGGTCGTCACATCCGGTGTGCGGAAGGTGAATAGGGTATCACCGCGCAACCCAAGCCGAAGTGTCTCTACCGGGATGACTTCTTTGGGTGCGATGTTGCCTAGGTTCACGTTGGCGCCCTGATGCTTGATAAACCACACCTGCTGCATCTTGTTGGGCGCCTCAAAGATGATGTCTTTCGGGTTCACCCGCGCCACAATTTCATCCACGAGGCCGGATCGGATCTCGCCGTTGGGGCGGAAGAGGCCTGCCGTCCCGCTCTCGCGCGACTCACAGATCACCTTCCAGCTGCCGGCCTCCAGTTCGGCCTGGATAAACTCGACCCACTTGTACGGCGGCATGATGTTGTTTGCGTCTTTCGAGCCCACCTCGCTGAGTACGCGAAAGTCCTGCGCAAACGTGCGGATGGCTGCCAACTTGTCTGCCTGGGCCATCGACACCGAACCGTCCGAGATCTCCAGATACTCAACGTTCAAATCATCGAGCAGGCGGCGGTACGTGTCGAGCTGGTCACGCAGGTAGAACGCCTCGAACATCGTGCCGCCAAAGTATACGGGGATGTCGGCCGACTGGTAGACGTCTAGCTTGCGCTGCAGGTCGGGTGTAATGGCCGCCGTCCCCCAGCCGAGCTTCGCCACGTCGATGTACTCGGCGGCAACGGACAACACATCCTCGGCTTGCCGAACCGACATTCCCTTGTCAAGCATGTGTGTGAGGCCGCGATCGCGCGGTTTGGCAGGGCGGTTCGGAAGATCGGTGATGTTATACTCGTCAATAATCATAGCGTAGGGGTCGGTTCGAGATTAAGGGCAGCACGTCAGGCGGCAGGACTACCGATCCATCTGGACGGCCTGCGCCGGCTCGATGGCCGCTGCTCGGGCCGCGGGGTACAAGGAGGCTAGTGTACAAAGCCCCATTGCGATGGCCGCTACAAGAAACACGTCGGCCCAGTGAATCGATACAGGATAGGCATCGATGAGGAAAGATTCGGCCTGTGCCATGGGCACAACTTCAAAATATTTTTGAAGTAACGACAGGCCAAGACCCAGGATGAGCCCCAGCCCGGTGCCGAGCACACCAATGAGAACCCCCTCGGCCAGGAAAATAGAGCGAATGTTTTTGCGTGAGACGCCCATGGCTTGCAACACACCGACGTCGCGCCGCTTTTGGATAACGACCATCGTGAGCGAGCCAATGATGTTAAATGCAGCCACGAGCACGATGAGCATCAGAATGGCCGAGGCGCCCCACTTTTCCAGTTGCATCACGTCGTAGAGCGACTTTTTGAGGTCGTACCACGTCTGCACGGTGAACGCCTCCATATCCAATCGCTCTTGGAGTGCAGCTTTTACCGACCGGGCAGCTTGCAAGTCGGTAAGCCGTAGCTCAACGCCTGTCACGCGCTCCGGCATGCGAAAGAGGCGCTGTGCCTCACTGAGGCTGGTGAACACATGGTTCTCGTCGAAGCCAGCCTGCAGCTCGTATAACCCGCGCACGTTGAATCGCCGAATGGGTGGACTGCCGAAGAGCTGGGTCACGGTTCGCTCCAGCATGGGCGCTGAAAGGAGTCCCACCGTGCTTCCTTCGCGCACGTCGCTGTCGGGCAGGAGGCCCAGCCGGCGCGCCAATCGCATGCTCACGACGAGGCCAGCGGACCCGCCCTGCGACGCCACATTGAAGGTGCCCAGCCCCATCTGCTGCACAACCTGATTGCCGGTCAGTTGACCAGGCTCTACGCCACGGACGATGATGACCTGGTTCGCGTCTGGTTCTCCGCCGTGGAGGAGCAGCGCCTTGCCCTCGATGTAGGCCGACGCCTGCTCGACGTGAGGCACCTCCAGCGCGACGCGCACGAGCGAGTCGACCTCGGCCACGCCGCGCTCATCGGTGCTCGTGATCCGCACGTGCGGATCGATCGACACCATGAGATCGCGCACGAGCTCGTAGAAGCCGTTCATCACCGAGAGCACAACGATGAGCGCCGCCACGCCCAGCGTCACACCGACCGTAGAGATCCCCGTGATGATAGAAATGAGCGACACCTCTTTGCGGCTGACGAGGTAGCGTCGCGCGATTTGGAGACGGTAATCCACGGTAGCGGGGAACGGTGAGAGAGCAACGAATACCGAACGATGCACCGGGTGGCAATGTTGTGCCGGCTGCCGCAATTCGTCACTCGCCGCACGCTATAACTGCGGATCCGGGCTGGAGAACAGGGCAGCCGGCACGTCGCTGGGCACGTCGAGTGTCGGAAACACGATCGCCGCGCCGCCGCCCACGGCGGGCTTGCTTGCCGCAAGTCGCACCGTTCCTCCTGGCGTCTCGAACGACTGGTAGTCCGTCCAGTCGAAAGCGCGGGCGGGCGCGTCATCCGGCATACTCTGCAGATTAAACGCCCACCGGTCGAGCTGGCCGGTCTCGGCGTTCACGTACAGCCAGTACCGGTCGCCGGGCGTCATGCCCACCTCGCCAAACGACAACTGAATGACCTCGTGCTGGGCGCCTGAGGAGTCGGCGACATATGCCCGGTTCACGCCCGGGTCGAATACCTTGAGGGGTGCCAGCAGCCAATACGCATCGTTCACGAAGCGCTGCTGCGCCTGCCGCATGCGCGCGGCATGGGCCGACGAGTCAACGGCCGCGCCGTTCAGGTAGACCTCGCCGGCGTTGGGAGCAGCCTCCGAAGCCGCCTCGCCAAAGGCACTCACGTTGAACATCGCTACGTATTGGGAGTCGGGGCTCGGCCCCCACTCTAGCCGGTAATCACCCGTCTGCCGATTCCACAAGTGCTTCGCCACAACGCGTGTCTGGTCGCCCTGTTGGATGCCAAAATCGAAGCGAAGATAGGGCGCAGCCGGCCACGCTGATGGTCCCCCATGCGCCTCATACAGCTGCATCGCTACGCTGTCGGCTCGCGTCTCCAGCGTGACGTCGGTGGCTGGCGAACGGGGCTCCTGCTCGGCGGCGCACCCCGCCGTCAAGAGAAGCAAGACACTGAGGACGACAACGGACAGATCGACAGGACGAGTCATGGACGGCGAGGGACTGTGGATGGGGAGGATATCGGACACAAGATAGACAATACGCGCCCCAAAACAAGCGCCAGAGCGTGCCGTTCGCAGCCCGTCATACGTTGAACCGAAAGAGAATGACGTCGCCGTCTTTCACGACATAGTCTTTGCCCTCTGCGCGCATGGCGCCCGCTTTGCGGGCCGCGGCTTCCGAACCAAGTCGCTCGTAGTCGGAGAAGTGGACGGTCTCGGCCTTGATGAAGCCGCGCTCGAAGTCGCTGTGGATCTTGCCAGCGGCCTGCGGCGCATGCGTGCCGCGCTCGACGGTCCAGGCACGCGACTCCTTTGGGCCGGCCGTGAAGAAGGTGATGAGGTCGAGCAGGTCGTATGCCGCGCGGATGAGCCGCTCCAGCCCCGACCGCTCCAGCCCCATCTCCTCCAGGAAGAGTTGCCGCTCGTCAGGCTCCAGCTCGGCGATCTGCGCCTCCACCTCGGCAGAAACCACCACGACACGAGCGCTCTCTTCGGACGCGACGTTGCGCACGGCGTCCACATACGCATTTCCCTCGGGCACATCGCCTTCGCCGACGTTGGCGGCGTATAGCACGGGCTTGGACGTCAGCAGGAACAGCTCGCGCAACCAGTCCGCCTCACCCGGTTGGGGCTCGAAGGTGCGAGCCCATTGGCCGTCACTCAGATGATCGCGCAGCCGCTCGTAGAAGGCGAGCTGCTCGGCCGCGTCCTTATTGCCCGACTTGGCCGGCTTCCGCACCCGCTCAACGCGCTTGTCGACCGTCTCCAGGTCCTTCAGCAACAACTCCGTGTTGATGATCTCGATGTCACGCACAGGGTCGACGGAGCCGGAGACGTGCACCACGTTGTCGTCATCGAAGCAGCGGACGACGTGAATAATGGCATCGACCTCGCGGATGTTGGCTAGGAACTGGTTGCCCAACCCCTCGCCTTCGGACGCGCCCTCCACCAGGCCGGCGATGTCGACGAACTCGATGGTCGTCGGCGTCACCTCGGCGGATTCGGCCAACTCGGCCAGGCGCGGCAGCCGGTCGTCGGGCACGGGCACAGTGCCCACGTTCGGCTCGATGGTGCAAAACGGGTAGTTTTGCGACTCGGCGCCGGCATTACTCAAGGCATTAAATAAGGTCGACTTCCCCACATTGGGCAGGCCGACCAGTCCGCAACGGAGCGACATGGTGCGTTCATTCGTTATTGGGTGCAGCGGGAGGGTGGCAGTGCGCCAAACCAATGGATGAGCGTTGAGGGTCAGCCATCGGCGTACTTCACCGAGACGAACTCGCGCTCGGGCAGGCGCACAGCAGTTAGGTGCCCAAGGCCGGGGTGCATGTTGTACACGCAACCGGTGTCGATGGCAATCAGCCGATCGCGGTTGAGGGGATCGGGCTGGGGGGTGTGACCGCAGACGACGGGTTTCTCCCACTCCAGCCGGCTGGCTTTCATGTGACTGCGCTCCCACAGAAACGTATCCTCGCCAAACCGCTCCTTGTTTTCCGCGACAGTGAGGTGCGGCTTCAGCCCGGCGTGAACGATAAAGAAGTCGTCCGTTTCAAAATACAGCTGGGTATCCCGCACGAAAGCCACATGGTCGTCCGGGATATCGGCCCCGCGATGATTGCCCTCGTAGCTTCGGAGCGTGGAAAGCCCCCCGTTCTGGTTCCAGAGGGTGAGCCCTCCCCCCTGCAGGTAATCGAGCATAAACCGCTCGTGGTTACCGCGGAGAAAGACACAGTCGTGGGATTTGCGCAGTTCGATCATCCGGTCAATCACACCACGCGAGCGCGGCCCTCGGTCGATGTAATCTCCCACAAACACGATTTGGTCATTGGCGGCGGGCTGGAGCTCCTCCCAGAGCCGGTCGAAAGAATGCAGGCAGCCGTGAATGTCGCCGATCGCGATAAGGGCCATAACGCCTAAGGGTCCGTGGGTTATTGGGAGTTGGCGCGTTCGCGGATGGAATCCATGCCAATCAGGCCACGGCCTGTCTTATGGAGCCGTCCCTCGCGCTGCAATTGCATGAGGATGGAGTCGAGGATGCCATTGATGAATGGCCCGCTCTTGGGCGTACTGTACTTTTTGGCGATCTCGATGGCTTCGTCGATCGAGACCTTTGGCGGGATTTCCTCGAAGGTGAGCAGTTCGCAGGTGGCCATGCGAAGCAGCGCCCGATCGATGGCCGCGATGCGGTCCAGGTCCCAGTTCTCAGCGTGTACGCTAATGATTTCGTCGGCTGTGTTGCTCTGCTCTACCGTGCGGCGGAGGAGCTTGGTAGCAAAATCCAAACTGGAAGGGTCATCTTCCAGTGCCGGCTCTACCATCGTGTGAACGACGTGCTCGGGGGTCCCGTCAGATAATTCAAGCGCGTAGAGCGCCCTCATGACGTGTTCGCGGGCCTGGCGGCGGTTGCTCATAAGAACGAGAAGTCAAAGTACGGACAGTGCTGCGAAAGTGCTCCGTGGTGACATAAGCGCGAACACCGTGCAAACACGGCCACCGAGCGTGCGAAGCACAGCCTCGTATCTGCAAGACGGTGCCAGGTTCGGTGACGCGCCCGGTTTCACCGGTTGTTTGCACACATCGGCCTCGCGTTACGGATGACTGCGGAGGGTGTCTAGCGCTCCCATCGCGTTTGATCTTTTGTTCTCATGCGCTCGCCAACTGCCATCAGGTGGAATGCTTACCCAGCGCCCTTGGCGGCTGGCGCGTTTGCCGCAGGTATTGTCGGCGCGTACGGCGGGGTGAGCCCCCATGTGTGGCTGTGGCTATGCGTAGCCCTCGCCGGCCTGTTTGTACTGGGCGTCTTGCTTTACCTACCACGCCGGCGGCTGGTCTCGCTGCGCGGACTGCAAATCGTTGCTGCGGCAGGCATCACCCTCGCAGCGCTGGGCGGTGCGCGAACAGCCGTCGACCTGCGGCCGTCCCCCGCTGATGTCGGGACGCTACTCCCACCCCGGGCCCACGTCGACGATGCGACGCTCGTCGGATGGGTGGATGACGCTGTGGAGCATACGCCGCGCGGAGCTCGTTTCACGCTGCAGACTGATGCGCTCCTCGTCTATGCCGACTCACTCGCCGTCGGAGGAGCCGTCCGGGTCTTCCTCCGGCCCTCACTGTGGGACACAACAGCAGTCTTCCCATCCGTGCGCCAGGGTGACCGCCTGCGGCTCGAGGGGACCCTCAGAGCACCTCCTAGCCGTCGCAACCCTGCTGACTTCGATTACGGCACGTACCTCCGCCGCCAGGGTATCCACGCGCTGCTGCACGTGGATACGCCAGACGGTATCACGATTCTGCAGAGGGAGCCGGGAATCAAGAAGGCCGTGGTCGAAGCGCGCCACTACGTCGCCCGGCAAATCGACCAGCACGTTCACGGGAAGAAGCCGCGGGGTGTTCTGCGTGCCTTGCTCGTTGGTGATCGCGGCACCATCCCGACATCGACCCAGCAGCAGTTCGCCGCTACCGGGCTCCTCCATCTCCTGGCCATATCGGGGCTACACGTCCTCATCGTGGGCATGGTGGTGTACCAACTGCTTCACCCGGCCCTGATGCGATGGCACCTGTCCTGGCAGCACGCTGAGTGGACCCGGGCTGTCTTCACGGTCGGGCTCTTAGCGTTTTTTGCCCTCCTGACGGGAGGCCGCCCATCGGTGGTGCGTGCCGTGGTGATGGCAGCACTATTTATCGGGGCCAACGCATTGCAGCGTAACACCCGATCTCTGAACACGCTAGGCGTTGCTGCCCTCGTTCTTCTAATCCACCGCCCACTAGCCTTGCTCGATGTGGGTTTCCAACTGTCCTTTTCGGCTGTCGCGGCCATCGTAGTTCTGAACCCGCGGCTCCAGCTGTTGCTTCCACCTGCCTGGCGGCACCGCGGGTGGCGGGGGCAAATAGGCTCACTGATCACCGTGTCTGTGGGAGCTACGCTTGGCACCGCCCCCGTCTTGCTAACCCACTTCGGGTACGTCTCTGCAGCTGGCGTGGTGCTCAATGTGGCAGCCATTCCGTTGACGGCCTTAGCGCTGCTGAGCGGCTTATGTGCTACACTCGCCGGTGGCGGAGTGGTTGGCGCTTCGTTTGCCGCCGCGGCCGAGACAATGACCGAGGGACTTCTACGGCTGGCGGCGGCTGGCACGACCCGCCTCGGCTGGGCTTCCATCGATGCAACGGTCCAAGACCCACTGGTGGTACTGGCACTGATCGCAGGCATCCTACTCATCGTGCATGGAAGACATGCGCGCCGCCGGTGGCTGCTTACAGGCGTTGTGCTACTCCTCATGACGGCGCACGTTTGGAAGGGCGTCCTCGATACCCGGCCCTCACCGCCCCTCAAGGTGATATTCTTTGACGTGGGTCAGGGAGACGCGGCCCTAGTCACGTTTCCGAACGGTCGGCACCTTCTTGTCGATACAGGGCCCCGGTCTCCATACGGTGACGCCGGCACTTCGGTCGTCGCCCCCCACCTACGCCGACACGGGGTGGACCGGCTGGATGCCGTACTCATCTCCCACTCAGACAGCGACCACCTCGGTGGGCTGCCCAGCATCCTACGCAACATTCCAGTCGAGCGTCTCATCATGAATGATCCGCTTGAACGGTCGGGGTTGGTTGATGAGGTAGAGATGCTCATCGATAGCTTGGATGTCTCGCGGCGTGCAGCCTATGCCGGAGACACGCTCTCGATGGACCAGTCCACCCTCGTACACATCCTTGGCCCTTCATCGGCCAGTCGTCACGCGCAAGGTCGCAATGAGGCCTCCATTCTAGTGCAGCTTACCCATGACCAGAATCAATTCCTCTTCTTGGGCGACGTTGAAGGAGACGGAGAGCAGTGGGCCACACAAGTGTACGGTGACCTTCTCGAGAGTGAAGTCATCAAAGTAGCACACCATGGCTCAGTGACGAGCAGCACACCCACGTTTGTTGGAAAGGCTGCCCTGCAGGACGGGTTGGCGGTGATCAGTGCAAGCCGGAGGAACCCGTTTGGCCACCCTCACCGAGAAGTGGTAGAACGGTGGCGCAGAGCGGGAGCAGCAGTGCTTGCCACATCGGTGGAGGGTGCCGTCTGGGTGCGCAGTGACGGCAACACGATAACGCGAATTCCTTGGCGAGAACGGCAGCTTCGTGGAGGAATCAAATAGGACTTCCTATATCTCTCTTTCGGAATATAGTACTTCGGGATATGATACACCATCGTATATCACCCCTGAGGGGCTTAGAACGGAGAATATTGCCGTCTGGGGTCTAATGAGTGACTTATCCACATTCCCTAATAGACACTAAGTATTTGGGAGAATTAAAAAAGATATTGTTTTTGTTGTTGGGCGCGTGGATATGTGGAGAACAAAGATGTACACAATGAAACGGCAGCAGAGTGGACAGAGCCCCCCACCTTTCCCCAGAGTTGTCCACACAAAAGGGGGCTTACCAGGTCGCTGAACGTTGTTTCTGGCCGATATACGCCGGTTTTCCACGTTTCCACAGTAATCCACACTAGATGGGGGGTGAATAGCAGTCTAGTTCTTCACACGTTTCCACACTGTGGATAAGTGTCGATAAGGTGTGGATGAACCGGTAGGTTTTGCACAGCGGCGCAGGCACCGAGATAAGCAAACATGTTATCCATGCGTTATGCCGTGGTTATCCACGGGTTATCCACATCCGGTGCATAACGGCAAGAATCGCCGTATGCAACGCCTCAGGAGGGTGACAAAACGTCGGGAGGGCTTCGCGCCGGGTCGTTACATGGCGCAGGCGTGGACCGATGGTCTCCCGACACAGGGTAGTGCCGCAGCGTGGAGGAGCACGCCTGCACGCGTTGAGTGTAAGCGGGGCGGGAGCGTCTTTACTGCCCTCCCCTATCCTACCCACCACATCGCCAATCGAACGACAAGTCTGATCGACCGTGAACACCTTCATCTCGTTGGACGAAGCCCGGCGCATTGAGCAGCGCGCTGCTTTGCTGCAGCCTCAGGAAACCGTCCCACTCTCGAGGTCGCTGGGGCGAACGCTAGCAGAGGATGCAGTGGGCCGGGAGGCCATTCCACCATTTGACAACTCGGCGATGGATGGGTATGCCGTCCGGGTCGCCGACCTGGATGAGTTGCCGGCAACGCTTGAGATCGTTGAGCAGATTCCTGCTGGCACGACCCCCACACGATCGATTGGTGCAGGCACGTGCGCACACATCATGACGGGAGCCCCCATCCCGGAAGGAGCCGATGCCATTGTCCCCGTCGAGTGGACGGATGCTGGAGCCGGTAAGACGGTTCAAATCAACCGGGGGCCTGAGCGTGGGCAGTATATTCGACCAGCAGGCCAGGATGTGCAACAAGGTGATGTCATGGTGGAGGCCGGACAAGTTATCACGCCGCCCGTCGTGGGGATGCTCGCCACACTGGGGGTCAGCGCTGTGCCGGTGCGGGTGCCACCCACCGTCGCCGTTGTTGCCACGGGCGACGAGTTGGTGCCCGTTGGGGCCGAGCTTGGCCCCGGGCAGATCCGCAACTCCAATGGGCCAGCGCTGGCCGCGCAGGTACAGGTGGCGGGCGGTGCCCCGCTGGGCCCCTTCGTGGCTCGGGATGATGATGCTGACATCCGCCGCGTCATCGAGGAGGCGCGGCGCGCCGACGTGATGGTCTTCTCCGGTGGCGTCTCGGTTGGCGAGCACGACCACGTGAAGCGCGTACTCGACGCCATGGGCATGGAGCTGCACTTTTGGAAGGTGCGGCAGCGACCGGGCAAACCGCTCGCGTTTGGCACGCTGCAGGGTGCACTGGTATTTGGATTACCTGGCAACCCTGTCTCATCTGCCATGTGTTTCGAGCAGCACGTGCGGCCGGTGCTGGCGGCCATGCTCGGCCGCCAGCACATCACGCGGCCGCGTCATCCCGCCGTGCTTGATGCGCCGTCGCCGAAAGTCGAAAACCTCCACCACTTCGCACGCGGCATTGCTTCGTTCGACGAGGAGGGACGGCTTCGGGTGCGCGACACCGGGCCGCAGGCATCGAATCTTTACTCGTCCGTGGTGCGCGCCAACTGCATCATTCATCTGCCCGAGGGACTACCTGCAGCCGAACCCGGCCTGGAGGTAGACATCGAGTGGCTGGACGCCGAACCTCCCGCCTGGTAGCATCACGTCCCTGGCGCGGTCGTTCCTCCCTGTCAAGCACCCGCTTCATCCCCTAGGATCCCTCATGTCACTGGTTTTGTACATCGGGCTGGTAGTGGGGCAACGGCCATCACGTGGAAAGGGAGCGAATGGCTGGAGACCAGTTCGGAGCGGCTGGCTGCGTATTACGAACTGCCGCCCATCGTGCAAGGGGCGGTGATTGCCGCGGTCGGCTCCAGCTTTCCCGAGCTATCGAGCGTCGTGCTGGCCACGCTGGTGCATGGCGAGTTCGACCTCG
>CAYFQN010000099.1:0-11615 GCA_964345285.1 uncultured Rhodothermales bacterium
GCTTGCACGTGAGCAGAATCTGGCTCGGATTGACGGGCTTCGTCAGGTAGTCGCTGATCTGTCCGCCGAGCGCCTCTTCCATGAGCCGCTCTTCCTCGCTCTTCGTCACCATCACCACGGGCACCTCGGGCCGCACGCCTTTGATCTTCGACAGCGTTTCGAGGCCGTCCATGCCGGGCATCTGCTCGTCAAGCAGCACGACCTCGAACGGGTGTGCTTTCACTTGCTCCACGGCGTCGGCGCCGTTCGTCACGCTGACGACGTCGTAGCCCTTGTTTTCGAGAAAGATGAGGTGCGGGCGCAGCAGATCGATCTCGTCGTCGGCCCAGAGAATGCGCGGCGCGTCAGGCATGGTGGAATGTCGATGGTGGAATGTCGATTGTCGATTGCGCGAACATCAGTGGGAAAAGCAGCGGCGTATACCGGTCAGTCATTCGCTATCCGTCATTCGAAAATCGACGTTCATCACTGCGTGGGTCCCCATACCATTGTACCATTCGGGTCGACGTAGCCGAGGCCGTCCGCCGTGCGGACGAGCGCCAATCCGCCAACGAAATCCCACGCCTGGTCGAACTGCGGCTCGATCACGACGGTACCGGCCCGGTCGATATAGCCCCACTGCCCATCGATCTTGACGCGGGCGCGACCTCCGGTGAAGTAGCCGACCTGATCATAGCGCGGTTCGATGACGATGTCTCCGGAGTCGTCACGAAAGCCGTACTGCCCGTCGACCCGTACGCGGCCAAACGTGGATTCACGGCGGTATTCTTCCAGCACATCCGGGTCCAGGTCGAAGCGGGGCTCGATCGCGACCGCGCCAGAGGGGTCGATGTAGCCCCACTGCGTGTCGATTAGCACCGGGGCCAGCCCGTCCGAAAAGTGCCAGGCGTCGGCAAATTGTGGCTCGATCACCGGCGTACCGGCCCGGTCGATGTAGCCGAACTGCCCGTCCTCCCGCACCAGCGCACGGTCGTCATCTGCAAACGGCCAGGCAGCGTCGAACGCGGGCTCAATCACCAGATTGCCGGCTTGGTCGATGTAGCCCCACTGGCCCTCCTGTACCACTGGGAAGAGCCGATGGGTCGTTGCCTTCTCTGAGGTCGACTCACCGCCGCACGCCGCCAGCCCGATGGCGAGACCTGCCAGGAGCAAGGCACGAGACAGGGACCATCGCGCACGAGACAGGGACCATCGCAGCGGGGCGTTCGGCATGACCATCAGGCGTCAGGAGAGGTAGCGAAGGCGGGCGTTCGATATACCCACCGTCGCACAGAAAGTTTGTGGAGGCCGTGCGGGCTGCGCTTCCATGCCGGGTCAGCCAAACCGAGCGCCTCGTTCGGGTCGCAGGTGGTAGTATGTAGGCACTATGTTTCGTTGTGTGCGTTTCCGACCCTGAGGCCCGTTCTGCCCTTCTGCTGTACTGCGCGCTGCCCCACCCGGCTCCGAATCATGACTAATCGCCCCCCTTTCCCCCACGTTGAGGCCAAGCTGCTGGTGGCCCTGGCTCGCTCTGGGGAGGTGCGCCCGGCCGAGGTTGGCCCGCTGCTGCAACGGGACATCAACTGGCACGCGTTTATTCAGCTCGCGATAACGCACAATGTCGTGCCGCTTATCCACCACCACCTGAAGACGGCGTTCGCGGCCGAGGTGCCGGCGTCTGCGCTCCACGACCTTCGCCGCGTCTACCTACGCTTGTTTCGAGAAAGCATTCAGATCCGTGGCGAGCTCCCGCGCCTACTGGATCACCTCAATGGCCATGGCGTGGCTGCTCTTCCCTTCAAGGGCCCGGTGCTGGCCGCTATGGCCTACGCCGATGAAAACCTCCGCACGTTCACCGATCTCGACCTGCTGATCCACGAACGCGATGTGGAGCGGACGGTGCGTGCGCTCAAGGCAGCCGGCTTCGCGGAGAAGAACCCGTTACAGCCCAACCATGCCACGACATGGACCTCGTACGCGCCCTGGCACCACCCGCATGGCAATGCCAATGGATACGTCCGCAACGCCGGAACGTCGGGCGCTCTGCATGTAGATATCCACTGGGGGCTAGCGTCCCGCTACTTTTTGTTTCCGATGGAACCTGACGCTTTGTGGAAGCGCCGGGAGCGCGTTACGCTCGACAATGGCGTTACCGTGGACACCTTTTCCCCAGAAGACGCGTTGGTTTTCCAGTGCATGCACGCGGCCAAGGACGGGTACTACCGTCTAGGCCACGTATGTGATATCGCCGAATTGCTGCGTTCCCACCCCCACCTCGACGCAACCACGGTGCTGGAGCAGGCACGAGCCGTTCACTGCGAGCGCATGGTGGGACTTGGCCTGCGAATCAGCCGCGACCTGCTCGATGCGCCACTGCCAGAGGAGGCACTGAACCGCGTGGCTGGTGATCCTGCGCTGGAGCGGCTCTCCCGCCGCGTGCAAGCGGCGCTGTTTCGCTGCCGGCACGGCGTGCCACTCTTTTTCCACCGAGCGTGGTTTCACCTCCAGGTGCGAGACCGAATGCGGGACGGACTGGGCGCCGTGTACCACACGTTTCGCACGAGCCTGCGATCGGCCTTCTGAAGCGATCGGCCTTCCTGCAGCTTCTTGACTTACTGCGCCGCATTGGTCTCCTCAACCAGGCCTTCCTCCGCAAGCTCGTCCAAGAACGACTGGACATAGCTTCGCGCCTCCTCCTCCGTAACCTCCCATTCGTCCGAGATGGCCGTCGCAATAGCGTCGACGTCATGACCATCAGACAGCAGCTCCCATACACGGCTACCCGTTTCGTTGAGTGAGTAATACTGCTGCGTCTCCAGACTTAACAGGACGGCCTCTTCGTCGTCGAGTTGCGTGGAAACGACATCGGAACTCGGGCGGTACGTAGCCATGATCAGGCGCGGTTGATGAAGGAGTGCGCACTGTGGAGACTAGATCCTGCTCGCCTCAAAGTCAATGGGCGCTCACCGGAACGTCGGTGCGCACCTGTCGTGCCAAAAGCGTTCCCTGCCACCCCTCCACTTCGCTGCTTGGCTCATTCGCATGGCTTGCCACTACCGCCTTCACGACCTGCGCATCCAGGCGTCGAGCAACCACCCGAACGTCGCGCAGACGCTGGACCGGACGCTGCGCTACAAAGGCGCCGAGGCGCTGTCCGAGTCGGAAGCGGCTGACGTATCCCTCACGTTTTCGGTTGGCCGTGCGATGCCTTCCATGCCGGACACGGCGCGCCATCTCGGGCAGAGTGAGCACGGCAACATTGATGTATGGATGGGAGACGACCAGATGATGCTCCAGCACCCGGAGGCTGGAGTGTCGATCGATCCGCACGCTGGTTCGGCCGCCGCGTCGATCACGCCGGCTCTCTTGACGGCTCGCGACGGACAGCGGCGTGATCCGCTATTCTACCTCATTACGTTTAGCCTCGTCATCCTGCTGCGATACCGGGGCTGGTTCGCACTCCACACCGCAGCACTTGCGCGGGATGGACACGGCCTCCTGCTCGTCGCGCAGAGCGACAGCGGAAAGTCAACCGCGACGATGAACCTGGTGCGCCAGGGGTGGGACTACCTGTCGGATGATACGGTGCTCCTCCGCACCGAGAGCGAGCACGCACGGGCCTATTCTTTTCGCCGTAACTTCTGCGTGGATCCGGATGCCACTGCGCTTTTCCCCGAACTGGCCCGCCGCGAGTGGCCCGCCTCGCTGAGCGATGCCACCAAGTGGCAGGTGGAGGTCGACGCCCTGTTTCCTGGCCAGTACGCGCCGACCGCCGTTCCTCGCGTGCTCGTTCTACCCGAGATCACCTCGGCACCGAAGAGCCGCATCGAACCAGTAGACGCGAAGACGGTCCTCGGGCACCTCATCGAACAGGGCGCGCTGTTCTTAACGCCGGACCCTACCGTCGCCGAACAGCAACTGAATGTCTTCCGTCGGCTGATTCAGCAGAGCCAGACGTATCGCCTGCATGCCGCGCGCGACCTGCTCGACGAACCACATCGCACGCACGAGCTGCTTGCCCCCCTTGTCCGCAACGCATCAGCGACGGCCTGAACGGCACTTACCGGACGCGCACCATCGGGATGGTGGCCCGTGAGCTTCCCGCAGTAAGGTGCGCGTAGTACATACCGGACGCGGCCCTATCGGGCGGCGTCCATGTCACCGTGTGCTGACCTGGGTACCGGCGCTCCTCAACGAGCACAGCCACTTCGCGGCCCAGCGCGTCGTACACGGCGAGACGGACGTCGACGCCGTTAATGCGCGTGTCGGGAATGGCATACGTGATGGTCGTCTGCCGCTGGAATGGGTTCGGGTGGTTGTGTAGCAGCTGGAACTGGACAGGTAGCGGTTGGAGGGTCTCGATGGCATATTCCACGGTCTGCCCGATGACCGGGACGGGGCTCAGCACCACCTCAGCCTCCGCTCCGTCTGGCCCTTGCGACGTAAACAAGACAAAGTTGGGCTCGCCCGGAATCGTCAGCGCGGCGACATCCACGGTGATCGTGCCGTACGCGGGCATCAGGAAGGCGTTGGCACTGCGTTCCACCTCGGCCGGGTCAGAGACCATCTTGAACTGGTGACCGTTCAGATCGACCAGAATGCGCCGGAGCCCGTCGTTCTCAACGTAGAATAGCGTGTCGATAGCAAGCATCTCGATGGGATCCGTGCTCGCCGCTGAGCGGGGCACATCGTCCACCGACAGCACAGGGCGCACGGTGGTCGTCGATTGCCCCCAGGCCAGGCTGCCGCTGCACCATAGGAGCACGAGGACCGTGGCCAGCACGCGGTATCGTCGTTGCAAGGCGCAGATCATGAGAACCGGTGTGTTCAGATTGTAAACGGGAATGGACCGGCTGACATTCGTCAACCGGCCCTGCGCCCGTGGGGAATGATGAATTTGTGCTTGGCTACTGCACAATGGTCATGCGACGCGTTTCGGTGAAGTCGCGCGCCTTCATGCGGTAGAGATACACGCCGCTGGCCAGGCGCTGACCGGAGGACGAGCGACCGTCCCACGTCACCTCGTACGTGCCGGGCGACATCTGCCGATCCACCAGCGTGGCGACGCGGCGGCCTGTAATGTCGAACACTTCGATGCTAACAGGGCCCGGCTCCGCCACACGAAACTCGATGGCTGTACGGCCCGCCGACGGGTTCGGGTAGCTACCATCCAGCGCGTACGCCATCGGTGCCGAGGCGGAGAGCTGCTGCACGACCGGGTCGCAGAGGGCCGAGTTGCCGGCCGCATCGCGCACCTCAAACTCCAGGGCCGCGCCCTGCCGGGTGTTTAGCCAGTACGCCCGCACGTCAACCGACTGAGCACCGTCCCCCGCCAGGGTGATCTCGTCACCTTCAACGAACGGCCCGATGAAGCCCTCGCCGGTGTCGTAGTTGAACTCGAGGTTCTCGACGCGCGTCATCGACATCTCGGTGATGCCTTCGTTGTCTGTGGCCGACGTGAGCACCGCCCACTGGCCATCGACGCGTTGCACGGCGATTTCGCCACACACCGGCGCCTCGTTGTCGGGCGATGGGTTGGCTGGGCCGCCTGATTCCGAGTCACATTCCTCGGCGTTGTTGTAGGCGTCGAGCTGGTCCTTGATGGCGTTCGCTTCGTTTGCGGCCTGCCCACCCGGGTTGCTGCCCGGCGGGTACTCCGTGAGGAAGTCGTCAGCCTCGTTCACCACCGACTGGATGGATGGATCGGAGCCCGAAAGCAGGTTGAGCTTCACGGCTGCCAGGTGCGTGGCCAAGCGCGTGGCCGCGTCGGGCCCGTTGGCGTCGAGAATATCGACGATCGCCGTGCCGTCATAGGTTTCACCGCCCAGCGTCAGCGACGTCGCAGGCCAGGCATCCGGGTAGTGATTCTTCCAGTATCCTGGCGTCCGCGCGCAGACGTAATCGGTCGGCGTCGAACCGTCTCCGCCCCCCGAGCTGCCGTCATCGGCCGAGCAGTCGACCGCAACGGGCACGGTGCCGAGCACGGCGTTGCTCGCTGCATTCCGGAACCGGATGTCGAACGCACCACTGGCGCGCGTGCCATCTCCGATGAAGGTGGCCTCGAAGGGCGCTGTGCCCCCCGGCGCCACATCTGGCACAATCCCCGGCGTGAAGTCGAACGACATTCCATCTGGAAGATCCGTCGTCGACAGCGTCACGTCGATAGGCGCCATGGTCGTCAGTTCGATGGCCTCTGTGATAGCGCCCGCGAGGTCGCCGCCGAGATCCACCACCAGCGGATCCTTGTTGCCATCTACTGCGCCTGTGAGCCGTGCGATAGCGGACAGGAAGACGCTTTCGTCGTCAGACGGATCGGTACTGGCCGTCGGCGCCGCCCCCGGCCCAATGCCAACTACCTGAGCGCCGAGGGCGTTCAGCGCGTCGACGGCCTGCTGCACGGTGGCGGCCCCGGCCGGAGCGGTGGCGCCCTCCACCGTGTTGTCTGTGAGCGACTTCGCGTCGCTCACGAAGCCGAAGCGATCGGCCACCTCGTCCGAGCAGGCAAAGGCGCTGACCGGCTCGGTGCTGCCCGTGCCCGTGATGACGTCCGGAATGGCACTGGCGGGGGCGAAGGACGCCACCGAGCAGATGTCGGTGGCCAGAATCACGATTTTCTGCGCGTCTGCACGCCACCCGGCTCCGCCGAGCGTGCCGGATGCCGGCAGCGTGTTCGAGTCGAAGGTGGGCACATCGCCACTCATGCCGGGGCTCGTCTGCGTACCCGCTTCGCCGGCGGCTCCACTATCTTCTGTGTCGCCATCGCCGTTTCCATCAAACCCGACGCCGGTGGCCGCCTGGAAGAGGCCTTCCGTGACGGCCGTTTCGGGGAGGTCTCCACCAAAGCCGGGCCCGGTGTGGCTCAGCGCCTTGGCGATCAGGTCATTGCGCGTCGTCTCGCCGCCGGCATCGGCTTTCGTGATGATCGGCTGATTTAGCGTGAACGGACGGCCGTCCTCGTACTCATTGGAAAAGCTGCTGCCGGGCCCGCCGTAGTCTTCGAAGCGCGCCACGCCAAAGCCAAACTCCACGTTCGGGAACGTCGTCTCCAGTCCGCCGACGAGGCTCTGGAACTGGCTCGACAGCGCGGCCACTGAGTTGGCAAAACTGCCGGTGTCATCGAAGAGGAGCAGCACGTCTACCTTGTCGGTGGTCGTTTGGGCAGGTAGCGTCAGGGATACATCGCGCATCTCCTGCCCGCCCACGCAGACCTGGGAGGTGCTCCCTAACGTGATGGAGTCGGGTGAGGCCGTTTGCGCCTGCGCCAGCGAGGGCGTAAGCAGGAAGGCGATGAGAGCAACAAGGGGGGCGTAACGATTCAGGGTCATAACGCAGTTGAGTCCGTGGCAGGTTGGTGGCCGCCGCTCCATCTCCTCAACACCGATCGGCGGGGGCCACCCGGCGGATACCAGAGGATGAGGGCGCGCTGGTCGTACTTGTCCAGCCGCCTCGGAGTGTGGCGGATTCCCGTATGCGACAAACATCAGACCGCAATACGCTGTGCGAGGGAGGGCGTGCTCTCTCGCATCGATGCACCTGGAGCGTTCGGAGCGTGCGCATGCACCGAGGGTCGCCCGAGACGGCGCGAGGACGCCCTTGACTGGCCCCACATGAAGCGTGAGGGTGCTAAAAAAAGACGGAGACACGAGGATGTCCTCATGTCTCCGTAGATGTTCCTCGTCTACAACCGGGTCGATGTGGAACGGACGCCGTAGAATCTACCCGGATAGGTGCGGCGGTCGCGGGCTCGCTACCGCTCAGCCGCTGTTGTGAAGGCGCCTGATGCTGTGACCGATTCCCGTTGCGCTCCATGGGCCACGATGTAGAACGCCCCTACTATCGATGCCCCATCGACTCGATCGACCTGCAACGTGCCCGATACGCCGGTCCACGATCGGAGGCCTGCTTCCTCCTGAATACGGGCCGTGATGCCGGAGGTGCCCGCCGGTCGGATTGGGTGGGTTCCCGGGCGCATGGCGCTCTCGGCAGCCAGCGTGATCGCCGGCCCCGCGGTTCCCGCACTACCCAAACGGATGACGACAGACGACGTGCGCCCTGCCGCTGCACCTTCCACCGTGTGGACAGCGGCGCCAGAGAGGGACGCCTGCCATGCCCCAGAGACGGTGGAGGTGAACCCCGGGCGGCCCGGCGGCTCGGGGAAGGACTCGTCGCCATTCTCGCCTCCGCCGTTGCCGCCCCCTGAGTCACAGGCGACGAGCGTGAGAGCAAGCATACATGCGAGGGCAACGAGGGACAGCCAGGATCGGTGGGTCGGGGTCATGACAGATACGTGTTCAATAAGAAATCGACAAGGGCGGGGCCGGTTATCGGACAAGCACGAGACGTTGGACGTGTCGCTGATCGCCCACCTCTAGCCGGCCAAGATAGATTCCGCTTGCCACGGGCTGCCCGGAGGTGTTGCGGCCATCCCACCGCATCGTGTGCCGCCCAGCATCAAATGAACGATCCACCAGCGTGCGGACTCTACGGCCCAGTACGTCGTAGATGACGAGACGCACGTCGCGGCGTTCCGGGAGGGTGAACTCCAGAGTGGTTCGGGCGCGGAATGGGTTGGGATAGTTGGGAAGGAGTTGCAGCGTGGTTGGCACGATGGCGGATTGCGCCTGGTCAACAAATGCGGCGCTTCCAACCAGAAGCTTGAGATTCGTCTCTTCGGCGGGGGGCCGGACCTTGACCGTGGAACGCGTCTTGAGATCGTGCGCGCGCCCGGTCGTCGGATCCACGAGCACCACCTTTTGCGCGTCGAGTGAAGCCAACCCGTCGGCCCTCAGTTGTACAACCTGACCCGGCGCTCCCTGCAACGACAGGTCGAACGCATACCCCTCTTGCCCCGCTGCCCGGTACTCTACGGCGAGCGCGGTGTACGTTTCATCGACCTGCGGGTTGATGAGTTGCAGGGTGGCGCCCTCAAAGTACCCCGGCGGGGCAAACTGATCGAGCGCGTCGCGGCCGTCAGCGCCCGCCGCAGCTATGCCCACCCGAACAGCAGACATTCGCTCTCCGTCTTGAAATGCTGTAATCATCAGCGATCCGTCCGATGCCCGTGCTGCCTGCGCGGCTGCAGGCAAGTCACTGGGGGCGCCGGGATACGGGAGCGTCAATTGGTCGAGGCCCTGCTCGTTCAGGAAATAATAGGCCGTCCCGTCCTGCGCAGACGCGAACGCGGACGCTTCGCTGAAGCTACCATTCCATCCCCAAAGCGCCTGCGTAAGGTCATTCGCTGCTTGCACGGCTGCCCATGAGACGTCGGCATCGAACGGGTTGGAAATGATATTCCACCCATCATGCAGATCGATGGCGTATGTACCGTCGGAGGCCAACGGGACCGCGTCGGCCGTGCCCGAGGGTGCCCAGGCGCTGCGGCTGAGCATCCAGAAGCCACGACCCGGCTGAAAGCCAAAGGTTGAGGATCCATCATACGCTCTGAGGAAGTCATCGGATGAGCCATCGTCCCAGTACACAGTCCATGCGTCGCCGGCGGCCCCCTCCAGGGTGGAGGCTACCGGGGTGGTGCCATCGCCCGGCAGGGCGACGAGGCGATAGTTCCGCTGCTCGCCAGGGTCGCCAAACGAGCGGGTGATGTTGATCTCCAGGCTGGCCGGATACGGGAATGCGTTCACGAGTGGAGAGGGCGTACTCTCCAACTCCTCCGTATCAACCGCCGTGACCTGGTAGAAATAGGTCTGCCCGTTTGTAACTTCGGCATCGGTGTACGATTGCGTACCAGCCGGAATCGTGGCGATTTGGTTTGCACTCGCTATGATGGTCGTTCCTCCTGAGCCCGGTGCCTCCGTGGACCGGTAGAGGCGGTACTCGGCAAGGTCATCCTCCGTGTTGGCGGTCCACGTGAGTGTGACTTCACCATCTCCCGATGCCCCGGCAAAATCCGCAGGGGCAGCAGGGACGTTGGGATTATCTGACGCGTCTAAAATATCGCCCGACGCCATGTCGATGTACCGATCGAACGATCGGACCCGCGTGCTGGTCGCGGTGATGATGCGAACGCGCCAAAACTCCTCCGTCGCGACGGGCGTGTCGGTCCAGTACAGGTTGCCGCCCTGCAGGATGGTGATGATGTTGCGAGGGCGGAACGGATCGATAAATTCATCTCCGCCATCGTTCAGCGCGATCTGAAGCGCCTCGTTACTGTCAATAAAGTTGTCAGGTACCGTGCTCATTTCGGTTAGAAATCCGCCGGCTGGGGCCCTGGTTACCGTGACGTTCAGTGGATCAACGGTGACGCGGGTCTCGGTATCGCTCGATGGGGAAAGGAAGCGGTAGGTCCACTGATACGCCGTCCCGGCAGGCCGTACGCCGTCTCCCGCTTGAATGAGGCGAAGCGCCTGGTCCGAAGCGTACTGCGCGGCCGAGTCGATGGCTACCGATAAGTTGCGCTGCGCCCGGGCGGTAGTGAGCGGAAACTCGTACAGCTGGATGTCGACATTCGCCCGGTCACCGCTTGCCGTGCTTATCGGGTCCGGCGTGCCGTCACCATCGGCGTCATGGTATCCGAAGGCCTCGATTTCCGTGTTGCTCCCATCGGTGTAACGGACAGCGACCGGCCAGAACGTTTCCTCGCGTAGGTACTCCACGGTGTACGCGCCCGATGCGCCCGGGATCACGTCGGCTGCACGGACGGCCCACTGCGCCTCCGTGTCGTCGAAATCACTGAGCAGGAGAATCTGCGTGTGCCCTCCGCTGTGCGACTTGGCCCCGATGGTACCGAAATGGCTGTGCATTGCGCTCTCAGCACTTTCCTCTGCAACACGGTTGGGGTCGATATCCGCCGGCTGGCGATCAAAGAAGGGCCGCCCCAGCCCGTTGCGCTTGAGCCCGCGCGCCAGGGTGCGCAGCGACGCCTGCACCTGTGGGGTCCATGCGGCCGCCTTCGCGATGGGCGCCTGCACGGCGCCGGCTACGCTTTGCTGTCCGATGGAGGACGCGGTGGTGTATCGCAGCACGAAGGGCTCGTCCATGGCTTTACCGCCCGGCGTCTCAGCGGCGTACACCATCCACGTGTAGTCGGTGTCCGGCTGGTGCTCTGCCTGGAAGCGGACGAAGCGCGGCACGTCGTCGCCTCCCGCGCAGCCCCCCTCGAAGTTGAGGCACAGCGAGACTTGATTGTAGCGTAGCGAATCGCTCGGCTCGAAGACAAATGCCGTGTTCCAGTCCGTGCCGACGCTAATCTCTTCGCTGAACGCAAAGGCGACCTCGCTAGAGAGCGCGACCCCCGCTGCTCCTTGCTGAGGGCGCGCATCTTCTATGACAAAAGACTGGGCAGATACGGGGAGCGCAAGGAGCAGCCCCCCAATCAATAGCAAGAGGTGTCGCATGAGAAGAAGAGCCAGGTGATGTGCCGGTATCAGAGTTTGGGGTTTACCCCGGGTAACGCTGTAGTATTTTAAAACCGGCCAACTAACGAAAGGGTGTTTCAGATGAACCACCGTCATCCATTTCTACTCGGTTTGCATATTTCAGCGCCAAACGGCTCTCTCGCATGGCGCTAAACGGCAAGAGGGCCGCCTCCGCTAAGGAGTCTGCCCTCTTACCCTGGACTGCATTATCTCAGTGGCTAGCACCTTCTCGGTGCGAATGCGACAGGTGCCGATCGGTCTACG
>CAYFQN010000100.1:0-11535 GCA_964345285.1 uncultured Rhodothermales bacterium
TAAGGAACGCGCCATGGCTGGCCGTCGAAAGCGTGCCGAGAAACGTCCATATCGACAAGTAGCCCCAGTTGGAGTCGTACCCCGTGAGGGTGAGGGTAAATGTGCCTTCAGGAACGGCGCCTCACCACGAATCGATTGCAGTTCACTGGGCGGCGTCAGCGTACGCTCCAGCGATTGAGTTTGCTGGCATCCCATCAGTATCATCCCAGTATCATCCCCCACGCAGCAAGCGTGATGAGAGCGCCACTCCTACAACGCTTTGCGAAGAGGGGCATAAGAGAAACGGGAAGTACAACAGAGAGTTGTACGCCTCGAAGTTGAATTAAAGCGTTGTCAAAAGCAATCGGCACGTGACGACCCAGGCAACCACGCGCATCGCAGCCATCGACGTAGGGACGAACACGGCCCAACTGCTGGTGGCTGCCGTCGACGATGGTATGGTTGTGCGCCGCGTCCACACCGACGAACGGTTTGTGCGGCTGGGGGAAGGCGTGGACGCCAGCGGCCGGATCGGTGATGCGGCCATTGGCCGGCTGGTCGACGCGCTACGGGCTCAGCGCGATCAGGCTGAGGCACATGGCGCTGAGGCCTTTACCGTTGGTGCTACGAGTGCGTCACGCGATGCGGCGAACCAGGATGCGGTAATCGACACAGTGCGGCGCGAGACGGGGCTGCCCTACGAGGTCTTGTCAGGGGATGAGGAAGCCGTCTGGACGTTTGCAGCGGCATCTGACGAGCGCTCTAACCGTGCTGGGGCGACCATCGTGATCGACATTGGCGGCGGCTCGACGGAGCTTATCGCCGGCCGCGGTGGGGCGGTAGGCCCCGATGCCATCCAGCACCGCTACAGCCTGGACATCGGTTGCGTGCGCCTTACCGAGCGGTTCTTCGACGGCCAGCCGCCGTCCCAACATGCCATACGCCGCACCACCGACTGCATTGATGCAGCGCTGGAAGACGCCGCCTTGCCCGTTGCGCCGGGCGCTACGCTCATCGGCACGTCGGGTACGACGGAAGCGCTTGCGCTCGTCGAGGCGGGGCCGTCGTCCACGGTCGACGTGCTGGGCGCGGCCGCACGGAGGCTGCCCGCTACCGCGGTGCACCGATGGTGTGGTGCCGTGCTAAAGTGTACCAGGGACGAGGTGTTCGCCCTTCATCCCGAGGCTATGCAGGGCCGCGCCGACGTCTTCCCTGTGGGTGTGCTCATCCTCGATCGGTTCCTGCGCGCGACGGGCCTTGACGGCTGCCGCGTCAGTGCGCATCAACTGCGGCACGGGCTCGTCCTGCGCTGGCTCCACCGGCGAAGCCACCGCTCTTGAATCCGTAGCGAAGGGGGCAGTCCAAAAGGAACAACGCCTCCGCCATCCGGTGGCATCATCACAACCTGTAGCCCCGCACCAATGGATTCTGCAAGCCCATGGCGACCTCGCGCGAAGCGGTCCTCAGCGCCCTCTCCCACGTCATCGATCCGGATCGTGACAAAGACATCATCCGGCTCGACATGGTCCGGAACCTGACCGTCGAAGACGGCCGCGTGTCGTTCACCGTCATTGTGAAAGAGCCGAACACGCCGTTCGCCAACCAGGTAGCCGAAGCCTGCCGCCGTGTGCTCCACGAGCGCGTTGACCGCCAGCTGGAGGTCGATGTGGAGGTTGATAGCGAGATGATCGCGCTGGACGAGGATGTGCTGGATGGCGGGGAGAAGAAGCAGACCGAAGGCGGCGTGCAAAACACGATCGCCGTGGCGTCTGGCAAGGGCGGCGTTGGGAAGAGCACCGTCGCCGTGAACTTGGCCATGGCGCTCGCTGAGCAAGACTATCATGTTGCGCTGGTAGACACCGACATCTACGGGCCCTCCATTCCCAAGATGATGGGCATGGAGGGGGAAAAGCCGCGCGTGAACGACGAGCGCAAAATCGTTCCGCTCGAAAAGCACGGCATCAAACTGCTGTCGATGGGCTTCATGGTTGACCCCGAGAAAGCCGTCGTGTGGCGCGGTCCGATGGTCACGAAGGCCGTGCGCCAGTTCCTCGGCGACGTGCATTGGGGCGACATCGACTACATGATCCTCGACCTGCCCCCCGGCACAGGCGACATCCAACTCACCATCGTTCAGACGATTCCGCTAACTGGAGCGGTGCTTGTCTCCACGCCGCAGGACATCGCGCTGGCCGATGCACGCAAAGGCGCCGCCATGTTCGACAACGTGGACGTGCCCGTCGTCGGCATTGTGGAGAACATGGCGTACTTCTCGCCGCCCGACATGCCGGACCGTAAGTACTACCTATTTGGCCGCGGCGGCGCGCAGAAACTGGCGCGCACGCTCGACGTGCCGTTCCTTGGTGAAGTGCCAATCGAGCAGGTCGTCCGCGAACGAAGCGACGAGGGCCACCCCGTCGTGCTGTCTGAGCCGGAGAGTCGGTCGGCGCAGGCGTTTCACCAAATTGCCGAGCGCACCGTGGAGCAGGTGGCTCTCCGCAACGCTGAGCAGGACCCAACCCAGAAAGTCGAAATTTTGTACCGCTAGCGGCGATCTTTTCGCGCGCTGGTCCGTTAAGCAATCATACCTACGAATCGCCGCCGAATCAACGACGCCTCTCATGTCTGACGCCGTAACCCCCGGAAATGCCGCGGATACGCCCGATCCCAATGCCGATCCGGAGCTCCGCCAGCAGATCGAAGACGCTCTCGACAAGATCCGCCCGTACCTCATGGCCGATGGCGGATCGGTCCGGCTGCTAAATATCACGGAGGACTACGTGGTGGAACTGGAACTTCTCGGCGCGTGCGGGTCCTGCCCGATGAGTACGATGACCTTACGGGCTGGGATCGAACAGGCTCTCAAGCGCTCGGTGCCGCAGGTGACGCGCGTGGAAGCGGTTAATGCGACGGCCGCAGCCTGACCGTCCCTCAACGTTAATCACAGTGACTCAGCCCCTGATGCATCACGCATCCGGGGCTGTTCGTTTGGGCGCCTGCCATCTCACAAAGTACGCTGTCTCGCGGGCGTCCCTACCATGAAGAGCCACCACAGTCAATTCGTGCGGCCCTGCTGGAAGTGGAGAATAGGCCGGAGAGCGTCTAGCCGGTTCGTCGCGTACGTGTGGAACGGCGTCTCCACCGAATCGGCCGCCGCTAGGAATTTTCGGTAGTAGTGCGCCGCCGTCGTCTTGTCGCGGTAGTAATCGTCGTACAGCGCCGCGAGGTGAAAGTAGATCTCGACGCGGTCCGGCTGTACACGAAGCGCCGTCTTGTAGGCATCGATGGCGCGCCGCAGTTGTCCCTGAGCATCGTACGTCACAGCGGACTGGACGTACGCATCGACCAACACGCCATTGGCCACGCGGGTGATCGTCTCTTCGAACGACGCCTCTGCATGGGTTAGGCGATCCACCCCGCGATAGGCAACGCCCAGGTAAAAGTGGGTGCGTACGTTCGACGAATCGCGCTCCACGGCGCGGTGCAGGGCATCCAGCGCCGCGTCGTACCGACCCTGCCCCACCTCGGCAATTCCGAGCCGGCGGAAGGTCGAAGCCGATGAGTCTCCTCGTTGAATGGCACGCTCGTAGCTGCGGCTGGCAGCGGGGAGGTTGTTTTGCCGAAACGCGAGCGTAGCGCGCCGCGTCCACAGAGCCGCGGTCTCGCGGTAGTGCAGCGTACTATCAACCACCTGCGCAGCGGCGTCCGGTTGGCCCTGCTGTTCCAGCAAGCGGCTCAGTGCGAGCGTTACCGACGCATCGCGCGGGTTGAGCTGGTGAGCGCGCCGGTAGTGGGTGAGTGCATCCTCTGTGCGATGCTGGGCCTGTAAGGTCTGCGCGAGGCGAGCGTGCAACAAGCTATTGGTCGTATCGCTGCGAAGTACCACGCGGTAGTGGTGGGTCGCCTCCTTCCAGGACCGCATCTGATGATAGAGCCCGGCCAGTGCCAAGTGGAGCGTGCGTGACGGTTCCAGCTCCAGAGCCCCAGCATAGGCCGACTCGGCCGCATCGAAACGACTGAGCGCCTCGTAGCTCTGCCCCTTTGCTTGCAGAATACGCACGGACGTGGAGTCGAGCCGATAGGCGTTTTCCAGTGCCTTCAACGCCGGCGCGTGCTGCACGAGCGCCTGATAGCTACGCCCCAGGAGGTACAGCGCTTGGGCCGAGGTATCCGTCGCCGCAGACCGACGAAGGCGCTCAATGGCCCGTTCGTAGTCTCCATCCATGTAGGCTGTGCGAGCAGCTGACAGGGGGGCGGTCGGCTGCGCGTGGAGAGGAGCCATCAGCACGGTTAGGGCACCGAGGATGACCAAGCACAGTGCCCGTCTGAGAAAGGAGGCCATGGCGCGGCGGAATCATTGGGACGGATTTGGTTCGTTCGTACTACAACTATAGTATTAAGTGCAGCGTAAAGATACAATGCCCCCTTGACCGGATCGGAGGGCCGGGTGGTTCGTTGCGGTGGATCCGTACTGTTGTGGGAGAACCCTCAAGGCAATGCACAAGTGGTCGGAAACACCCGTAGTGACCTGCTTCATCCGTCATCACAGCGAGGTGCTCCTGCTTCGGCGCAGCGCGGAGGTCGGTTCGTATGCTGGCCAGTGGGGCACCGTGGCCGGCCATGCCGAGGGAAACCCCGATGCCGCGGCGCGACGCGAAATCCGCGAAGAAGTCGGGCTGACTGAAGGCGTCACGCTCGTCCGGCGTGGAGAGGCCTTTCGCGTCGACGATGCGGAGTTGGAGACGCGCTGGGTTGTCCATCCGTATCTGTTCGACGCTGCACATCGGTCCATCACGCTCAACTGGGAGTCAACAGAGGCAGAGTGGGTGATGCCGACCGAGATCCTGCGTCGAGACGCCGTCCCGCAGCTTTGGACGTCGTACAAGCAGGTGGCGCCCACGGTAGAATCCGTCGCCACGGATACAGAGCACGGCTCGGCATATATCGCCGCGCGGGCTGCAGAGGTGTTGCGCGACGTAGCAGGGCCGTTGAGAGGCCAGGGCGCCCCAGGTGGGTCGGGCCGGCTCCGGGAGACGGCGCGGCAACTGCTTGACGCTCGCCCGTCCATGGCGGCGCTTGGCAACCGCATCCACCGGATCATGCACGCTGCAGCACCAGCTTTTAAACCGGTCACCATCGAGTCGGAAGCGCATCACGTCATCCAGGAGGCATATGCCGCGCAGGCGGCCACGGTGCGCCAGGCAGCAGAGCAAATCGCCGGGCACGATGTACTGACGCTGTCGCGATCGGGCACGGTGCTCGATGCCATGCGACACGCTGACCCGCCGCCGAGCGTTATCGTAGCCGAGTCGCGGCCCGACTGCGAGGGCGTCTACACAGCCGAAGCACTTGCCGGTCATGGTGCCGCAGTTACGCTGTGTACTGACGCCGCCATCCCCTCTGTGATTGACCAAGAGCCCATCGATGCGGTCGTCGTCGGGGCGGACACCGTGCTCGCATCGGGGGGCGTGGTCAACAAAACGGGTACGCGTAGTGCCGCCCTTGCGGCTCAGGAGGCGGGAATCCCGGTGCTCGTTGTCGCTGCCACAGATAAGATCAGCCCGGACACGGCGCCACACCGGGAGGAGGGGCCGCCGGCTGCCGTGTACGGCGGGACGGCCGACATCCGCGTGCTGAACCCGACCTTCGACGTGACGCCTGCCGCATGGGTCGCGGGTTGGATTACCGAGCAAGGCACCTGCTCACGCGACGAGGTAGGCCGCTGGGCCACTACCCATGGCGACTGGCGAGCGTGGATGCGCGCATCGCCAGACAACACGTCGAGCTGAGGAAGCACATGCGTGGTTTGCAATCGGGCCGATGAGTCCTATATTGGCGTGCAGTGACGGCCCTGTTCAACAGCCATCAGGAGAGGCCCCATGGAGACGATGAAAAGCACCGGACTTATCATGTTGCTCGCTGCACTGTGGGGAGCAGGCATCGCACACGCTCAAGCACCTCCGCCCGACCAGCAGGTGGCTGCAGCGGTTCACGCCGCACCGGATGCCATGCAAGCCGGGGCAGCCGTCAAGGGATATAACGAGGCCAGCGAACTCGTCACCCTGCGTGAGGGAAGCAACGAACTAATCTGCGTGGCCGATGAGCCAGGAGATGATCGATTCCATGTTGCATGCTATCATAAGCGGCTGGAGCCGTTCATGCAGCGCGGGCGCGACTTGCGGGCTGAGGGCGTAGATCCGGCAGCCGTGGATAGCATTCGGCGCGCCGAAATCGAGCGCGGTGCACTGGATCTACCCAGCCATCCGATGGCGCTCTACTCGCTTACCGGGCCGGCCGACAGTTACGATGCAGCGGCCGATAGCGTGTCGGGCGCCTCTCCGCTGTACGTCGTTTACACGCCGTTTGCGACGGGCGAGGAACTCGGCCTACCGACGCGCCCCACGGGCAACGTGCCGTGGCTAATGGAGCCGGGCACGCCATGGGCGCATATCATGATCACCTCGGGTGGCAACTAGCTTCCGTCCCCTGGCGGCTAGTTTATCGGCAAGTGTAGTTTATCGGCAAGCGACAATGCCGTCCGGACCCAGCTTCGGGCAGTTCAAAACCAGAAGTGGTGCTGCGTACGCTGCGGCCCGGCGCTCTGCCTGAAACGACCCGTACAGGTTGGTTTCTCGAGCGGACGCCGCCTCATTGGCATCCATCGTCACATTGTACACGGGGCGGTCGATGAGGCCATGAAACGTGTCGCCCTCCACTGAGCCCGCTACCGAAAGGGGGCCAACGCGAAACAGATCCATCTGCAACTCCAATCGGCGGCCTGTCATGTTCGCCTGAATAGGGACCGTGCCCAGTTCCGAGTCGCGAATCTGGCCCAGAAGGCGCCCGTTGCGCGTGGCAAGCTGCAGTGTACCCCGGCTCAGCGGCTGGGTCCCCGAGGCCTCATAGGTCCACGTCCCGATCACATCGGTGTGGGAAGAGGCCGATTGAGAGGAGGAGCCCACGCTAACACATCCGGTGAGTATCGCAACGGTGGTAAGAGCGAGAGCGAAGAGGACGACGTGTCGGAACGTAGTTTTCATGAGACCCACCGTACAATTGTGGTGACAGAACCTACCGGTCCTCAAGTGCACAAGGAGTGCGCCAGGCAGGCGGGAAACGCCTGGTTGGCGCGGGTATGCCATGAGAGTGGGGCAGCATCTCATAACATTAAGTTAATATTGCCCAGGTGACGGAAAGTTCATCGGGCACGGTGCCCCGATCTCGGTGGGACCAGGCTACTGGTGGGACGGAGCCATCAGGAGGAGGGCGAGCAAGGCACACCGTTCGAGCGTCTCGTCGATAAAGATAAACTCGTGATCGGCGTGGGCGCCGTCGCCTACGGCCCCGAGGCCATCAAGGGTCGCCGTGTGGAGAGAGGTGAAGTTGCCGTCGGACCCGCCCCCCGACAGGCCGTGGTCCAGGGACAGGCCGATAGACCGGCCGAGTTGCTGCGCCTGATTCCACAGGGCCATGTTACGCGCCGTGCGTTCCATGGGCATTCGTTCGATGCCACCGTGCACTGTAAGGCTGACGCCTGGCGTGAGGGGCTCCAGGGCGCGGATGCGCGCCTCTATCGTGCGGGCATCTTCCCGAGTTGGGACGCGCACGTCGACCGAGGCGCGGCTCTGGGGCGCCACCACGTTGGGCCGCTGGCCGCCATCGATGGTGCCCACATTCACGCTAACCCCACGTGCGGGGTCGTTCATCGCGTGCAGTGCTTGAACGACGTGCGACAGCTCTACGATGGCGCTGGCTCCGTCGCCGGGGGCTAGTCCCGCATGGGCCGCTTGCCCCTCCACGATAATCTCAAACTCACCAGTGCCCTTCCGCGCTGTCTTGAGCTTGCCGTCCCGGCCGAGCGCGGGCTCTAGCACGAAGGCGCGTTCAGCGCCGTGGGCCAGCCACTCGATGATGCCTTGCGACTCGATGCTGCCGATCTCTTCATCCGAGTTGATCAGCACGACCGGCGTGTAGGGCAGGGCCAGGTCAAGCGCGTCCAGCGTCTCGAGTGCGAACACGATCATGGCTAGGCCCGCCTTCATGTCGAACACGCCGGGACCGCGGAGCCGATTATCCTCTTCTCGTGCTGGCATGGCGCTCAGCGTGCCGTGCGACCAGACCGTGTCGCCGTGGCCGACGAGCAATTGAAACGGTTGATGGCGTGCACGGCGAGCCGGCCGAGCGTAGAGCTGGCCGCCTGTCTGGCAGCCCGGGCGATGCGTCGCTTGAAAGTCCAGCGCGCGCAAAGACGCGGCGAGCTGGTCGAAGACGGGCTGCTGGGCAGCGGGGTCAGTCGACGGCGACTCGTGTTCGACGAGCGCTGTGAGGTAGTCAATGAATGCCGACCGCTGGGCACGGATGTGATGAAGGACCGCCTCCGTGTAAGGGGGCGCAGAGCGATCAGTGGAGTCGTCGACGAGCATAGGAGCGTAGGGTACCGAAACCAGCAAGGGGAGGTAAAGCAAGCCGCGTGCCGTTCTGGCACGACGGACGGCGTCCCCCTGTTTCACGCAACCAGCGCATCGGCGTCTAAGGTCGGACCCAGCTCAAGCATGTCGATCAGGTCGTACAAGAGGTCGGGCGGATCGATAAGCTGTACCGTTTTCCCGGCGCGCTGTAGCCGATCGATTAGCATGAGCGCTTCGGTGTCGAGCAGGCGCACGTCGGACAGGTCGATGCGGATGTGCGTGGCATCGGCAGTGAGCGGTTCGATCTGCTGCACGGCCAGCCAGTTAAAATCGCTCGACAGCCGGACGGTTAGCGTGTCGCCACGGTGTGTGTGTTCCATTCGAGCTCCTCACGGATGGTTTGTTTGAGCGCGTGGGCCCGGTCGCTGTAGACTTGGATGAGGTCAAAGTCGAGGTTGACGAGAAGCCGCTGCATCCGCAGAAAGTCGCGCTGCTGGTGAAACATGGGCATGAGGCCCGCCAGCACGAACTCGTGCTCTTGGAGGCGAGGGGCGGCGTCTAGCGTCCCCGGGTCATCGAGCGGTAGGTCCACATATATAACGTGCAGGCTCTCGTCACGCAGGTCCTCAATCGTCTGCTCCACCTGCTCAATAAAGTCGGTCCCGAAGGTTTCAACCACCAGGGTGGCATGTCGGTCGCGGTGGTTGATATGCACGTCAATCGCAGACGTGGGGGGATAGGCCGTTGGTAGCACGGGCGGTGTGGTCACGGCTATGCCAAGATCCGCGTAGATATCCGTCAGCAAGTCGGCGTAGGGTTCGGGGAGGTACGCCGCGACGCTATCGACATCGATCAAGGGGCGGAAGTCGATCACGATGGATACGGGCTGGGGGTACTCGTCCACAAACCCACGGAACCGCTGGATGCGGAAGGTCGCCAGCAGCAGAGCCGTCGACTGCATGCCGAAGTGCTGGTTGACTCGCTGGCTGATGTCGTGCACGGTCACGGCCTCACCGAACGCGCCCTGCAGGCCGCGTGCCTTCGCCTCCCCGATGAGCCGGTCGAGCATACGCGTCATGAGGCCTCGCCGCCGGTGCCCTTCGGTAACGACGGCCTCGCCCACCTCGCCCACCTCCGAGTCGGTGGAGCGAAGCACGGCGAACGAGCCCACCGGCTCGCCGGCATCTGTGCGAGCGATGACGGCAAACTTGTCACCCTGGCGCAGAGCGCGGGCGATTTGTTCGGGGAAGTAGAGCGCTTCCTTCGCGTACGAATAGCCGTACGTGCGATAGATGAGCTTGGCGATGTCCTCCGCATCGGCCGGGGTGGCCAGCGACATGTGGTAATCAGTGTCGCCCGGCTCGGTCGCGACGCTATCGGGGGGCGACTCGAGCGCGCGCTCGTCGATGTGCTCACTGGGGATGAACTCTACGAGCTGAAACTCCTTTCCATCGCGCCCCCGGTTCAGGAAGACAAAGTCATCGACCAGGTTGCGCATGAGGTGCAGGCCGGCACCGGTAAAGTCTCCCTCCTCGCGAGCGCGTTCCGAGTCGTAGCGGTGACGCTCGGGATCGAACGGCTCGCCCAACTCGCGAGCGATCAGTTCGACTGACGTCAGGTCGCGCCGGAAGATGAGGGTGAAGGTGCCTTGCTCGTGGCGGAAGGCGAAGCGGACGATGTCGGTCACCAGCTCGCTGACGGCCAGGGCCCAGCGGAGGGCCTTTTCAGGTGGTAGCCCGGCATCAAAGCTCCACGTATACGCGAAGTCGGTGGCCGCCCCAATGACTCCTGGGTCGGTACGCAGTTGCAGGCGTGATTCCATGATCCCAAACGGTTCGTGGCGAGGAACGGCGGATCAGTCGGCAGGAGCCCCCTGACGATCACGCAATCTTAATATAATGCACGCTCGCTTTGGAAAAAAGAGTGGCGCGGGCCTACGCGCGGTCTGCGCCAAATCGCCACGCTAGATATGCCAGAAAGCCTGTCCCCACGCGCAGCGCCTCCTCGTCGATGGTGAAGCGGGACGTGTGGAGGCGGTGCGTGATGCCGCGCGCTTCATTGCCGACGCCGAGCGTGTAGAACGTGCCGGGCCGCTCCTGCAGGAAGTACGCGAAGTCCTCCCCCGCGAACCACGGCCCGAGGTCGACCGTGTTATCCGCGCCGACGTAGTCGACGGCCGCCTCGCGCACCAACGCCGTCGGCGCCTCGTGGTTGTAGAGCGCGGGGTAGCCGACTTTGATGTCGACCTCAGCGGTAGCGCCGTGCGCCTCGGCCGTGCGCTGCGCGGTGCGGCGGATGAGCTCGTGCCCGCGGCGGCGCCAGTCCTCATCCATTGCGCGGAAGGTGCCCTCCATCTGGGCCCGTGCAGGAATCACGTTCGTCGCGCCTTCCGCCATGAGTGTGCCGATGGTGAGCACGCTTGGCACGTCGGGCGGGCAGTGGCGGCTGATGACGCTCTGAAGCGCTACGACGATGTGGGACGCGACGAGCGTCGGATCGGCGGCCAGCTCGTGAGGCGCGGCGGCATGTCCGCCCTCCCCGTGCACGGTGATGAACACCTCATCCGCCGACGCCATGAACATGCCGGAGCGCACGCCGATGGTGCCGACGGGCAGATCTGGGCGCACGTGCTGCCCGAACACCGCATCCGGCGAGGGGCTGGCGTCGTTCGTATCGAGCGCGCCTTCCTCGATCATGAACTTGGCGCCGCCGGGGATGCGTTCCTCGGTGGGCTGAAAGAGGAACCGGATAGGACCGTGCACTCGGTCGCGCAGGCGGTGAAGTACCTTGGCCGCGCCGAGGAGGGAGGCTGTGTGGGCATCGTGCCCACAGGCGTGCATCACGCCGTCGTGTTTGGAGGCGAAGTCGAGCCCGGTTTCTTCCTGAATGGGGAGCGCGTCCATGTCGGCGCGGAGCAGGCGCGTCGGCCCGGGTTGCTCGCCCCGAAGCGTCGCCACAACGCCGGTTTCGTACACGCCGGTCTGCACAGTGATGCCGTCGAGCCGGGCCAGCGTCTCCTGCACGCGCCGTGCTGTCTTGTGCTCGTTGAGCGCCAGTTCGGGATGCTGATGGAACGTTCGGCGGAGCGCAACGACCTCGGGGAAAACGTCGTCCGTGGCGGCTTGAATGGCGTCGAGCATGGGTTGCG
>CAYFQN010000101.1:0-11502 GCA_964345285.1 uncultured Rhodothermales bacterium
TGGGCGATTGGGTGATTGGCGCGTGACGATTTGGTGAGGGCGAATCCTCCGCTTCAGCGGGCGATACCAACGAAGACGGACCCCTTCGACAATTGCAACGTGCCGATCAATCATGGATGTGTACCCCGCCTCGGCTGAGGAAAAGCTCGGCTTCGACGTGCTGCGCAAGCGCCTGCGCAACCAGGTGCAGAGCCCGCTGGGCGCAGAGCGCCTCGATGGCATGCAGCCGGCTCGCACGCTGCACTGGCTGGAGGACGAGTTGGGCCGCGTGGCCGAACTGCAGGACGCGTTCCGCTACGCCGAGACGGCTGTGCCGCTCAACCACATCCGCGACGTGCGGGGCGTGCTGAAGCGCGCGGCTCCTGAAGACGCGTACGTCGACCCGGAGGACTTGCACGAGGTACGGCTCGTACTCGTCACGCTCCGCCGCCTCAAGCGCTACGTCGCCGACCGGCAGGCCGACTATCCGCAGCTGGCGCAAGCCGTCTCGCGGATCACGCCGCTCTCCGATCTGGAAGAGCACATCAAAGGCATCATCGACGCGGATGGCTCGGTGCGCGACGACGCCTCGCCCGAGCTGGAGCGGCTGCGGCGCCTCATCATCCGCCGGCAAGGGGAGCTGCGCGACGCGCTCGACCGCGAGTTGCGCAAGGCCAGCAGCCAGGGCTATGCCACCGAGGAGCAGCCCACGATCCGCGGCGGGCGCATGGTCATCCCCATCCGCGCCGAGGCAAAGCGCAAGGTGGAAGGCTTCATCCACGACACATCGGCCACGGGGCAGACGGTGTACATCGAGCCGACGGCGTGCCTCAACCTGAACAACGAGGTGCGCGAGCTGAAGTCGGAAGAGAAGCGCGAGGTCGAGCGCATTCTGCGGAAGGCGACGGCCCACCTGCGGTCAAGGCGCGACGCGATGGACACTAATATGAAAGCGCTGGCGCAGTTCGATCTGCTGCAAGCGAAGGCGCAGCTCGCCAACCACCTCGACGCCGTGGTGCCGCACCTGAACGAAGAGAGCAACATCGAGGTTGTGGAGGGGCGGAACCCGGTGCTGCAACTTCACTTTGAGCAGGCGCGCAACCAGGACGGAACGAGCGGACCGCTCGAAGACGCGGAAACGCGCGAGGTCGTCCCCCTCGACTTTACGCTGGGCGACGACTTCCGCACGCTGGTCATCACAGGGCCGAACGCGGGCGGTAAGACGGTCACGATGAAAACCGTCGGCCTCTTCGCGCTGATGCTCGCGTATGGCCTGCCCATCCCGGTGGCACCGCACTCGAAGTTCGCGCTGTTCGACCGGCTTATCGTCGATATCGGGGATGAGCAGTCCATCGAGGAAGACCTCTCCACGTTCAGCTCGCATGTGGCCAACCTGCGGCACATGGCCCGCTCGGCCGACGAGCAGACGCTCGTGCTGATCGACGAGGCGGGCACGGGCACGGATCCCGAAGAGGGGGGCGCGCTGGCGCAGGCCGTGCTGGAGCGGCTCACCACGTCCGGCGCGCGCACCATCGCCACCACGCACCACGGCACGCTGAAGACCTACGCGCACGAAGCCGAGCACGTCGAGAACGGGTCGATGGAGTTCGACCAGGAGACGCTGCGGCCCACGTACCACTTTCAGCGCGGCGTGCCGGGGTCCTCGTACGCGTTCGAGATCGCGCAGCGCATGGGACTCGCCGACGACATCCTGACGCGGGCCCGCGAACTCGCTGGTGAGCAGAAGACGGCGATGGAGGAGCTGATCGCCACGTTCGAGTCGCGCAATCAGGAGCTGGAGCGGCAATTGGACGCGGCGCGGCGCGAGAAGGAGCAGGCCGAAAAGGAGCGCGAACGGTACGAGGGCAAGATCGGCAAGGTCGAAAAGGAGCGCGACAAGATTCGCCAGCAGGCGCTCGAAGAAGCGGAGCGCATCGTGCAGGGCGCGAACGCGCGCATCGAGCAAACCATCCGCGAGATCAAGGAGGCCGAGGCGGAGAAAGAGGCGACGAAGCAGGCCCGCGAACAGTTCGAGCAGTTCCGCGACGACGTCGAGGCGCGCCGCGAGTCCGTAGAAGAAGCGGTTGAGGCCGAGGACGTACCCGCCGAGGAGGGGCCGGACGAGTCGCCAGTGGCGGCATCCACCAACGGCGCGGCCAAGAAGCCGACCCCGAAGACAGCGAAAGGGCCCATCCACGAAGGGGACCAAGTCGTCATCGACAACGGGTCCACGAAGGGGGATGTCCAGGAGATCGACGACGGTGAGGCGGTCGTCGTGCTCGGCTCCATGCACATGCGCGTCGACCTCGACCGGCTTACGAAAGTCGGCGGGCCGCGCGAGCAGCAGGTCACCGTCAGCCAGACGCAGGGCGGGGGCTCATCCGACATCGCGGCGCTGCGAGCCAGTAACCGCATCGACGTGCGCGGGCAGCGCGTGGACGAGGCGCTCACGGCCGTGCAGCAGTTCGTCGACGAGGCCATTGCGGCGAACCTGGACCGGGTCGAGATCCTGCACGGCAAGGGCACGGGGGCGCTCCGGCAGGCCATCCAGGAAGAGCTTGCGCAACGGCCTGATGTCGCAGGCTTTGGCGATGCCGAGTGGGATGCCGGTGGCACGGGTGTCACCATCGTCGAGTTGGGGTGAGCGTTGTGTGCTGAGGGTTGTGGAGTGTGCGTTTGCACGTGCGGCGGGTATCCGGCACGCCTATCTTGTCATTCTCTGCGATTCTCCGTTTCCTCCTTGCACGCTCCGTCGCCACTTCTGCGATCTATTCCCCGCTCTCTCGATGGCCCACATCGCCCTGTCGCGCCCGCTGCCAGAGGATGGCCTCACCGCACTGCGAGACGCGCATACCGTTCACGTCCATGAGCCCCCTGCCGAGGCGGACGCCGCGGAGGATCACCTGATCGCCATCGCTCAGGAGGCTGATGGGCTCGTTACGACGGTGGACGACCCGGTCACCGAGCGCGTCATCGACGCCTGCCAGCATCTGCCACTCATCGCGCAGTACGGTGTGGGGGTCGATAACATCGACCTGGAGGCCGCGGCGGCGCGCGATCTCATCGTGACGAACACGCCGGGCGTGCTGACCGACGCCACGGCCGACTTCACGTGGGCGCTGCTGATGGCGGTGGCCCGCCACGTAACGGAAGCGGATGCCTTTGTGCGCAGCGGGCAGTTCGAGCGGTGGGAGACAACGCTGCTGCTGGGGATGGAACTGCGCGGCAAGACGCTTGGCATTGTGGGCCTTGGGCGGATCGGCGCGGCCGTCGCGCGGCGGGCGCTCGGCTTTGGGATGCGCGTCGTGTATCACAACCGTCGCCGTGCCAACCCAACCGTCGAGCGCGAGCAGAGCGCCACGTACGTGCCGCTCGATACGCTGTTGGCAACGAGCGATGTCGTCTCGCTCCACTGTCCGCTCAACGAGGACAGCCGCCACCTGATCGGCGCCAACGCATTGCGCGCCATGAAGGAGTCGGCGTTGCTGATCAACACGGCACGGGGCCCGGTCGTGAACGAGGCGGCGCTCGTCGAGGCGCTGGCAGCGGGCGAGATCGCCGGCGCTGGGCTCGACGTGTTCGAGCGCGAGCCGGAGGTCCATCCCGGTTTAATGGATCAGGAGCGGGTCGTACTAGCGCCCCACCTCGGCAGCGCGACCACCGAAGCCCGCACGCGAATGGGCGAGATGGTGGCCGAGGCCGTACTGGCTGTCCTGTCCAATGCCGAAGAAGTGCCCTACCGCGTGCGCTAGATGCGGAGGCGGGGCGTCGCATCCAGCAGACGCACGATGTGTGCTAATCACGACAGGGCGGCATGAGGAAAAGCGTAGGCAGACCACGCATAGGCAGGCTTGCTTTTTGCACTCAAGACGACGGTGCAATCCCGAGCGGTTCCAAGCAGTGTGCTGCAGCTTCATGTCCTGTCATCTCCTACCGGCCTAGTCGCCCGACGCGTGCGCGCTCTACTCGTCACTGGTCTTGTTGTGCTGGTTGTAGCCGGTCGTCCGCTTCACGGCATGGCACAGTCTACCGATCCGGACGCTGAAGCGCGAACGCGCGTGGCCGAGTCGTTCCAGGCAGGCGATGCTCAGCGTCTCCTGACGCCCGCTGCCGAGCGCGTCGAAATCAGCATCCTGGGCATGCAGACGGTCTACAGCCGGGCGCAGGCGCTGTATGTGCTGCAGGACTTCTTCAGAAACTTCACCCCACGGGACTTCGCGTTCGGGGATGTCTCGTACACCGAAGATGACTTCTTCGCCACTGCCCAGTATTGGTATGGCCAGGCAGAGCGGCCCCTACAAGCCTACGTGCGCCTCGTGCGGCGCGATGACGATACGTGGCTACTCCAGGAGATCCGCCTGGACCGTACCGAGCGGTAGCCGGCCGAGGCATGGCCGGCCCGGAGCGCCGTAAAGGCACTCACCCTCCTGTGGCGCGTTGCTGTACCATTGGCCCAAACCGGGAACCCATCGTCCATCCAGGCGCCCCGTCATGCGCGATTCGATACGCACGATAGTGGCACAGCATCCGGTGTGGATAGCGAGTGGCGCGCTGCTGCTCGTTGCGCTGCTAGCTACGTACGCCGGGCAGTGGATGCGAATAAGCAACCTGCAGGCCGACCTGGAGGCGGCCACGGCAGCCGCTGTTGCCCGCACGGAAGCTACCATCCAGCGGGATTTCGACCGGCGCGTGGCGTCAGTGCGCCGCCGCGCGCGTCAGTTCGCTCAGCACCCTCGCGTGGTGGAGGGACTACAGACGTACGCAGCGGCTGGCCAGAAAGCGCCACTGACGCGCTTCGCAGCCGATCAGAATGCCGAGGCGCGCATGGCCATCGAGGTATATGGCGCAGATCAGACACTGGTGGCCTGGAACGGATTCAGCATGCCCATCGACCGGCATGTGGTGGAAGCAGCCTTCGAGCAAGGCGCCGCTACGGTTGTGCGGGATGATGCGGTGCGGTGGGGCATTGCCGCGTGGTGGCCTGTATACAGTGGAGAAACAGCGGTCGGCGCTGTGCGCGTCGTCCAGCTCATCCGGTTCCGCGCGCCTGTGCAAAACCAGTTCCTGCAAGACTATAGCCTGGAGCGGCAGTGGCGCATCCAGACCGGGCATCCTGTGGAGGTGACCTGGGGCCTCGCGTCCGGCACAGCCGGAGAGGACCTGCCGCTCCGTGTGGAGGGCACGGTGGTGGGACGAGTGGATGTGCCACGCCCTACGGCGGACCAGCTGATACGCACCGAGCGGCAGCGGTTTGCCGACCTGCTCGCGCTGTGGCAGGTTGGCCTGCTCTTCTGGTTGTTTGCGGCCCTGTGGATGTGGTACCGCCGCGTAGACGCGACCGTGATGACGACGTGGGCCCGATGGCATGCCGTCATGCGATTTGCTTTTTTGGCTGCTGCATGGTGGGGGTTGCGCTACCTGCTCATCGCCATGAAGGTGCCCGATCGCTGGCAGACCGGGAAGGCCCCGCTCGCCCCGCTCTTCGACCCGACGCACCTGGCCTCGCCCATCGGTGGCGGCGTGATGGAGTCGACGGGCGATCTGCTCGTGACCGGCCTATTCGCCATCCTGTTCACGGTGGGGTTTCTCGATCTAGCGTCGCGGTTTCGCGTACAGGCCAACTCGATGTCGGAGCTATGGGGGCAAATCCGGATCACCACGCCGCCGAAACCCTCACCGGTACGGTTCTTCGCCGTGCTGGTCGTCGTGGGACTCGTCGAGCTTGGGTTGGTGCATGTACTCAGCCGATTGGCCGAGCGCGCCGTGCTCGACAGCACACTCGACTACCTAGTGCGGACCGGATTGCTGCCCGAGCCGCTTGTACTGGCCGCCCTGTGCGGCCTGCTCCTGATCACGGTGGCCGTCATCCTGTGTGGAGCTGGCGTATTTTGGATCGCGCTATATGCCCTGGGGCGCTACCGCCCCAGAGGGTGGCAAGCGTTAAAATTGGTAGGGGTAGGCGGCCTCGTCGTGATGGGAGGGCTGGTAGCCGTGACAGCCCTGATGCCCTCTGCCGTCAACGTGACCGTTCCTGTTGCCCTCATGTACCCCGCAACCACGCTGGGCGTCGCCTTGCTCGGCCTCGTACAGGGCGGGGGCGTGGTTAAGCACTTCACGCTGCGTAGCCTGCTGCCGGGGCTCATCGTGCTCACGGCCCTGCTGTATCCGCTGCTATATCAGGGCATGGATGCGCAGCGCCGCGGTCGCATGGTCGACGCAACCGCATCGTTCGCTGAAGGCAGTGATCCGCGCGTGCTCTTTTCGCTGGAGCAGGTCCTGCGCCGTGCGAACGACCATCCGGTCCTGCGCGCTGGCGTACGCGAGGTGCCCGGCATGGAGCGACCGGTCGATTCGGTGGCGACGGAGCTGCTGCAGGGGTCGCTGGTTGCGTCCCTCAGTCAGTACGAGGCCAGCCTGGTCCTGCTCGATAGCACCGGCACGCTACGCCGCCGCTACACGACGGCCGGCCAGCAGGGGCAGACAACGGTTATGCCGGATCCGCCGGATGCCTTTGATACGCTGCGCGACCGATACGTGCTACTCGGGCGGCGTATGCCCGTCGTCGATCGCTTGGACGGCCAGCCGCCGCAGCGCCGCGCCCCGTACGCCGGCCTCGCCGCCGTGCCAGATACGGCGGGTACCCCGATCGGCTGGGTGCTGGCACAGGTGGAACCGCGCTCATTGCTTCCAGGGACGGGCACGCCCTATCCCCGCGTCCTGTTGCCAGAAGGTCTGTACAACAATCTGTCCGCGGATCTGGCGATGGCCGAGTTCCGCAACGGTGTCCTCACGCGCAGCCTCGGTGCGGTAGAGCGGGCCCAGCTGCCTCGCGACGCGCGACAGCTCCTGAACAGCCAATCGACCGCGTGGCAGACCGAGTCGTCCGAAGGGCGCAGCCAGCTGGTGTACTACCGCCGCGTGGACGAGTCGCCCGACACGGTGGTGGCGGCGCGGATGCCGGCCATCATGGCGTTCGACCATCTGTACTATCTGCTGCGGCTGGCCTTCGCGGGGCTGTGTATCGCCGGCCCCTTCTACCTATTCGGCCTCTACCTGCGGTACCAGCAGGGGGTGCTGCCTGCGCCGCGCGTTCGGTTCCGCGACAAGATGCTTGACGCCTTCCTCGTTGTAGGATCCATCGCCGTGCTGGCCGTGGGCATCGTGGGCGCCCGGGTCATCGTGCAGGAGAACGAGCGGGCCGTACGCAACCAGTTGCAGCAGCACCTGGGCCGCGTGGAGGAGGCCCTGCTCACCCAAGCGCAGCAGGGCGAGCGGTTGCACCGCATCATGGGGCGCACCCGCATCGACTCGCTCTCACGCCGCGTGGGGCTCGACCTGAACCTGTACGCCGACGGCCGTCTGGTGGCGTCGAGCCGGCCGCGGCTCGTACGGGATCGGCTCATTGATACCCGGCTGCCGGCCTCGGCGTATCAGGCGCTATACCTAGACGCCTACCGGTTCACCACAACGGAGGAGCGCTTTGGCGCCTTCCGGTACACGGTTGGGTTCCAGGCGCTCCCCGATGCCAGCGGTCAGCCGCGCTACGTGCTCGCCGTGCCGACACTGCCCGAGCAGGAGCGCATCCAGGACGAACGGGCGCGCACGCTGGCGTACTTGCTCGGGGCGCTCCTCCTGCTCATCATCGTCATCATGGTGACGGCGCTCTTTCTGTCGAACGCGCTCGCGCAGCCCATCGCGCGCCTGCGGGCTGGACTCGAAGCCGTAGGAAAAGGGCGCTATGCGCGACGCCTGCCCGTCGACACGCGGGACGAGATTGGCGAACTGGTGGAAACGTTTAACGACATGCGAGAGCAGCTGGCCGAGAGCCGGCGGCGCCTGGCCCAGCAAGAGCGCGAACTGGCGTGGCGCGAGATGGCCCGGCAGGTGGCCCACGAGATCAAGAATCCGCTGACGCCGATGAAGCTCTCCGTGCAACACATGCGGCGCGCTTTCCAGCGACTGCGCGTGCCGGCGGTAGAAGGGGCGCCCGACGACGATGCGCGCCGGTTTACGGAGCTGTTCAACCGGATCACGAGCACCCTCATCGAGCAGATTAACGCGCTGGCCCGCATCGCGAATGAGTTCTCGTCGTTTGCGCGGCTGCCCGAACGCGTGATCGAGCCGCTCGATCTAAACGAGGTGGTGCGCGAGGCGGCGACGCTCATGCAGGAAGAGGCCGAGGCAGCCATCGACACCGATCTTCACGGCGGGCCCCTCGTGGTGGAGGCCGACCGCGAAGAACTGCGGCGCATCTACATCAACCTGATCAAGAATGCCATCCAGGCCGTTCCATCGGACCGCACGGCCCACATCCGCGTCGCGACGGCCCGTGATGCGCCATCGGCCGAAGCTGCCTCGCGGGCGCAGAGCTGGGTAGCCGATAACGGCGTAGGGATCCCTCGCGCCGAACGCGACAAAATCTTCCAGCCCAACTTCTCCACCAAAACCAGTGGCACCGGCCTCGGCCTCGCCATCGCACGGAAAACAATCCGCGAGCTGGACGGCGACATCGGATTTCATACGCAGGAGGGCAAGGGCAGTACGTTCTGGATTCACCTGCCGCTGGCCGAATGAGCCGTGCCGTTGACAACCGAGTGAGCCCCGGGTAGTTTGTGCGAACCGGATCCGGGCCGTGGCGCCGGACGCTAGCCCCGGCACCTACCCCGAGTCGCCCTCTTTCATCGATCGAGCTGACGCAAACCGTACTATGAGAGTGGTGGTAGTGGGCGCTGGTGAAGTCGGGTCCGACGTGGCCCGCATCCTGGCTATGGAGCAGCACGACGTTACCGTCATCGATGTAGACGGCGACGTGTTAGAACGCGTACAGGAGAAGCTGGACGTGATGACGGTGCACGGCAACGGCACGTCGGCGCTCGTGCTGCAGGATGCCGGCATCCAGAGCGCCGACATGCTCATCGCCGTGACGGCGATCGATGAGGTGAACCTGATCGCCTGCATGATGGGCGACCGGATGGGCGTTGCCACCACCATCGCCCGCACCCGCTCCGATGAGATCGCGCGGGCCCATTCCGTGCTGAAAGCAAAAGACTTCGGCATCGACCTCGTCATCCACCCGGAAGAAAGCGCAGCCGCCGAGGTAACGCGCCTCATCCAGCGCGCCGCCGCCACCGACGTGCTCACGTTCTGCGATGGGCATCTGCACCTCGTTGGCATGCGGCTCGACGAAGACGCGCCGGTCATCGGCAAAACGCTGCAGGAGGTCGTTGAGGAGCACCCGGAGCTGTCGTTTCGTATCAAGGCCATCGCGCGCGGCATGCGGACGATCCTGCCCCGCGGCGACGAGCGGCTGCACCCGAACGATCAGATCTTTGTGCTCACGCGGCCGAAGTACGTCACCCCAGTCGCCCGCGTGATGGGGAAGGACGAGACGCGCATGCAACACGTGATGGTGCTGGGCGGAACGCGCGTGGGTGCCGGCATCGCGATGCGGCTGAGCGGGCAAGGCGGCAAGCGCATCAAGCTCATTGAGCCGGACCGGGAGACGGCCGAAGATCTCGCCGAGCAACTGGAGGACGTGCTCGTCATTCATGGTGACACGACCGACATCGACCTGCTGGTGCGTGAAGGGCTGGGCGAGATGGATGCCATCGTGGCCGTAACGGACGACGAGGAGTCGAACCTGGTGACGTGCCTCATGGCCAAGCACCTCGGCGTGCAGAAGACGGTCGGCCTCCTGTCGAAAGCCGCGTACATCCCGATCAGCAAGGCGATTGGGCTGGATGCGGCCGTGAGCAAGAAGCTGGCCGTGGCGCGCGAGGTGCGACGCTACCTGCGCGGCAAGCACGTCCTGAGCGTGGCCACCGTCCATGGACTCGACGCGGAAATCCTGGAAATCAAAGCCGCGCCCAATGCCCCGGTCACGCGCGGACCGCTGAAAGACCTCGACCTGCCCAGCGGCATGCTGGTGGGCGCCATCGAGCACGACGACGAGTCCACAGAAATTGCCGTTGGCACGACGCACATCCAGGCCGGCGACCGCGCCATCGTGTTCGTCCTGCCCGATCACGTCGCGGAGGTCGAAAACCTCTTCGCCGCCACGCAGAGCGTGCGGAGCTAATGGCGCTCAGCAAACGAAACGGCGCGCCCCGCGTGGGCGGATCCGCCGATGTCGGCCACAGGGGCATTCCGGGGTGGAGAGGGGGCATTCCGCGGTGGGAGGCCGCGCACCCGGTCCGAGGCGCCGGCGCGTTCAACGTTGAACGTTTGCGCGCACGATCCACGGCAGGATGCGATGGACGACGCCTCGCGAGGCTCAGGCCTTTTGAAATGGAAACGGCATGACAGGCGACGCCGCGATTTGCTGATCAACGTACTTTCCCCTATAACGTACGCAGTGGACCCTCCCAGCGTCACGTTGCCCCTGCGACTTCGCACCTGCGCAATCATCCCATCATGGTCCTGAACTGGAAGGCGGTCGTCCGTACGCTCGGCGGCCTGTTACTTTTCTTGGGCGTGGCACTGCTGGTTCCAGCGCTCGTGGGCCTGTACTACAACGAGCCGTCGTGGTGGAGCTTCGTGGCCGCGGCGGGACTGGCGTTCGGCATCGGCGGCAGCACGTGGGGGGCGCTCGGCGGGCCCGGAGCGAACAGTAGCGATGATCTCGGGGAAGACGACCTCGGCGTGCGCGAAGGGTTCGCCATCGTGGCGCTGTCGTGGTTTGTGCTGTCGCTCATCGGCGCGCTCCCCTTTGTGCTGGGCGGCGTGCTCGATACGTACACCGACGCGTTCTTCGAGACGATGAGTGGCTTCACGACGACGGGCGCGACCATCTTTGGCGGGGGCGGCAACATGGCTATCGAAGCCATGCCCAACGCGTTTCTTTTCTGGCGGAGCCTGGCACACTGGATGGGCGGGATGGGGATCATCGTGCTTACCCTCGCCATCCTGCCGATTCTGGGCGTGGGGGGCATGCAGCTCTTCCGCGCCGAAGTGCCCGGCCCGTCCGCCGATAAGCTGACGCCGCGGGTGCGCGAGACGGCCAAGCGCCTCTGGCTCATCTACGTGGGCATCACGGCCATCGAGGTGCTCTTCCTGCTGCCGGCCATGAGCGTGTTCGACGCCGTCAATCACGCCTTCGCCACGATGGCCACGGGCGGCTTCTCCACCGAGAACGGCTCCGTGGGCCAGTACGACTCAGCGTACATCGACGGGGTGATTACCGCATTCATGTTCTTGGCCGGCGTCAACTTCGCGCTCCACTACCGGCTGCTGCGCGGCAAGGCCATCACGATTTGGCGCGACACGGAGTTGCACGTCTATACCGCCATCGTGGTGGGCGCCACGGTGCTCATTGCGCTGGGGACGTGGCGGCCGTCCGTCGAGTTGTTCGCGTCGAGCGAGGCGGTGTTCGATGACGCATTCGCTGGCTATGCGTCCGTGTGGGAGGCGCTGCGCTACGGTGCGTTCCAGTCTGTCGCCATTGTGACGACGACCGGGTTCGGGACGGCAGATTACGAGCTGTGGCCCACGTTCGCCGTCGGCGTGCTCTTCCTGATGTTCTTC
>CAYFQN010000102.1:0-11367 GCA_964345285.1 uncultured Rhodothermales bacterium
TGACATCGGTCGCCTGCAGGGAATAGTCAGCACTCATACATCGCAGATGCTATTGATCGCAGATGCTATTGTAGGTCACACTATGAACCTTTTCTGATACTTTTTGATTGGTCTTAAATCTATACTATTGCTGTATGTTGATTGATTTCGTTCTCGTGCATGAAACAGCTAGCGGAAATCACTGTGCGGGACGATGGTTGTATAACTCTACCTTAAACACGGGCTGGAATACTGAGAATGACTTCTTCACTCTTCGGGACCCGCTCTGCGAAACTCGTGGTGTGCAGTAGACGCTCGCAAATAGCAAGCCTCGCTGGCATCCACCCACCAGCCCGCTTCGGTCACGGTGGATAGCCACGTGGGGGCTGCCTGCCGCATCGGATGTTTCCTTGTCGCTGGACGATGGCTGTTCTTCAGGTCAGCAGGCGGAATCTTTTTCCTGGCCGGTGTTCCTACCTTGGCCTATTGCCGAGGCGGGTCGTCATCCCGCAGTCCCTCGGCGTCATCATGGCGGCGCTGTTCCAATGCCTCCAGCTGATCGAGCTGATTCAGGAGTACCTCTTCGCGTGCATCAAACGTCTCTTCGGTGATCTGACCCGCTGAAAGCTCCCTGTACAAATCATTCAGTTCATTACGCAGGGCGTTCTTCTCCTCGTCCATCTCATCCTGCACCGCCTCATGGATGGAGGATGCGATAAAGTGCAGGCCGCGGACGGGCGCCATCAGGATATCGTCGAGTAAGAACATGACGTGGTGCCTGGTTCAAGAATATATGCTTCGGGGCCGGATCAGGGCGATGAGAAGCGCTTATCGCCTGTTTGCGCGCACTTGTCGACGGGCCTGCTCTACCCACGAATCGACGTCAATGAAGGCAGGGAGCTCGCTGATCATGTTGCGAATCTCATCGGGCGAGTGCGCAGCCAAGTCCTGGAACGTGACGATACCTGCGTCGCGGAGTTGAGCCGCGGTCTTGGGGCCGATGCCCTTGAGCACCACAACTTCGTTCTCTTCCGAGTCTTCTGTTCCATGCGTGTCGGACGACGTCTCGGCCCAGCCGTAGTGTAGATCTTCCATTTCGTCCTGGACGCCCTCCAGCGCCTGCCGCGCCGTGCCCAACACCCTGTGCGCCGTAGACTGCACGTCTTCCACGAAGGCGCGGCGCTCTCCATCGCTCGCCTCACGCATGACGGCCAGCTGTAGTCGAATTTCGTCCAGCAGCTGCCGCACCTCTTTCCGGTTGTGGATGACAAATGCTTCCGCATCGGCCATGGCATCGGCGCGCTCGGCACGGTTTTGCGCAGCAGCCTCCTGTAGCTCGACCTGGAACTGCTCCATCTGCCGTCGCGCTTCCTGCGTTACCGTCTGCACGCGGCTTCGCAACGCGTCGAGCCGTTGATGGCGCTGCTGACGGTCCGCTTCGGCCTCTTCGGCCAGCGATGCCCGAAAGGTGCCTAGCATGGTCGCTACTTCGTGCCCTAAGCCCCGAATATCGGCCCGCAAGGCCTCCAAGTGGTCGGCGCGGGCGGCCCGCTCATCGTTGGCCTCGCGCCTGAATTGATGCATGAAGTTGGATGCGGCGCTCATGGTGCCTTCAGTCATTGTGGGTAGATGTGCGATGGTGCCGGATACCAGTCATACCCCCGCGCACCACGGTCGACCGGCCCCCTGTCCCTTGGACAGACGTGTCAAAAGTGAACTCCGGTTGCTGAGGATAGTGCTTCCCTGTACCACAAAGAACCTGCCCGTTTTCAGCACAGGGACTCTTTACACCCGTCCTGCCGGAATTGAACGCGGTTACGTCAAGTTTCTTGCGTAAAAATGGCCACCGGTTAGGCCGGTTGAAGCGTATCGCTCGAGGGTTCGGCGTCGTGTTCGGCGAGTTTGTCTTTGGCCTGTTCGCCCTGCCACGTGTAGAACGCGTCCATTTTAAGATAGCGCCGACCGATGGACCACTCTTCGTGAGCCTCGGCCAAGAGAGCGTCCACGAGGGGCCAGGCCGAGGCCTCACCTGGGAAGATGCGGATCACCTTCTCGCGCCGTCGGATCTCCGCAATGAAGCGCTCGACTAGGTAGGTCGTGCGAAGCCGACGCCGGTACTTCGCCGGAAGCGCCAAGACGGCGGTCGCCTCTTCTTAACCGGCCTCCACCACCTGCAGGGCTTTGTCGACGTTACCATCCAGCTCGGCACAGGCTCCTCCGACGGTTTGGCATGCCTGCCCCGGCGGGGAAGCCCCAAACACCCGGTCGAATGATCTCATGCATCCGATCGCGCAGCGAGGCGGGCGTTAGGTCGATGACGCTCCTCCGGCCGTGCGCGGTCCGCGAAAGGTTTTCAGATAGAGCCTAAACAGCGCCGAGGGAGGTGTGGACCACATGAGACGCCAGCCCCCATGCAACGCGCTCACTGCGAGCTAGGACACCCGGTGATACCGAAGCCCTTCAGAAAATCCAGTCTCCGAATCCGGATGCGGCGAGGGCATCAGCAAACACACCTCCGCCCGTGAGGCTGCGACCCCGATCCAGGGGGGACCTCGCGCGTGGCCGATCGCTTGGCCCGTGGCCGATCTCAGAGCGTGAGGCTGCGTACCGGCGCCGTCCTGGCGCGCGAGACACGGCCCGCTCCTGCACTGCGACGTGATACCGTCGTGCAGCCCCGACGCCCAATGCACGGGACGCCCTGTTCGGGTGGCGCCATGCCCTGTCCACCCGGACCATGGCGTCGTGTCTCTCAAGGCCACCGGTCCCCTTACCCGCCCAAAATAGCCCGCTGAGCGCCGTTTGCCCCTTTCTGACGGTGTCTAAACAGATCTGGCGACGGGCTTTAGACAAATTTTCGCTTCGCATCGCATTCTTGGATCCGCACGATGCGCCTACCGCATCGCCAACCCGCAACGCACCCTCCAGCCCACCATCACGGCCTCTGACATATGAATGATCCCCGCGTGAATGACCCGCTTGCTGAGCTCCGCCTAACACCCATGCAACGCCTCTACCTACAGATGCAGCGAGCTCGCCTGAGCAAAACGGCCGTTCTTGGATTGCGCGCCCGCAATGCGCAGATCCGCAAGAGCGCCCCCCTCCACCGGCTGGTCTATCAAGCGAGGCGGCGCGGTGACACAGAAGCGGCCGCCGTCCACCAGCACCCGTGGACGTTCTGGATGAATTGACGCCCTGCACGAACGGACTGCGGCCGGCCGGCCCGCTCCCAACACGCCGGCACACTCCGCCGCGGCGCCACACTGCGTCCGCGCGCCGCGCCGACGCGGAGCCCTCATTACCTGTCACAACCTCCTGCTATCCCGATGAAAGGCCTCACGAACCGAATCACCCAAAGCCTCACGGCCAAAGTAGTGGCCGCGCTCTCCCTCATGCTCCTTCTTGCCTTCGCAAGTGTCGGAGCGGTCTACGTCGTCGTTCAGGCGCAGCAGGCCGATGGCATCGTCATCGACGAAGCCGGCCGACTGCGCATGCTCAGCCAAAAGCTCACGAAGGCGGCGCTGGCCGTCGCCATAGACGGTAATGAGGACGCGCGCGGCGAGTTGCGTGCGGCGACCGAGCAGTTTGAAACGCGCCTCGACGCCATTCGGTACGGCGCTCCGGAGCGCGGCATCCCTCCCGCACCGTCGTCCATGTCGGCGCCGCTGGATGCTATTGAGACGTTGTGGCGCCCCTTTCGTGCGGACGTGGAGCGTCTGCTCGAGGCCTCCCCTGCGAGCAACACCTTCCAGCAAGCCGTGGCCGGCGTGCGGGGGCAAAACCTGGAGCTGCTCCGGGCTGCCGACACCGCCGTCACGCGCTTCGAGCAGGCGGCGTCCGCCAAGGCCACCACGCTCTACGCGGTGCTGTTCCTTCTCCTGGGCCTCAACGCGTTGGCCTTCGGAGCTGTTTTGGTCGTGCTGCGCCGGGCTGTGATCGCTCCGATCCTGTCGCTCGACGAGAAAGCGCGCCGCATCGCGGAGGGCGACCTGGGCACTGAGGTCGACGTGCACTCAGAGGATGAGGTGGGGCGGCTCGCAGCCTCGTTCAACCGCATGATCGAAACCGTCCGCGCTGGGCAGGACGAACTCGCAGCCGAAAAGGCCAACGTCGAGCAGAAGGTGGATGAGGCCACGCAGGCGCTGAGGGCCAACCGGCAGCGCCTCGACGACCATGTGTCGCTGATCCTGCAGGCCATGGACCGTTTCGCTCAGGGCGACCTGACCGCTCAGGTCCCAGAGGATGCGGACGGAGCCATGGGGAAACTCTTCCGTGGCTTCAACCGAGCCGTCCAAAATGTGCGCGACGCGATTCGCGAGGTGCAGGACGTCGCCCAGACGTCGGCCGCCACGGCCGGGCAAGTCAGTGCGTCGACCGACCAGCTGGCCGCCGGCGCCGAGGAGCAGTCGGCACAGGCCGATGAGGTGGCGGCCGCCATGGAAGAGATGAGCCGGACCATCGTGAGCAACGCCGAGACGGCTACGAGCACAGCCAAGCTGGCGAATGCCAACGGCCAGACCGCCCAGGAGAATGGCGAGATCATCCTGGAGACCGTTGAAAAGATGCAAGAACTCGGCACGACGGTGAGCGAATCGGCCGCCACGGTGGGCCAGCTGGGCGCCTCCAGCCAACAGATCGGTGAGATCGTGGCCACGATTGACGAGATCGCCGATCAGACGAACCTGCTGGCGCTCAACGCCGCCATCGAGGCCGCCCGGGCAGGCAAGCACGGCAAGGGCTTCGCCGTCGTAGCCGACGAGGTGCGCGAGCTTGCTGAGCGCACCGCCGGCGCTACTAGCGAGATCGATGCGATGATTACGTCGATCCAAGAGGAGACCGATGCGGCCGTACAGGCGATGGCGCGCGGACGCGCCGAGGTGCAAAGCGGCATCGCGCTGGCCGACCGGGCCCGCCAGGCCTTCGAGGACATCGTCGCTGACACGACCCGCGTGAACGCCCGGGTCGGCGAAATCGCGGCGGCCACCGAGGAACAGTCGGCCACGAGCGAGCAGATCTCGCGCAGCGTCGAGGCGATCTCGACGGTGAGCCAGACCCAGGCGCAGGCCAGCAGTGAGATCGCACAGGTCATCGACGCGCTGAGCGGCTCGACGGACGACCTGCGCAGCCTCGTCGAGCGGTTTGACGTCGGCCTGGACGCCGCGTCATCCGGCACACCGTCGGGCGACAGCGCGCAGGCCGGCAGCAGCAGGCCCGCCGCCACGTTTGCCCCGACGGGCTCAGACGACGCGGAAGAGGACGCCACCCCCGGAGCGCACGCCGCCTAGAGCGTCCGCGCGACGCGGAGTCCTCGACAAGCAACTTTTCAGTCCATATACCCTGATACGCCATGACGACCACGTCGGATAGCACCTCGCTGATCCACTTTTCAGGCCCCCTCTCAGACGGGGACCGAGCACGCCTCCGCCGCCTCCTGCATCGCGTGGAGGCGGCGGAGGACTTTCCCTCCACGCCTTTCGCGTTTGGCCGCCCGTGGGTGGTCGCAGCGTGCGAACCGGGGCTGATCTCGATCTCTCGGATCCAGACGCCGCTCGTCTTTGCCGCTGACTCCACCGATGCTGTGATCCGCCGGATCGAGGCCTGGCTCGATGAGTCTGCAAGCGGCCAATCCAACGGCGCGGACTCGGTGTCGTAATGCCTCCGTTTGCCTTGCAGCCACCGAGGACGAGCCCGTTTTAGCTCAAGCAACACGCGGACGATAACCGGGACACCCTGCAGCAGCTGAGGCATCGCACGCAGGTCGGCCCTCGGTGGCTCGCCACGGCACCACCGCAACGCATGCGCACAACGACGTCCAGATCGTCATGCTAGATCGCCACACGCCACACCGCCCCGCATCAACAGAGCCCTTCGATCGCCTCACGCGGCTGGCCGCTCACCTGTTCGACGTGCCGATGGCCGCCCTTGTATACGCCGACGCCGGCCCAGCCACGGTGGTGGCGAGCACAGGCTTCGAAGCAGCGTCTTCCAGCTGCAATGACGGCCTCTTCCTGCACGCCGCCGATCAGAACGCCATCACCGTTGTGAACGATGTAGTCTGCCATCCTGGCTTCGCCGACAGCCCGCTCGTGACTGAGGCGCCGTGCGTCCGCTTCTATGCTGGTGCCCCGCTGCGGCAGGAAGACGGTCGGGTCATCGGCGCGTTGTGCGTGATGGACGTCGCCCCGTCGTCAACGCCTCCCGGCGCCGGGGAGCGGCTGGGCGACCTGGCCGCGCTGGCCGCCCGCGAGGTGGAAGCCACTCGCCCGCGCCTCCTGCGCCCCCCTGCCGAGAGCGAACGGGAATTCCGGGACCTACTGCACGCGCTCGACGACGTCGCCGTCTGGACCATTGACTTTGCCCCTGACAGGTCCCTCGACGCGCTCCTTGATGTACCCCTCACTGCCTCCCTCCATCGGGTCCGCTACGCAAACGACGCGGTCGAGGCGGTCTACGGATATCCCCGCGAGGACTTCGTGCAGCGGCCCAGCCTGTGGGTCGAGTCCGTGGATGCCGTGGAGCAGGCCCACACAGCCCGCGTGCGCGCTGCGCTCTTCGAAACCGGCGCAGCAGATTACGTGTGCCGCATCGAACGCCCCGATGGCGAGACGCGGTGGCTGCACCACCGGGTTCGGCTCTTGCACGACGAGCAAGGCCGCCCCACGGGCATCGGCGGCATTGCCACCGACATCACGCGCCGCAGGACGACCGAGCGGGAACTGCTAGAAACCACATCGCGGCTCGAAACGATGGTCCGCAACCTGCACGGAGGGCTCCTGTTCGAGAGCGAGGAGCGCGAGGTGATGTACGTGAACGACCGGTTCTGCACCCTCTTCGATATTGAGGCGCCCCCCGATGCCCTGGTTGGGACGGACTGTGAGGCCAATGCCAAGTCGGCCGCGGCGCTGATGCAGGACCCCGACGCCTTCCTGGCGCGTGTTGAGGCGCTCCTCGCCGTCAGGGAGCCCGCTCGGGCCGACATCATCGAACGGGCCGACGGCCGCATCTACGAGCGCGATTTCATCCCGGTCTTCTCCGGTGAAACGTACAAGGGCCATCTCTGGGACTACCGGGACGTCACCGAACGCCAGCGGCTGGACCGGCGCCTCCGCGAAAGCGCGCGCGAATTGGCCAGCGAGCAGGCGTTCATCGAGCAGGTGCTGGACACGCTTACGGACGTGTTTGCCGTAATCACGCCCGAGGGCCGCCTGGTGCGGTGGAATGAACGCCTCCTGCAAGTGACCGGCTACACCGCCGAGGAGCTCAGCACACTCACCACGTCGGATCTCTTCAGCGCAGCAGCCCACACCAGCCTCGCACAAGCCCTCGATGCCGTCGTCCACGATGAGGAGGCGAGACGCACGATCGAGCTCCAAACCAAGTCGGGGATGCGCATCCCCTACGAGTTTACTGGAGCGCAGCTCGACACCCGCGGCGAAGCGCCTCTGCTCTGCGTAACGGGGCGCGACATCACCGAGCGCCAAGCCGCTGAAGAGGCGCTGCAGCAGGAGCGCGACCTCCTGGACAACATCATGAACACGAGCGTCGCTGCCATTGCCGTAGCCGACACAGCCGCCAACATCATCTTCGCGAACGCGCGTGCTAAATCGGTTCTGCGCCTGTCGGCGCATCCGGGCGGCGGCCTGCCGTATGCGCCCCCTGCGTTCCACCTCGCCACCCCCGATGGTACCCCGCTCCCGCGCAACGAGCAACCCATTCCGCGCGTCACGGCAACGGGGGCCCCTATTCTTGACGAGCACTGCGTGGCCCTCTGGCCGGATGGTACGCAGCGCCACCTATCCATGAATGTGGCGCCGCTAACGGATGAGGCGGGCCGCGTCGTGCGGGTGGTCCTCTCCGTGGACGACATCACCCAGCGGATCCAGGCCGAGCGCCAGCTCGCCCAGTCCGAGCGTAAGTACCACCGGCTCTTCGACGCGTCCCACGACGCCATCTTCCTGCACACGCCCGCGGGCACGATCCTGGATGCCAATGACCGGGCCGCAGAGCTCTTTGGCGCCTCGACCGAGGAACTAGTCGGCACGTCCGTCGAGGCGCTGCATCCGCCCAGCGCGCACAATGCGGCGCGGTCGGCGCTGCGCACGCTGCGCGAGGAAGAAGGCACAGTACGCTTTCGGATCCGCTGCCAGCGCCACGACGCGTCGACGTTCTGGGGCGACGTCTCTGCCAGCTCCTTCCAGATCGACGGCACGCCCGTCGTCCAAGGCATCATCCGAGATATTACCACGCAGAAGGAGGCCGAGGAACGCACGCAGCGCGCCCTCGACAAGGAACGCGAGCTGGGGCGGCTCAAGTCGCGCTTCGTGTCGATGGCCTCGCACGAGCTGCGCACGCCGCTCACCACGATCCAGTCGTCGTCGGAGCTCACGGAACTCTACGTGCGGCGTGGCGACGTCGAAGAGGCTGCTCGCTATCTGACACGCATCCGCAAAACCGTAGGGTCGATGACCGAGCTGCTGGAGGATGTGCTGCACTTTGGGCGCGCCGAATCAGGCCGCCTCCCATTCAACCCGAGCACGCTGGAGATACGTGCTATTGCCCGCGAGCTGCTGCAGGAAGTACAGCGCGGCGTAGGGAGCGGCCACGTCTTCGACGTGCGCGGCCTCGACCAGGCCGGCCTTGTGCACGCTGACGACCAGCTCTTCCGCCTCATCCTGTCGAATCTGCTGTCGAACGCGGTGAAGTACTCCGACGCCGGGAGCACCGTCCGCGTCGAGCTGGAACGCAGGAGCGGCGTGCTGCGGCTGACCGTCGCCGACGAGGGCATTGGCATCCCGGAGGATCAGCAGGACCGGCTGTTCGAGCCGTTCTACCGTGCTGAGAACGTGGGCGCCATTCGTGGAACCGGGCTCGGCCTCTCCATCCTGAACGAGGCGGTGACTCTGCACGGCGGAACCGTTGCCGTGGAAAGCACCTGCGGCACAGGCACGACCTTCGTCGTACAGTTGCCGCTCCACCCGCCCGAGGCCGCACCTTCTGCATAGCGCGCTGCATGGACTGTGTCGCGTTCGCCTGCCGCACGCCCACGCCCTGCCCCCCTCAACCCACACGTCCTCCCTCCTCCCGACCACGACAAACCATGCCTACCATTCTGGTCATTGAAGACGAACCATCTATCCGCGAGAACCTAGCTGCGCTGCTCAAAGCCGCCGAGTACGACGTCGTCATGGCTGCCAACGGTGTAGAGGGCCTCGCCCGCGCGGAGGCGCATCACCCGGACCTCGTACTGTGCGATGTGATGATGCCGCGCATGGACGGCTTGGAGGTGCTACGTCGCCTTCAGGCCCGCGAATCGCTCTCAACCGTTCCGTTCATCTTTCTAACAGCGAAGTCGGAGGGCGACGATATTCGTCGCGGCATGGCGCTAGGCGCTGACGATTACCTGACCAAGCCCTTCAAGGCGCGCGATCTGTTCAAGGCGGTCGAAACCCGCCTTGTCCGCTTCGAGTCGATCCAGCACGAGCAGGAGCGCCGATTCGCCCAGTTGCAGCAGAGCATCTCCCAGGTCATTCCACACGAGCTGCGCACGCCGCTCACCACCATCGAGGGGTACAGCAGTCTGCTCATGGACGAGTGGGCGCACCTCGACGCGGAGGCAACCACCGACATGCTCGGCGCGGTGGTCGAGGCCACGCAGCGGCTAAAGCGGCTCGTCGAGCGCAATGCCCTTTTCGCCAAGCTGACGTCCGGGTCGTATGCCGATGCGCCACCGCAGGACGCAGCGCCGGTGGCGTCCATCTTCCGCGACCGAGCGCGCCAGCGCGCCGCAGCCCACGATCGCACGGTCGACCTCATGCTGGAGGTGGAGTCCGCCGCGCTGCCCGTCGACCCGGACCTGCTACGCGCGCTGGTCGGCGAGATCGTCGACAACGCGTTCAAGTTCTCCGAGGCGGGGACACCGGTCCATGTGATGGGGAGGGTGTCGCCCGACGCGTACGTCCTAACCGTGACGGATCAGGGGCGCGGCCTGAGCGCATCGCAGATTGAAGACATCTACGCATATCGCCAGTTTGACCGCGACCGGTACGAGCAACAGGGCGTAGGGCTGGGGCTCGCCTTGTGTCAGCACATCGGTGACGTCGCAGGCGGACGTATGGCGTTTGAGAGCACACCCGGCGCCGGCACGACGGTTCGTGTCGCTCTGCCCTGCTCCCCGCATGAGGCGGCGACTTGCCAGGCCCGCTCCCTAAGCGGAAACTGAATCGGCTGAGGTGACGAGCTGATATCCCACGCCGCGCCGCGTCCGAATCGAAAGATCGGGCTCGGTGTCCAGCTCCTGGAGCTTCTTGCGGAGCCCCGACACCGTCGTATTGATCGTGTCATCTGTAATGAAGGTCGAGCCCCAAACCGACTCGGCCAGCACGGTCCGCGTGACGGTCGTGTTTGCGCGACGAGCCAAGAGCTCGAGCAGCAGATACTCCTTGGGGCGCAGGATGACTTCCGTGTCGTGCCAGTAGACCTCCCGGGCCCGCCGGTCGATCGTGAGCGGGCCGAGGCGGAGCTGCATGTCGGGCAGCCTCGGCGCGCTGCCTCGGCGGACGAGCGCCCGCAGCCGGGCAAACAGCACGGAGAACGAGAAGGGCTTGGTGAGATAGTCATCGACGCCCGCGTCCAACCCGGTCACCACGTCCTCCTCGCTGGAGACGGCCGTCAGCATGAGGATCGGCGTATCGATGCGGGCGTCACGGAGCGCCTCGACCAGCGCAATCCCATCCTGACGCGGCAGCATCCAGTCGATGACCATGACGTCGTACGCCGTCGTCCTACCATACTGCTCGCCCTCGACGCCATCGGTTGCGAGGTCAACTTGATAACCTGCTTCCGTGAGAGCGACTTGTACAGTTTCGGCCAGATCGGGCTCGTCTTCGACAAGAAGAAGGCGCATACCGGAGCATTGAAAGTCGTGTAGTACAAAAGTCGTGTAGTACACTAGTACACAGGGCCACCTGCGCAGGTGGATCAGATATGATTATCGGCAGGGCCGCCTACCCACTAAAGCTCGCCCACTGGCTACCGGGCACTTTTTGATGATCGGGTCGCCTTACGAGGGGGAGTTTGCGACCCGGACGCTCGGTACCAGATCCTTCGGGCGACGCGACAGGCTAGCATCGGGGAGGCCTTCAATCGATCATGGTTTACGGTCGATGCAGTTTACGGTCGATTACAAGGCAGGTCGCAACATGTCCGATGGAAGAGACTTCTACGTCCTGGGCCGAATATGAAAGCGAGAGCTGGGGTCGATACATGAAGGTGTACTTTCACGTCAAGCTCCTCGCCCTTCCAGCTGGGACATTAAAACCGCGCGCTCGCGACGTTTCAGGTTGAAGGTTGGAAGGTCAGGTGTTCTGGGGCACTGACTACCGAACCTTCAAC
>CAYFQN010000103.1:0-9366 GCA_964345285.1 uncultured Rhodothermales bacterium
AGTTCGTCGAACAGCGTGGAGGCGTTGGGGGAGGCCATAAACTTAGGACTGATGACGGCGATAGCGGGAATATCCAACACCAAGGGCGACAAGTAACAGGACAGCGCCCCCACCTGCAACGGGCAGCAGCGGAATAGGGGAGGCTGGTTTGAGCGCGAGCGATCGCGGCGTGCCGTACAACACGGCGCCTGCCCAGAAGAATGGACTTGCTCGGTCGGGCCGCTGGTCCAAAACGTCGAGTTGCGCTTGCTGCAGCGCCACATCTTTCGGCAGTCCCTTCAGGAGATGATCGTAGAATGCGCTTGTGAGCAAGACAGCAATATCATCGTCGGTTTCCCAGAGCGTCGACAGGGTGCTGCGCGCACCGGTCGACCGGAAGGCGTATTGCAGGCCTTCCAGCCCCTCACCGGTGCGCAGAAGGCCCCGTGCCGTGCCGCAGGCGCTCAGCACCACGAGGGGTACGGGCGCGTGCCGCGCCCCCAGCTCATGGACGAAAAGGAGCCCGTCATTGGCACCCTCATTGGGCGGGTCAGGAGAGAGAACGAACAGGTTGGCTAGCGGGTCGGCCGGGTGGATAAGCGCGTGGGAGGCGAGGTGCAAAATCCTCGCCTGGGGCTGCAGCGCGCGAAGGCGGCCCTCGGTTGCCTGATCGTTGATCGCCACACGATGGCGCGCAAACCGCTGGCGGACGGCGTCGAGCTCCCGTTCGACGCCGGGCAGGGTGGGCAGCGCACCGGTCGAGTCAAGACGAGAGCGCAGGGCCGGCGGCAGAGACGGGACGGTCTCGAATCGGGTGCGGCCCAGCGCGGCGATATCCAGCGGGAAGGGCCGCGCTGTCCACGACGTGTCGCCCATCAGGGACGCCGAGAGCGCCATCGACAACGGGCGTTTGCGGAGGAGGTACGGCGCGTCTCCGTAGAGCGCCATGCCAGGCGGCTCCGTCACCAACATGCTGAAGGGCAGCCGGAAGAGGGGGCCGTCCGGGATCACGGTAAGTGCCAGATTCGGTGGCACGCCGTCGATCGCGGGAGCGACGAGTTCGGTGTATAACCGGTAGAGCACCTCCAAGTCGAAGTTCACGGCGTCGCGGCTCAGGCTTGGAGGAGGCGTGCCTCCTAACAGGGGGGAGACCGCCATGAGGCGCGTGCGGAGCGTATCCTCGCTGATACGAAGGGGCACGGCGCGAAAGGCGTTCGGCGTGACGACGAATGCGTGAGAGGGCGCCGCGCCTCCAGTTTGGGGCTCGCCGATATAGTATGCGATCAGGGCACGCTGCTCCGCACGAAGTTGCGACTGCAGGGTAGAGACCGATGCGAGCGAGGCCGTAGGCGCGAGGTCGAGCAGGCTGCGCCGCGCGGCCATAAGGCGCACCTCATCCTGCTCCAGCGTAACCTGCCGGTCTGTCGTGAGAGTATCAGTCGCCAGGTCGCTGCGCACGCTGGCCAGCTCGGTAGTGAGACTGTCGTACCGGACGCGCTCGCGAGGCGGGAGCGTGCTCGTTAGGCGCGTCTGAAGCTGACGGTCTTGCAGGTGACGGGCGCGCGAATAGTCAAGCGCCAAGAAGGCCTCCGTTGGCCGATTCTGTGCCATCAGAGCGCGCACCAGTCCGCGGTGCGGCGCTGACCACTCATCGGACGTGTACGCGGCCCACTCGGTAGCACGAAGCGAGGCGCGCAACTCGTTGGTGGCTGCGATAGCCTGCCGGTAGTGCGTTTCAGCGCGTCCCGGTTCGCCATCGGCTTCGGCCACTTCTCCCAGCTCCTGAAGGATACGGTAGCGTCGGGTCCGGTCGTCGCCAGCTTCTGCTAACTGTAAGCCGTCGGCAAGCGTGGCCGTTGCCTCCGCTAGCCGACCCACGGCAAACTCAACCTGACCGCGGACCAATGCCGCCAGGGCAAGCACCTCGGCTTGAGAGCTTTTCCTCGAGACGTACGAAGCGGCAAGGTCGCGACCCTGCTCAATGTGACGGAAGGCCGCCTCATAATCACCCACCACCCGATAAGCGTCTGCAAGCACGATGTGGGTGCGAGCGCGCCGCACGTACCGACTCTCTGAGAAGGTGTCGAGGGCACGGAGGAGCAGGGCGATGGCCTGGTCGTAACGCGCAATCTGCTCCGCCTCGGTCTCCCCAGGGCGGCGATTCTTGAGAAGGTCGCCCCGGTTGAAGAGCGAGCGGCCCAGGATCGTGCGCCGGTAGCCGGAGGGCGCGGCCGTGCGGGCGAGGCGCTCGGCTTCGCCGTAATACTCCTGGGCGGTGCCGCCGTCGCCCATCGCTTGCAGGATGGTGCCCAGGTCAACCATCAGGTTGGCGCGATCCAGCGTATCGGCTACAGGGGTATAAGCAATGGTGCGTACATAATCATTGACCGACGCTGTGAGGTTGCCCAGCGTGTAGTGGAGATATCCGCGCGAGTTGTACATGAATGCGACGGACGAGGAGTCGGCAGCGGGGGCAAAGCGATCGAAAAAGGCGTCGTACTGCTGGAAGGCGGCGTCGTACTGCTGCAGCTCGCGGTGCGCCAGCACGGCCCAGTCGTACGTGTCCATGACCCGCTGGCGCACCAGCGATGCGGGCGTAGGCAATGTCGCATCGTCGGCGGGCACGCCGTCCGAGGCGGCGGGCTCGTCGGTTGGGGGCGACATGGGCGCGTAGCACGCACGCACCTCCTCGGCAGTGCGCACGAGCCGCTGCACCGTTTGGCGCCACGCCCGCTTTTCCTCTGGAGTGGTGCGCAGCTCGCCTTTACCCGAAAGAACGGCCTCGTGGGGACCGCTCTGCGCAGCCGTATACAGGCTGTCACACCGATCGGCCGGTTGTGCGAGAGCAGGCGGGGCGAACAGAAGAAAAGCGAGCAACAGGGGAGGAATGAAATGCATTTGCAGCACTCAAATGGTAGGATTACTTTGACAAAACCAGTACGCAGCCAACTTCGCACACCAGCCTCCCAGGCTCACGACGATGCTCAATTACCACAGCAAACGGTTTGCGCAAGCGATGGATGATGGGGATGACCCCAATGGCACCAACGGTGGAAAGCCCGATGATCCACACAACGGAAGCAACGGCTCCGACGGTGATACGACCACCGAGAGTCCAGATGGCGAGGGTTCCGGAACGGCGTAAACTGGCCCGGTGGCTGGGTCCAAGGCCGATCCGGTGTGTGGCTAAGGGACGACCATGTCATGGAATGTGCCCATAACCTAGGAAATTGAGAAGACACTTGTAGAAGCCCCCCGCCCCTTTCGTTGCAATTCTGTTCCGGTGGGGCACGAACGAAACATGCACCGCACCGTACGGGTCATGGTCGCCACCAGACGCCGAACCCATCAACGGGCCCGCCCCCGATGATTCTTCGCACGCTCCGCTTGCAGTCCTTTCGTGCCCACGCCGAAACGGAGCTGACGTTTGCGCCGAAGGTCAACCTCCTCTACGGGCCCAACGGCGCCGGCAAGACGAACGTGCTAGAGGCCATCCATTACCTGTGCCTCACCAAAAGCTTCGCGGCTACGCGCGACACATACGCGCTCCGCAAAGACAGCCCCTACTTTCAGGTAGAGGGCATCATAGACAGCACCCGCCGCGCCGAATTGAACGTGCGCCTTGTGTACGTGCCGAACGAGGGGAAGAAAGTCTTCGTAAACGGCGCCCCGCTTGATCGCCTGGCCGATATCGTGGGGCAGCTCCCCGTCGTGGTGTTCTCGCCGGAAGATCACGCACTCACCGCCGAGGGGCCGAGCGAGCGCCGGCGCTTCCTGAACAACATCCTGAGTCAGGCGCACCCGGTCTACCTCGACGACCTCATGAAATACCGGCGCGCGCGCCGGCAGCGCAACGAACTGCTGAAGCAATACCAGAAACGAAAGGCGCCCCCGCCCGATGAAGTGCTCGCGCCGTGGACGGAAGAACTCGTCGCCCTTGGCAGCCGCATCATCACGCGGCGCCTCCGGTTCCTGGATACGTTCACCGATTACCTGCGGCAGGCTTACGAGCGCATCGATGAGGTGGCCGAAGAACCGTCCATCGAGTACGACACGATCGCCGAGTTCGCGCCGGATGCGTCGACGGAGGCGATCGCCGACGCCTTCCGCGACGAGCTGGAGCGCACGAAGCATCGTGAGCGAGACCGCGGGCGCACCCTGCTCGGCCCGCAGCGCGACGAGCTTATCTTTCGGCTTAACGATCTAGAGGTACGCCGTTACGGGTCGCAGGGGCAGCACCGAACCTTCGGGATGGCGCTCAAGCTTGCGCAGTATTTCTTCCTAGGCGATCGGCTCGACGAGGAGCCCCTTTTGCTCCTTGACGATGCCTTCGGCAAGCTCGACCCTGAACGGTCGGCCGTCTTCCTGCAACTGCTTCGGTCGGATGCTATCGGGCAGAGTGTGATTACGGCCACGCGCCGGGCGCCATTCGCTGAGACGGTCGACTTTGAACACGACGCGCATCGCGCCATTCACATCCGGCGTGAGGCATCGGAGGCCGTGACGGCGGTCCCGTAGCCACATGCTGCTCATCTTCTACGAATCGACGCGAGTCTCCATGGCCCATTCCCATCCATCACCGGCTCCCGCTGATGCCTACCCTGGGTGCCAGCCGGTGCCTGGCCCGAGCTGGGCACACTTGTTTCACGTGAAACACGGCCTGCAGCGCATGCGGCAAGCAACTCGGCGCTACGCGACGCGCTGGACGCAGGCATGCATCGTGATGCTCATCGCCTGCCTGGCCGCCTCGGGGTGCACCACCGGCGTGAATCCCGTGTCCGGAAACCGGCGGGCATACGGCTACTCGTGGGAAGAGGAACTGCGCCTCGGTCAGCAGGCCGACCAGCAGATCGTCCAGCAGTACGGCTTGTATGACGATGACGAGGTGCAGGCGTACGTCGATCGGCTGGGACAGGATATCCTGGAAGAAAGCCACATGCGCCGCGCCGGCACGCCAGAGCAGTTCCGCAACACGGAGTTCACGTTCCGTGTGCTGGACAGCCCCATCGTGAATGCCTTTGCGCTGCCGGGCGGCTACGTGTACGTCACACGCGGGCTCATGGCGCACGTCAACAATGAAGCGCAGCTGGCCGTGGTGCTGGGGCACGAGATTGCACACGTCGCGGCGCGGCACGCTTCGCAGCAGGCCGCCAAGCAGCAGTTTGCCCAACTCGGACTGATCGCTGGGGCCATCGGTGGGGAGTTGGCCGGCATATCAGGCGGCAATATATTGCAACTCGGGAGCCAAGCGAGCCAGTTCCTTTTCCTCAAGTACAGCCGCGACAACGAGCGGGAGTCCGACCGGCTCGGCGTGGAGTACGCGGCCATCAACGGATACGCGGCCGGTGAGGCGTCTGACTTCTTTGAGTCGCTGGAGCGCATCCAGGAGCAGAGCGGGCAGAGCCTGCCCACGTGGCAATCCAGTCACCCCGATCCGGGTGCGCGCGAGCAGACGATGCTTGAGCTGGCCGAGCAGTGGCGCACCGAGTTGCAGCAGCCGCTCGACCGGGTCAGCCAAGAGGCTTACTACGCCGTGCTGGAGGGCGTCGTGATGGGGGATAACCCGCGCCAGGGGTTCACGCGGGATGGCCAGTTCTACCATCCCGAGTTGCGCTTCCAATTCCCCGTGCCGTCTGCGTTTCAGGTGGTGAACCAGCCGGCGGTGGTGGCCATGGTCGCGCCCGAGCAAGACGCCATCATCCAGTTCTCCATCAAGTCCGATGTAGAGTCGCCGCGGGCTGCAGCCGCTGAGATCACCGGCAACGAGGGCGTGCGGGTCATCGACGAGGGCACGACGCGGGTGAGTGGGCTAGATGCGTACCGCGTGGAAGCGCTCGTGAGCACGCAGCAAGACGCCACCGCCCGCGCGCTGGTGTACTACATCGAGTACGATAGCCGGATCTACGAATTCATCAGCTACGCGCTGAACGACGACTTCGGGACGTATCGCGACGTGTTCAATCGTACGATACGGGGCTTCGCGCCGCTCGATGATCCAGACATCCTGAATGTGCAACCGACTCGCATGGCCATTCGCTCGGCAGATCGGTCGGCGACGTTCGAGTCGTTCGTGCCGGCCAGTCTCCCGAGCGGCTTCACAATTACCGACCTGGCGATCCTCAACCAGTTGGCCGTGGACGACCAGGTTTCGGTGGGCCAGCCTCTGAAACTGCTCAATGACTGACCGCCGCCGGAGGAAAGCGTAGCGCGCAATGGGACGGGAAGCGGTTAGCCCTCCACCTCTTCCACGTTCTGCGGATTCTCCGTGCTCCCGGCTTCGCCCGGCGGAATCACCGTGCCCTCGCCCCCAAGGGCCATCTTACCATCAAGGTACACGTACACGCGCACCTTGATATGGCGGCGCTCGTCGTTCTTATCGGCCACCTTTACTTCGAGCGTCACCTCTGAGCCGACGGGAACGGGGCGGAGGAAGCGACATGAGATGCCAACAGCCACGCTGCCATGGCCGGGAAAGTCGCGGCCCATCACTTTGGAGAGGAGCCCGAGCAGCAGCACGCCGTGCACAATGGGCTTGCCGAAGCGCGATTGCTCGGCGTAGTTGGCGTCGAGGTGGATGGGGTTGTCATCACCGGTAATGTCGGCAAACGTCTGCACATCGTCCGCACTGATGACGCGCGTGGTCGTGTACGAGTCCCCGACTTCAATCGTGTCGTAAGTGTTGGCCATGGAGCGCGTGGGCTTCAGCGAAGGGAGCAAAATGGATCCGTCGAACAATATGGGCAAGCGGTCCCAAAGTTAGAAAGAAGGAACGTAAAATTCTTATCTGCGGATCCACCCGAAAAGGGCGATGCGTTTTGTGTTTGTAAACACTTGAAAAACAATAATTTGTCGGATCATTCAGGATGCAGACGGCCCCATGGACGCCTGCAGGGCACGATACACCCGGTCGGCGATGTGATCCCACGTGTTTTCGTGCAGCACGCGCTGGCGGCCCTGCTCTCCAAGCCGGCGTGCGAGCACATCGTCGCGGAGGAGCCGGATGACGGCTTGGGCCGTGGCTGATGGGTGGCGGGGGGGCACGAGCAACCCTGTCTCCTCGTGCCGGACCGCATCGGGTACGCCCCCCACCCGCGACCCGACGACGGGGGTGCCGCACGCGTTAGCCTCGAGGTACACCAACCCGAACCCCTCGACATCCCCCGGCACCTCGTGGCCCGCCATCAGAAAAACGTCGGCTAGGTTGTAGTAGCGGCGCAGGTCGTAGTGGGGGATCGGACCGAGGAAGTGCACGTGCTCCTGCAGGCTGAGTTGCCGTGTCAGGGTACGCAGCCGGTCCTCCTCAGGGCCGTTGCCCACGATCAGCAGGCGCGCGTCCGGCACGACCTCGACGACCTGCTTCATGGCTTGGATGGCGGTGCCAAAGCCTTTCTTCGGCACCAGGCGCCCGGCAGAAAACACGATGGGATGCGCGTCGGCATCGAAGGTGTGGCGCAGGTCGGGCACGGCCTCGGGGTAGAAGACCTCCGGGTTCGTCCCGTTGGGAATGACGTGGATCGCGTCTGGCGCCACGCCGAGCTCTCGGCCGCGCTGCGCAAGAAACCGGCTGACGGGGAGCACGCCATCGGCGGAGGCCAGGGCCAAGCGACGAAGCGCGTCGTAACCCCGATTCAGCCAGTCCATGCCGAAGGGATGAAACACCGCATCCTTCCCGTGCAGGCTAATGGCCCGGTGGCGAGGGTAGCCGGTCACGTGCTTCGAGACAATAGAGGAGAACGCCGTGGGCCACTGGACGTGGAAGGCCATATCGAACCGCTCGCGGCGCGCGATACGCATGACGTGCGGGATGGCTCGGAGCACGAGCAGGTCGGGCCGAATGGGGAGCCGGTGGACCTCATAGTCGAGGGCAGCATCAAACGCGCGACTCTCTGGATGAGACGGGGCGACCAGCACGAACCGCTCGCAGCGCGCGGCAAGCCGAGGGGCTAGTTCGGCCGTATACGTCTGGATGCCGCCCATGGCCGGCGGAAAGTCTTGGCTGATGAAAAGAAGACGCATGAAGCGAAGAGGCCAGCGAGGCGGCAAGAATGAGTGGCAAGGGCGAGCACGCCTAAAGTAACACAGCAACAGCCACATCGGAAAGCCCCGTAAGCTGCGTGGGACGCTGCGAAAGATGATGGGGGCTCCTCGGTTCTGCGGCCCGTGAAGGAATGATGCGGCGGGATCTAACCCATGGGGCGTCCATTGACGAAGAAACGTGCGTCCGCCGAAGAACGACTGTTCGCCACCCCAAAGCACAGTACTCATTACTCTCAGCTATTCATGGCACGCTTTTCCGCGCTGCGTTCATGGTTTCAGCGCCTCCGGGCTCGGTGGCGTGCCTTCGCGGCGACGGCGCGCGGGAAACAGGTGCTGAAAGGGGCCCGATACACGCTCACGGTATCCATCATCGGGTACCTCGCGTATCGCATGACGACGATCGGGTGGGGGGAGATCTGGGCGTCGCTGCCGCGCACGCCGTGGTTCTACGTCATTTTCTTCGTGATGTACCTGACGCTCCCCACCTTTCAGTCCATCATCTACGGGCTGATCTTCAAGATGCCGGCGTGGTCCATCTTTCCCGCAGCGCTCAAGAAGCGCGTCTACAACAAAGACGTAATGAGTTACTCGGGCGAGGTGTACCTCTACTTTTGGGCGCGCGACCGGGTCAACCAGCCCGGCGTGGAGATTATGCACGGCATCAAGGACAACGCCATCGTGTCGTCCATCACATCCACGCTGGTCGCGTTCGGGCTCCTGACGGCGTTCTTCTTCAGCGGGCTGGTGGTGCTGCCATCGTTTGTTACGCAGAGCAACGCGCTGTACGTCGTCGTCGCGGTCACTGTCGCGGTGATGCTTGTGGCGCTTGGCGTGCGCTTCCGGCGGTCGATTCTCCAGTTATCGGCCGGTGTACTGCTTGCCCTCTTCGGGTTGCACTTTGCGCGGCTTATCATCGTGCAGGGGCTGCAGGTGACACAGTGGGCCGTAGTGGAGCCCAGCGTGCCGCTCCAGGCGTGGTTCACGTTTCTAGCCGTTCAGATCATCGCCAACAGCATTCCGTTTGTCCCCAGCCGCGACCTGGTGGGCGTCGGGTTCGCCATTGAGGTTGCCCAAGCCACGCAAGTGCCCGAGGCGCTCATCGCCAGCCTCATGTTGGTGCACAGCGTGATGGACAAGACGCTGAATCTGGGCCTCTTCATGGGCGTCTCGGCATGGAGCAAGGACGACATCGTCCCGGACCCCAACGGCGTGCCCTCGTCGCTTGATGCCGAAGGTGAGACGCCGGTTCGTGCCGATGAGGCGCCGCAGGGGGCTGGCCAGGCCGGTCCCTGAGCATGCGATTGCTGGGGCCGTATACGAATAGGCAGCGGCATACGAATAGGCAGCGGC
>CAYFQN010000103.1:9466-11312 GCA_964345285.1 uncultured Rhodothermales bacterium
ATACGAATAGGCAGCGGCATACGAATAGGCAGCGGCTCTTCGTTACTTCTCACCGACCCGTAGCGGCTCCATTCCCGGAACCGCGCAGTCACCCCCACCACGTTTGGGATCCACCCTATTATGAGTTTCTGGAGATCCACCCTTCTGCTACTCGGCGCGCTGAGCCTGCTGGGGACAGCCCCTCGAGGCACCGCATCGCCGCCGGCTGACACGTCAGTCGTCACGGTGGAAGACTTCGAGGCGGACACGGTGGGCGAATTCCCCGATCAGTGGGTGTACGTCACGGAGAGCAGAGAGGTCACGACTTACGCCGAGGAGCGCGAGGCGGGCGAGCAGTTCACCGTCGCGCAGGAGGATGGCAACAAGTTCCTCCGCATCGTTACCCGCAACGAGGCGCAGCGCTACACCCTGCGCAATGGTGCGGAGTTCAACTGGCAGCTGGACGAGCACCCGCGCATCCGGTGGCGGTGGCGCGCGCACCAGTTGCCCGAAGGCGCGAGCGAACGGGGGCAAAACGACACCGGGGCCGCGCTGTACGTCACGTTCGGCACCGATTGGTTGGGCCGCCCAAAGAGCATCAAGTACACGTACAGTTCCTCGCTGCCGGTGGGCACCGTCGTGTCGTTCGGGCCGCTGAAGGTCATCGTCGTCGATTCAGCGCGCGAACCGCGGATGGGGCAGTGGAAAACCCACCAGCGGAACGTGCTGTCGGACTACCGGCAGGTATTTGGAGGCAGCCCGCCAAACAAGCCCGTGTCCATCACTGTCTGGAGCGACACAGACACCACCGGCGACGTGGCCCGGGTGGATGTCGACGACATCGAGCTGCTCCCCCCGATCCGTCGATAGCACTGGCCCCGCTAGGGGGGCGGGATGGGCAAAGGGCGCGTAGTTTTCAAGTTTCTTAACGACGCCCACCCTGCGATTGGCCCGTTAGCTTGACATGCTTTGACGTTGGGCGTGATCTTTGGCTGATGCTGCGTCTGCACGTCGCTTTGTGGCACTGCGTGGCCGGCACGGTCCGAGCTGCCATCGAGTAGCGAGGCGCACGTACATGGGAGACCATTGTCAACAAACGGAAGGGCGGCATGAGCATTTGGACGAAGCAGTGGGCCATCGCCATGTGTTGGATCGGGGTGGGGTGGGGGCTCCTCGTAGCCCCAGGGGCGATTGCGCAGGACGCGTGGACGCGGATCCCGGGCGAAGCGCGCGACATCGCCGTAGGTGCCAACGGCACGGTGTGGATCGCGCGGGGCGATGACGGCGCCGCTCAGTGGCGCACGCAGGATGGGGCATGGCACGAGATCGATGGCGCGGCTGATCGCATCACCGTAGCGGCCGATGGCACGCCGTGGGTTATCCATGACGGGGCCGTGTATCGCCTTCGCGGAGCCAACTGGCAGCGTGTGCCGGGCGAGGGACGCGATATTGGCGCCGGCCCTGACGGGTCGGTCTGGGTGGCGGGGCCCGACGGCAACGTGCTGCAGTGGGACGAGGAGGGCTTCGGCTGGCAGCAGCGCAGTGGAAGCGCCCAGCATGTTGCCGTAGCCGCCGACGGTACGCCCTGGGCGGTGAACGGCGGCGCAGTGTACCGGCGCCGTGGGGATAACTGGCAGCGCCTGCCGGGGGAGGCGCGCGACGTGGGCACGGGATCCGGTGGGTCGGTCTGGGTGGTAGGACCCGAGGACGGGATCTTCCAGTGGCAGGACGACGCGTATGCCTGGATGCGCATCGAGGGGCGGGGCCAGCGGATTGCCGTCGCGCCGGACAGCACGCCATGGATCGTGACGGAGGACAACGCCATCTACCGGCGGGTCGTAAACTAGCCGCGTGCCATATCGCGTGC
>CAYFQN010000104.1:0-6711 GCA_964345285.1 uncultured Rhodothermales bacterium
TAAAGCGTTCACGGGAGGCTTTCACGAGCAGCGTCCCGCTCAGTATCCTGCTCGTGATCACGTTTTTGTCGCTGCTGCTATGCTTCGCGTCGCTCATATACTGACCCTTGTTGACCCAGCAGCTGACAACCCGGCCCTGGACCACGCCCTCCGATGGGCGGCGGCCTATGACGCCACCGTCCATGCCCTTGCTGTTCACATGACCGAGGGCGACGCGCTCCCAAATGCCCTGCCGGCGATTCGCCCGTCTGAACCCGTCCGAGATGTCGTCCGCTCCCACAGTGAGGGGGAGTACGCCTCCCTTACCGTCCACTCCCGATGTGTGACGGCTGCCACGGTTGTTCGGGGGCTGTCACAGTATACCGATCGCCACGCGGTCGACCTCATCGTCGTGCCGCCTGGGCCAGATGAGTGGGCATCTTCGGGCGTGCCTCCGCGTCAACGGGCCAAACTCGTTGACCAGACAGCGCGCCCCGTTTTTCTTGCCCGCCCGACATCAGCTGCAGCCGCGCCGCCCCGCCCCATGCGTCTGCTCGCCCCGGTTGATCTTTCACGGCATGCCGAAGGGATGCTCGACTGTACTGCACAGGTCGCCGCTCTGTACAGCGCCTCGCTCGACGTGCTGCATGTCATGGAGCGGCCGCCGTACGTAGCGCTCAACACGGTCGACATGCTCTCGCTCTCGGATGCGACGCTGCCCGAGCGCCGATCCGAGCGCCGCCTCCGCGCCCTGCTCGATGGCTGCCAGACGCCTCTGGGAGAGACTCACATCCATGTGAAACACGGTGAACCGGCCAGCACGATTGATGCGTTCGCCCGGTCCCGTCGCAGCGACTTGGTTGTGTTGCCCACCCATGGGACCAGTAGGCCCTCGCGGCGTCCGATGGGCACCGTTGCCAGCAAGCTGGCGCGGCGCCTCGATACGTCCCTGCTCCTGATTCCTTCGCATGCCGTTTCAGAGGTACCCGCTCATCCTCCGAGTGCGGACTCGAACGAGAGGGCTTCAGCCCCCTGACCGGAGAACCTCGGCTGCCACCGCCCTTCCTTTCCTCATCCCGATGCTGCCATGAATGCACCGTCATCAGCCGCTGCTGCCCCACGTCCACGTCCCCCCGCCACGGAGGCCGAAGCGTCTACCTCGCGCGTCACCTTTCGTTGGGACACCGTACCCGATGCCACCGGCTACGACATCCAGGTCGCTACACGATCAGACTTCCGCCAATTGCTGCTCGACACAACGGTGCAGCCGACGGCGTCGTACACTCCAAAGCAGCCCCTCCCGTCCCAGGCAGCTACGCTTTACTGGCGCGTCCGTGCCCAGCGTTCGGATGGGCCTACGGCGTGGAGTGCCCCCCAGCCGGTTACCCCCTCGACCGATGGCCAGGCGTCGATCCCTGTCCGGCACGCGCGGACCAGTGGGCGTCTTGCCCTCCTCTGGGTAGCACTCATCATAGGCTCGTTCGGCCTCACCATCGGCCTCCTCTACTGGCTCGCGTTGCAGATGGCATGAGCCATCCTGCCATGGGGGTGGCGCGGAGAACGTCGGAGCGTATTTCGGTTTGGACGCAGCATGTCGTTGTTTGATATCGGCATAGTTTGATATCGGCATACGCTCTCCTTCCCCGCTTCCCCACTAACTAATATGATTCAGCGACGTACGATTGGCATCGTCGGCACCGGTAACGTGGGTGCCGCCGCAGCCTACGCCATCTTCAACCAAAGCCTCGCCAGCGAGATCATCCTACTCGACAAGGACATGCGCCGGGCCGAGGGCGAGGCTATGGACTTGATGCATGGCCAGATCCTCGTGAGTCGCATGACCGTACGGGCCGGCAGCTACGCCGACCTGGCGGACGCACAGGTCATCGTTATTTCGGCGGGGGCTAGCCAGGCGTCTCCAGGCGAGTCGCGCCTTGACCTGCTTCAGCGCAATGCCAACATCTTCCGCGAGATCATTGGCGCCCTCGACAAGCACGCGCCGGGCGCCATCCTCGTCGTGGCCACCAATCCGGTGGACGTGCTGACGTACATCTCGCAGCAACTGAGCAGCCGGCCAGCGCACCGTGTCGTTGGCACCGGCACGCTGCTCGACACGGCTCGCTTTCGAGCACTGCTCGGTCAGCACTACGGCGTCGACCCACGATCGGTGCACGCGTATATTCTCGGCGAGCACGGCGACTCGGAGGTCCCCATCTGGAGCAACGCCACCATAGGCGGACAGCCAATCCTGGATCGCGCCGTGCTCGGCAAGCCGTTCAAGCGGCCCGCCATGCAGCGCCTGTTCGAGCAAGCCCGCGACGCGGCCTATGAGATCATCGACCGCAAAGGCCACACGGATACGGCCATCGGCGTGGTCATTGCCCGTATCGTGCGTTCCATCTTGAGCGACCAGAAGAGCGTGATGCCCGTGAGCACAGCGCCCGACGGCGCGTACGACATTCGAGACGTGTGCCTAAGCGTGCCGTGCGTGGTCGGCATCGAGGGTGTTGAGGACCAGGTAACGCCTCAACTCAGCGACGACGAACGCAGCGGCCTGCGCGCCTCGGCCGACACGCTTCGCCAGAGCCGCGAGGGGCTAGAGATCGGACGTTGAACTCGTCCATTGCTAGTCGGCAACGATTAGCTTGGCAGCTCCGGCTTCTTGACGCCGCTTGCGCCATCGCCGGCGGCTTCGTTCGACGTGTCGTCCGCATCTGGCTCATCTGCCTCCGCGTCGTCATCCCACTCCTCAATCGCCGTCAGGACGGCGTCTACGATGTCCTCCTCGTCGACGGTACCGATGACCTCGCCGCGCTTGAACAGGTGCGCTCGCCCGCGCCCGAGCGACACGCCCAAGTCAGCGCCGGAGGCTTCGCCCGGGCCATTCACGGCACAGCCCATGAGTGCCACGTTCAGATCTTTGTCGAAGCTGCGCTCGGCCACAGCTTCCTCTACCTCTTCCACGATGGAGAACAAGTCGCCCACGAGACGGCCGCACGTTGGGCAGGCGATGATGTTAACGCCCGGCCGACCGATGCCAAGGGCTTTGAGAATCTTGTGCCCTACCTTCACCTCTTCAACTGGATCGGCGGCCAGGGAAACGCGAATCGTGTCGCCGATGCCATCGGCCAGCAACGTCCCAATGCCAATTGAGCTTTTGATGGTGCCCGACTGCAGCGAGCCGCTCTCCGTCACGCCCAGGTGCAGCGGATAGTCCGTCTCGTCCGCCACCAACCGGTACGACTGAATCATCTTGTAGGGGTCGGAGTGCTTCACGGAGATGACAATGTCCTGAAAGCCGTGCTTCTCACAGATCTCGACGTGCCGCATGGCGCTCTCTAGCATGGCCTCCGGCTTCGGGTAGCCGTACTTCTCCATGATGTCCCCTTCGAGTGAGCCGGAGTTGACGCCAATCCGGATGGGAATGCCGGCCTCCTTGGCGGCGAGCAATACTTCACGTTCCCATTCCGGCTTGCCGATGTTGCCGGGGTTGATGCGTACCTTATGGATGCCCGCTTCGATGGCCTTCAGCGCATACTGATAGTTGAAGTGGATGTCGGCCACGATGGGAACGGGCGCGCCCTGCACAATGTCGGCCAGCGCATCGGCGTCCTCAGGGCGCGGCACGGCGACGCGCACGACGTCGGCCCCCGCGTCCGCGAGGCGCTGGATTTCGTCGAGGCACGTCGCTACTTCGTGCGTCTTGGAAACGACCATCGATTGAACGGAGATTGGCGCGCCACCGCCAATCTGTACGTCGCCAACCTGAACGGTGCGGGTGGTCCGGCGAGGGATGTCCATAACGTGTTGATGGGTGGATCAAGGTTCATACGGCCAGGCACTCCATACGAGCGCTCCGGCGAAAGGCTCCGTCGGCGCCGGGAGCGAAATCGTAACCTCGTAAGCACGACCGCGGAGGTGCTCCCCTGTTGCCTGCGCCCGAGCGCGCTACGATCGCTGGCTCGCCTCTTTCAAGATGCGTTTCTCTTCGTCGCTCAGCGCGTCATATCCCTGCTCGCTGATCTTATCGAGGATCCGGTCGATCTCCTCTTCGGCGGCCTGCGACGTGCCCCGCCGCGCGCGCGAGGGCGCACCACTTTCAGACTCGGTCGGGTCGGGGTCGGCGCCCGTGAGCCAGTCCTCGATGCGGTCAACCCATGTCTTCTTTTTCTTCTTGCGCCGCTTGCGGGTGCCGACGAAGAAGCCCGCCCAGGACGTCACGTCCACGCCGCCGCGCTCGGCCCGCGCGAAGAGAAACCCGCCCAGCGCCCCGCCCCAATGGGCCGAGATGGACGACGTGCTACCGGTAAGCGCGAAGAGGAAGTCGATGATCAGAAAGCCGATGACAATGTAGAGTAGCTTCCACGTGCCCAGGATAAAGAGACGGATCTTCTTGTACGGGTAGAGCACACCAACGGCCAGCAGCAGGCCCACGACCGAGGCCGACGCGCCGTGCACCACGCCGGCGAACAGGCCGAGCCCCGGCATAAGGTTGTAGAGAAGTACGGTGAGCAGCCCGCCGCCTACGCCGCCAATCATGTACAGCGCAAACATGCGCTCGGCACCGTGCATCTCCTCATACTCCTTCCCGATCCAGTACAACCACAGCATGTTGAATCCGATGTGAATTAGGCCCGGCAGGCCACTGCTGAGGTGCAAGAAGTTGTACGTGACGAGCTGCCACGGCTGCAAGAGGATGCCTGGAAGCTCAGGGTTTAGCGCGAGGTAATTCCAAACGAATCCCTCGATCGGATCGAAGAACCGTAAGATTTGCCACGCCAAGTAAGCCACGACGTTGATCGTGAGCAGTGCCCGCATCGCGGAGGGCTGAGCGTAGTACCAGGTTCGAAACTGATTCACAGCCGTCTTTTGTTTTGACCCCAATCAGACCCGATCGATGATGGGCCAGCGCTTACAGGCACTGGCCAGATATGGGTTGTACCTCACACGGCGTCCAAGGTTTTATGCGCGCCCCACGCGCTGCTGGTGCGCCGCCCCACCGTGATGCTTGGGCTGCCGAGCGTTGGGACTACCAGCGCATGCGCTGCCCAGGCTGGACGGGTAGCTTCCCGCGCCAGTACTGGATGACGAGGAAGCCGAACAGCATACCCCCAAGGTGCGCGAAGTTGGCCACGCCGGACTGCGTCCCCGAAAAGCCGGCCCACAGCTCCAGCACACCCAGTCCAATAACAAGCCACTTGGCCTTAATCGGAAACAGAAAGTATAGGTAGATGGGCTGGTTCGGGAACATCATTCCAAAGGCCAGTAGCACGCCGAATACTCCCCCCGAGGCCCCAATCGTAGGTACCGGGCTGGTGATGAAGAACAGGTGTGTCATGGCCGCGCCGACAACGCAGATAAAGTAGAAGAGAGCAAACCGGCTCGACCCCCATCGGTTTTCGATCTGTACCCCAAACATCCACAGGGCGAACATATTGAACAGGATGTGCCCGAAGCTGCCGTGCAGGAAGGCGTAGCTGATGAGCTGCCAGGGCCAGAACCCTGGAATATTCCCGACAGCCCCGAAAATCGTATAGCCCACGTCCGGCGCTCCAATCGGGTACAGCGCGAGGGCATTGAGCACCTGCCCCAGTAGCCCACCAGGCGCCGCCTGCGCTACAATCTGCGCGAAGAAGAACAGCCCATTCAGGATGAGCAGGTTCTTAATGACGGGCGGAAACACCGAGAACTGCGTCGGGGGGCGGTAGTACGTTTGCCGAGCCATGCGCATCGAGTGGAGTTGGGACGAGACGTCGCGTATCAGGCCTGCCGCGGAGCAGCGCCGGTTGCATAAACACCCCATTGATACGAGGGCTTACTTCCCTTCGTGCCGCGCCGCGCCGAAAAGATTTAGCTAATTTTTAAACTCACTGCATTGATTGACGCGCGAGCCGCCGTCCCTGTTACAGCCGCCTATTTTCCCCGCCGCCCCTCGCACTAATAGCCGATTCGGTTGGTCCTCTTCTTGTCTGACATGCACTTCGGCCAGCACGACGCCGCCACCGAGCGCGCGAAGGAGGCCGACCTCATCCGCTGCCTGCAAGCGCACGAGGCAGACGTCGATCATCTTTACCTGATGGGCGACGTCTTCAACGAGTACATCGAGTATCGCCACCTCATCCCAAAAGGCTGTGTTCGGCTGATGGGCCTGCTGGCAGCCTGGACGGACGCTGGCATTTCCGTCACGTACCTAGCAGGCAATCACGACCCCTGGCACCAGGATTACTTCACGAATGAACTCGGCGTGCGACTCGTCTTTGATGCGCTCGTCGAACCGACCGAAGGCCCTGTCGTTTATCTGGAGCACGGCGATGCTGTGGCGTCGCACGCATCGGTGTATCAGCGGCTGCGTCCATGGCTGCGGCATCCGCTGCCGGTGTGGCTCTATCGCACGCTACTGCCTGCCGACGCCGGACTCCGGCTGGCCCGCTGGATGAGCCACACCTTGCACGAGGAGGATCCCGACCCCCACGTCGTCCATGCGCTGGAGCGGCACGCGCACTCTGTGCTGCAGGAAACGGGCGCTACACTCGTTGTGATGGGGCATAGCCACGTGCCGGTGCTGCATACCTGGCCCGAGGGTTGTTATGTGAACACCGGAAGCTGGTACGAATCTCGCACTTTCGCCCGTTTGGACTCCAACGGGGTGCACCTGCTCCGATGGAACGGCGACCGCGCAGCCGCCATTGAAGCGGCATCCCTCCCCGCGTGAGAGGCATCCCCGCGTGAGAG
>CAYFQN010000104.1:6811-11297 GCA_964345285.1 uncultured Rhodothermales bacterium
CACCGCGTGCCCGTCCTCCCTGTACAGCTTTATTTCGGTAGGTAACCAAACATATGTCCGACGAGTGGTCATACTCTGACGAGGAGCTCAACGAGTACTTCCAGGACGCCTCTCGCCGGCGGGGCGACGCGCCCCACGACGGCAGCGACGCCTCGTCCAGCCGCAACCCGGTTCGCCGCTTCTTCGCCCGGCGCTACGATGACCCCGACAAGGCGCAGGCCGCCTATGTGCTGTCCATTCTAACCGGCCTCGTGCTGGTTGGTGGCCTGACGCTGGCCCTCTACATGGCATCGCTGACGAGCAACCTGCCTTCGACGCAAAGCCTCGAAAACCCCCAGTTCCAGCTCGCCACCGTCGCGTACACGGCCGACGGCGAGGAGCTGGCGCGATACGCCCGCCAGAACCGCTCGTGGGTCAACTACCAGCAGATCTCGCCCCACGTCATCGACGCGCTCATCGCTACGGAGGATCACCGCTTCCACGAGCACTGGGGCATCGACCTGCGAGGCATCTTCGCCGCCGTGGTGGACGTGATGACCGGCGGCGGGCTCCGCGGCGCCTCCACCATCTCGCAGCAGCTGGCCCGCAACCTGTACAACGAACAGATCGGGCGGGCGGTCAACATTGAGCGGAAGCTAAAGGAAATGATTACCGCCGTAGAGCTGGAGCGGCGCTACACGAAGCGCGAAATCATCGAGATGTACCTGAACACCGTCGAGTTCGGGTACAACGCATTTGGCATCCAGTCCGCCGCGCAGACGTTCTTTGGAAAGAGCGCCGCCGACCTGAACGTGCTGGAGTCGGCCACGCTCGTCGGGATGCTGAAGGGCGTGACGCTCTACAACCCGGTGCGCAACCCCGAGCGCTCCCAGACGCGCCGCAACGTGGTGCTTATGCAGATGGTGCGCAACGACGTCCTCCCCCAGTCCTTTTACGACGAGCACCACGACGACCCCATCGAGGCCGAGTACTACTCGTCGGAGCTGTATGCTAGCATGGCGCCGTACTTCGCCGAGCACGTGCGCCAGTGGATGGAAGACTGGGCCGACGAAAACGGCCACGACCTCTACTCGGACGGCCTGCAGGTGTACACCACGCTCGACTCGGACCTGCAAAAGATCGCTCGCGCCGCCGTCGACTCGCAGATGACGGGCCTGCAAGCCGCCGTGGGCTACGAGTGGAGCCGCCCCGACAGCATGCTCTACAGCACTGACCTTGAAGCCTATCGCAGCGACCTCCCACAGCACGATCCGTTTAGCCACTTTTGGTCGTCGAACGAGGACGTCATCCACGACTTTATCCGACAGACCGGTCATTACGAGCACCTGCGCGATCAGGGCCTGAGCGAGGACGAGGCGCTCTCTCAGCTCTACAACGACGAGGCGTTTGCCGACTCGCTGCGCGCCGAGAAGATGCAGCTCGCCGCCGGCCTCGTGTCGATGGATCCGCGCAACGGCCACGTCAAGGTGTGGGTCGGCGGGCGCGACTTCCAGCGCGACAAGTACGATAAGGTCGCCATCGCGGAGCGGCAGCCCGGCTCGACGTTCAAGCCGTTCACGTACACCGCCGCCATCGACAACGGGTACTCGCCCTACTACCAGTTGCTCGACAGCACATTCACCTGGACCGACCCCTCGACCGACTCGACATGGAGCCCGACGAACTTCGGCAGCTCGTCTGGCCAGATGCTTACGCTGAGCCAAGGGTTGGCCAAATCCTACAACACCATCACGAGCCGCCTCGTGCTGGAGGTAGGCCCCGGCGCCGTCGCCTTTTATGCGCGGCGGATGGGCATCAACAGTGAACTGGCCGAGGTGCCCTCCATCGCGCTGGGCACGAGCAATGTCACGCTGCTAGATATGACGACGGCGTACAGCACGCTCGCCAGCGGCGGCCTCCGCCACGACCCCACCGTGGTCACCCGCATCGAGGACCGCTACGGCAACGTGCTGTATCAGTCGACCCCCACACCCCGCGAGGCGCTCTCCGAGCAGTCGGCCTACACGATGGTCGACATGCTCCGCGGGGTGATCGACTACGGCACGGGCATTCGCATCCGCACGCAGTTCCGCCTAGGCGACTATGACCTCGCCGGCAAGACGGGCACGACGCAGCGCTCGGCCGACGGCTGGTTCATGCTCATGCACCCCGAGCTCGTCACCGGCGCCTGGGTGGGCTTCAATGACCCGCGGCTCACCTTCCGCACCAACTGGTGGGGCCAGGGCGCGCACAACGCCCTCCTCCTCGTGGGCGACTACTTTAGCACCGCGGCCCGCGCCGACAGCGTAGAGATCAGCGACGCAGAGTTTCCGGTGGTGGAGGCATACGCCACCGAACAGGCGATGCAGGACTCTACGGCCGCTGACGCCGACGAGAGCCGGGTGGGTTGGTAAAGCAACGCCGTGCGATTGTTGATGGCCGAATGATTGTCTATTCTTTTCTCTCCCATCGTTCGTAATTCGAACTTCGCTCCTCAACCTTCGTGAAGCTGCTCCATACGGCTGACATCCACCTCGGCGCCAAGAACTACGGACGGATGGATGCGGCCTCGGGCCTCAACACCCGCCTGCTGGACACCCAGCGCTCGTTCGACGCCATGGTGGAGCGCGCGTTGGACGAAGAGATCGACTGCTTCCTCTTCTGCGGCGACGCCTACCACACGGCCGACCCGACCCCCACGCAGCAGAAGATCTTTGCCCGCTGCCTCCAGCCCATCGCCGACGCGGGCATTCCCATCGTGCTCGTCATCGGCAACCACGACCACCCCGTGTCCCATGGCAAGGCGTCGTCGCTCGACATCTTTCCGTTTCTGGACGGCGATATTCACCTCTTCACGCGCCCGTCCCTGCGGGCCGTCGACACGCCGAGCGGGCCGCTGCAAGTCCTCGCCCTCCCGTGGCCCATCCGCAGCCTCATCATGACGCGCGAGGAGCACCGCCAGAAAAAGCCGGACGAGGTGCGCGCGTTCATCGAGCAGAAATACGTGGAGTACGTGCAGACAGCCACGGGCACCATCCAGGCCGGCGAGCGCGGCTTCGACCCGGACGCACCCACCGTGCTGGCCGGCCATCTCACCGTGCAAGGCGCCGAGCTAGCCGGCTCGGAGCGGACGAGCCTCATCGCCCGCGAGCCCAAGTTTACCGTGGGCCAGCTGGCCGTACCGCCCGTACACTACGTGGCGCTCGGGCACATCCACCAGCCGCAAAACCGCAACCCGGAGGGCGACGTCCCTGTGATGTATTCCGGCAGCATCGAGCGCGTCTCATTCAAAGAGCGCGGCGAGCGCAAGGGCTTTTACCTCGTTGACCTCGATCCGGCGCGTCGCCCCGCTGCCGAGCCTACGTACGTGGAGACGCCCGCTCGCCCGTTCGTGGCGGTGGACGTGGATGCGCGCGACGCCGCCGAGCCGACCGAGCGCATCCTCCAGGCCATCGCTCCGCACGACCTGGCCGACGCCGTCGTGCGCGTCCGCTACCGTATCGATGAGGAGCAGGTGCCGCTGGTAGACACCGGCCGCATCCGCCAGGCCCTCGCCAATGCCGATGTCATTGCCTCCATCGAGCGCACCGTCGATCCATCCGAGCGCCGGCGCCGTACCGTTGTCACGCGCGAGTCCGACCTCGAAGATGCCCTCCGCCAGTACATCGCCCAGCATGACGCGTTGGAGGGGCTGGAGGACGATATGGTAGCTGCGGCCCTGGAACTCGACGCGGCCTACAAGGCGGAACGCCGCGACGGCTGATCATTTGCCCCTATTCCGCGTTCGTAGGTTGGAAAGACGCTTCCTTCTGATTAGATTGTACTTCGTACAGAAGCGGCGACCTCCGCTTCCTGCCGCATCAGGCGGCGTACCCGCTTGCACCGACGTTAACTAACGACTCGCATAGTAAACCCGTGGATATTGAAGATCGCACCGTGGTGGTGCCCCGCAAGGAAAATACGACGAAGGATGAATCGCCCGTTGCGGTGTGGCCACTCGTCGAATCGGCCCTGAACGCTGTCGATGCGGACCCCTCAACGAAGGATGCCGCTCAGGCCGCGATGGAATCGAGCGACGGCTGCGTGACGCTGGCCAATTACCTCATCAGCCAGGCCGAGTATGCGCCCAAGATGGACTACCGGTTCAAGGTCCCCCTGCTGGCGTACGCCACGGAACTGGCTAACGAGGACGACGGTGCGGTGTCGATTTACGACCCAGAGGAGGGGTCCCTGTTCTTCGAAACGGCCGACCACGAATTTCACTTCGACGTCGAGCAAGACTGGACGGTCGACTGGACCGAGGTAGCGGACCGCGTACAGAAAGGCTACCAGTGGCAGGGCGTGGAGAACGAGGTGTGGGCGCTCGACTGGCTCATGGCCTACCAGGACGTCCCCCTCGACGACTACCTTGTCAGCGGCGACGAAGACGACGTCGAGTAGCGCGGGGCTCCCGCTGATCGTGAGCGGCTTGCCTTTTCACTTGGTGTCTCATTCACTTGGTGTCTCA
>CAYFQN010000105.1:0-4224 GCA_964345285.1 uncultured Rhodothermales bacterium
CGACGGACAGTGAGGGCACAACCTGCAGGCGCAGCGAACCGGTGTGTGCCGACTGGGCTTCTCGGCGCGCGTCGGGCGCAAAGACGCTGTAGGTGATGCCGAACCCAGCCACGGCTCCCAACGCTTGCATGACCGTGACGGCATCTGCGTTGCCACTCGCTACGGTGGCCACGCCCGCGCCAAGCAACGAGCCGGCATAGTTGCCCAGCGTGATGAGGTTGGAGGCGTACGTGGAGAAGTCACGGTCGCGAACCAGGAGGCCGCCCACGCCCAGGCCCGCTACGCCAGAGGCAGTGAGCAAGCCCCCAACCCCCCGGGCGGTTTCGGTATCACCCACCAGGGTAGCCGAAACCGCGAGTTGCACAGCGAGCAGTCCCGTTTGGACGTACAGGCGGGCGTCGCCTCGCGTGTACGTGTCCGTCTGGCTCATCCGATAGCCCACGGCGCCGCCCAACACGGAGCCGAGCAATGAGCCGCCCGCGATGGATCGAGCCGCGGCCTCGTCACCGGCGGCTGTGACGCCGAGCCCGAAGCCAACCAGATTGCCAGCCACGCCATTAAATGCCATGATCTCGGCCATCCCTGGACTCCAACCGCGCGTGGCGCCGAGCCGATACCCCACGATGGCTTCGGCGGCGCCTATCGCCGCCATCACACCAGCGGTGACCTGCCCATCGACGTCATCACCACCGACCAGCGTGGCCAGTTGGGCGCCATGTGCGTAGCCCTGCAAGCCGCCAAACCCGGTGAGCGTGCCCGCGGCCTCGGTAACCGGCCGATCTTGCGTGGCGAAGAACGGCCCGAAGAAGCCCGCCGCACCGGCTAACAGTGGCAGCCCCGCCACGAGCGACTCATTCGATGGGTCGAGAGCGCCAATCAGCAACCCGCCCTCGGCGGCCGACAGTGCCGTGGTCCATACCAATAGCTCCGGGCGTCCCGGCTGCCCCCGGTCAACGAGAGCCTGTGTAGCGACGAGCCGTTCCGCCACGCGCTGCCGGAACTCGTCCACTTCAGCGGGGGACAGCGTGCGCCGAGACCGGAACAGCTGACCGTCGGAGGTCCGGTATTCAATGACCAACTCGTAGCGATTGCCAGAGAGCCGGAAGAGCCGCGCCTGCTGAAATCCTTGAACATCCGCAAAGAGCCCCAGCTCCTGCTGCAGGGTGCGGTCCATGGTGTACACTGTGCTATCGGGCGCGAGAGGCACCTGCACGTCCTGCCCCTGCGCCGTCGAGACGGCGAGGCTTCCCGCCAACATGAGCAGTCCAGTGCCCCAAGACGTCCAGGACAACAAAGTCATGCGGGGAATGGTGTGGTTTAGGAAACCAGTGAGTCATCAGTGCCAGCACACAGTACAGTGTACCGAAGTACCGATGCACTGTGCCGGGCCCGCTTTGGTTGATACCATATACGAACGGGTGCCTGCATCTGTCGGTACAGGCACCCGCTGTCGGTCATGGGTGGCATCGGTTGGGCTACGCCGAACCGGATCGCCCCCTCGGTTAGAACACGCTTCCGAAGAAAATCGCGTTCAGGAAGAGGCCGTTCGTTCCCCACCAGAAGGCACGGAAGTTCGGGTTATCCATCATCAAGATAACGTTTCCGCCCCCCACGCTGTGGGCTTCGATGGAGGCGCTACCCCGCGCGAGATCTTCCATCTCATCAGAAACGTAGCCGCTGATGCGGGGCCGCGATTCGGAGTACGTCGCTACCGTGGCTCCGGGCCGGCTGCTCGGAGAGTAGAAATCATTACCCACGCGGAAGACCGGCACCGAGGCGTCATATCCATAGGCAAGCGGGTGCGTTACGTCGAGCTCGGCCTGGAAGATGGATCCGCCAATCTGCTGCGCGCCATAAGCGTCAGACAGCTGGCCATAGGGAGTGTCTTGGTAGAGGGAGTCCAAGCCGGCGTCTTTCTCTTCTAGCTCCACCATGCCCGTTTCAATGGGCCACTCGGTCGCATCTTCGAGGGCGATGAGGCGACCGCCCTCCTGCACCCAGCTCCGTATTTTGTCTGTGGGAAGGTTGTTGTAGTTGCCACCCGCCAGGATCAACGTGTTGTAGCGGTCGAGGTCGGCGTATGAGACGCGCCCAATGTCGAGCAGCGTAACCGGGATATTGACCCGCTCGCTGAGCACATGCCACACCTCCCCTGCATTGTACGAGGAACTACCGCCGTAGCGCGCCCCACTGCCAGTTCCGGTCAGGAGGGCGATGCGCGGCTGCGGTAGCACCTCCGACCCTCGGCTGCCCAGATCCGGGCCCGATGGCGTGAGCCCTGTCTGCACGCCGTACACGGCCACGTGATCTTCGTCAACGATGCGCTGAACCACCGCGTGGACCGTGTCGGTAGACACGTTGCGCTGCACAACAGGAATCACGATGGCGCCCCGATCAAAGGAGTGCGTCGTGCCCCCCAGATTCGTCGTGAAGGGATCGGTCATAATCCGAGCGTTAATGCCAGCATCCTGCAGCTTGTACAGCGCCCGAGGCGCGAAGTAGCGTCCCCACTCCATAATATAGGCGTAGTCCGAACGGCCGCCCACGAGTTGCCCGCCGTCGAAGGCTGCAGACGACATGGCCTCGCCGAGCAAGTCATCCGCGTCGCCTTCATACGCCGTGTAGTCGACGCCAAACGACAAGGGTAGCGACCACGTCGACACGTCGTAGAACAGCGAGTCTGGGAAGGTGGTCACTTGCTCCATAGCTGCCTGTATGAAGCGGCCCTGGCGCTGATCGAGGGGAACGACGTACGCCTGGCCCGGCCGATATGTGCGCCCATCGGCCTGCACCTGGCGGTTCAGCATGTACATGTCCACATCGTGCTGCTGGAGCACCTGCGCCATGGCCTGCGCCCGTGTTCGCTTATCGGCCAAGTCCACGATGTACGCCTCAGTAGGCGCGTCGTCCAGTGCCTCATCCACGTTCGCGTAGAAATCCCGCTGATGGGCCAATAGGTCGGTCCGCATTTCGGTGATGGCCTTCAGCGTGGAGAGCGACGTCATGAACTGATTGCGAACCGTGAAGGCGTACGTAAGCTCGCCCTTGCTGGTCTCCTGCTTCAGCGCCCGCGACGACGCCTGCTCGAAGAGGATGCCGATGGCGCCGTTGATGTCGGGATAGGTCGACCCCTTGCCGTAGTAGTAATCGTCAAACGACTCCCGGGTGTAGTAGAGCGATCCGATCTCGTCGAGGTAGTCGGCGTGATACGTCGCGATCTCTCCCGTCAGGTCCTGATTACGCTGCGGTGTGTTCGGGTTGGTGCGGCTTGGGATGCCGGGCTGGAAGAAATACGTCGCCTCGCTGCCCATCTCGTGAAAGTCCGTTAGCACCTGCGGGCGCCACGATTGGAAGAGCCCAATCCGGCCTTGTGACTCAGGATGCTGCACGGGGAGCCAGTCGCGGTTGAGGTCGAACCAGTAATAGTTCGTCCGCCCGCCGGGCCACGGCTGATTTTGCTCGCGGCTCTGCGGATCGGCCGTCGGCGTTTCGCCGCGGTTGCTGTTGACCCAGCTCGTGAAGCGATGCCGCCCGTCCGGGTTGAACAGCGGGTCGATGATCGTCACGATGTCGTTGAGGGCCGCCTTCACTTCGGTCCCCGTGCCGGCTGCCAGGTGATATAGCAGGAGCACGGAGGCCTCCGTGCCGCTGGCTTCATCGCCGTGAATGCTGTATCCCATGTAGGCGACCGCCGGCCGATCGGCCAGCATCGCATCGGTCACCTCATCGGGCGCCTCGGACAACTGCCGGTTGGCTTCCCGGATGGCGCCGAGCCGGCCGTGGTTCTCCGGCGACGTAACGAAGGCATGGATGAGCGGGCGCCCACCGTACGTTTCGCCATGACGCGCCAGCACGACCCGGTCGCTGGCTGCAGCGACGGCTTCGAAGTAAGCCACCACCTGGTGGGGGGCCGTGTGCTTCGTGCCTATCCGGTGCCCAATAACCTCTTCAGGCGTCGGGATGGATTCATCGTATGCGTCAACGCCCGGTACCGGCGTGTCGATAGCGATGGGTAGTTGAGGCTGCTGCGCATCGGCATGAGGGCCGAAAACGCTGGTCACAAACAGCGCCAGCAGCATGAGGGTGGCAAGTCGAATCGAACGCATCGTTGCAGGTGGGTTTTATCGATGATGGACTACGCATTGGAGGGCCCTTCGACCGGGCCGATCCCAGTATACGGAAGCGATACCTCTCTATCATCTGTCTTTCGAGGGCCCGGCGCCC
>CAYFQN010000105.1:4324-11172 GCA_964345285.1 uncultured Rhodothermales bacterium
CTCCCTGATTCTCTCCCTGATTCTCTCCCACATTAGCGACGAGGCCGACTTGTACGTCCATGACATTGGTGTGGGTTGGCCCGGTCCGAATCAGTTGATCGAGGGCATCGAACACCGCATAAGCGTCGTTTGCATCCAGACGTGCTTGAGGGTCGATTCCCCGAGCCTGCGCTTTCGCCACGGTTTCCGGCGTAGCCCAGGCCCCCGCGGCATCGGTGGGCCCATCGATGCCATCTGTCCCTCCCGCCAGAAAGGCAGCCGGCCGGGGTACCCCATCGAGTGCCAGCGCGGCGGACAAGGCCACCTCCTGGTTTCGGCCACCTTTTCCATTACCCGTGACCGTCACCGTTGGCTCACCACCCCAGAGGTAGCAAGCCGGTTCGGGATCGGCATGCTGCATGATCACGTCAACGTGCTGCTGGGCTAGGTGGCGCGCCTCGCCAGCCATCGTTTGGGTGACCACATGCGGATGGTACCCGCGCTCCCGTGCCTCGGCAGCCGCCGCGTTCAGCGCTAGTCGGTTGGTTCCAATGAGCGACGTCACCACGTTGTCGAAGAGTTCGTCGCCCGGCTTGGGCGTCTCGCAGTGGGTACCGTTGTGCCCAGCCATCAAGTGATCGCGGATCGAGGCTGGCGCATTCGTCCAGACCTCGTGTGCGGTCAGCGCCTCAATGGCATCGGCGTACGTCGTGGGGTCGGGCACGGTGGGTCCGCTCGCGATGGTGCTGAGGTCGTCTCCCACCACATCCGAGACGACGAGGGCATGTACAGCAGCCGGAGCCGCCGCTTGCGCCAGCTGCCCGCCCTTAATCCGGGAGAGATGCTTGCGAACGGTGTTTATGGCCTGGATAGGCGCGCCGCTTGCCAGCAGTAAATCCACGGTGCGCTGGACGTCTTTCAGACCGAGCGCCGACGGCGGATCAACGGCCAACGCCGATCCGCCCCCCGATATCAGCACCAGCAGCAGATCGTCGCGTGTGCACGCTTCGGCGATTGATCGCAAGTGCGTTCCGGCCTCCACGCTGGCCCGGTCAGGCACCGGATGAGCTGCCGTCCTCACCGTAAGGCGCTGCGGCGTAGGTAGGCGGTCAGGGTAGTGCGCCGGATAGTCATACGGGACGACGACCGTGCCGCCGGCAACGGGCTGGTCGACCCGCTGCTCCAACGCGCCAGCCATCGCCATAGCGGCCTTTCCCATGCCAACGATGTGAATAGGCCGAGATGCCGCCGACAAGGCCTCCCTCACCGGTTCAGCGGTCATTAACGCATTGGCCTGCACCGCGCGGATCGCGGCCGAAAAGATAGCGTTTGCATCCGCGACGAGTTGCTTTTCGTCCATTGCGTAGTTCATCTCGTTCGATGTACACAGAGTCGCTGTGTGCTACTGTATGTGGGGCGTGCCCCGGTCAACTGTTCTGGAATCAAACGTCCAACACGAGCCTTCCTGAAACAGACGATGGCGATGCGGTTTCCAGGAACCCACTCGATATCGCTCTCCTCACGCATCGGCTACTGCCCACGATGGAATTAAACGCCAACGGCACCCACTCGAAAAAGCAGGTCGGACGCCTGCACGTCATCTCTGACTTTTACATCCAGCAGCGTCTCTCGCATGCGGAACTAGCTGAGCAAGGGATCGCTGGCGGGGCCGATGTCATCCAGTTTCGGCAGAAGCGGGGCGGGATCCGTAACAAACTCATTGCCGCGCGCAAGGGAAAGGCCGTGTGCGAAGCGGCGGGCGTTCCACTCATAATCAACGACCACCTAGATATTGCCCAAGCGCTGCAGGCGGGCATCCACCTGGGCCAAGATGACTTCCCGATTGACGCAGCACGGGCGATACTGGGTGACGGCGTGATTATTGGCGCGACAGCCACAACACCAGCCCAAGCCCAGCAAGCATATGAAGACGGCGCCGACTACATCGGCTTCGGTCCTGTATTCACCACACAAACCAAGTTCAATCGGGCCTCGGTCAAAGGGCTGGAAGGATTGTCGGCAGCATGCGACGCCGTCCCCATCCCAGTGATTGCGATCGCCGGGATTACGTCAGAACGCGTTCAGCCCGCCCTCGACGCAGGCGCTCACGGAGTCGCGGTGCTGTCCGCCGTCGCTACGGCAACCCGACCTGAACGGGCCACCGCGCGCATTCGCGACGCTGTTGATAGGGCCATACCGAGCGGCGGCTGACACTCTCACCCGTGCGTGGCCTGTTCGACGGCGGCGACCAAAGCCGCCGGAGACGGTTCGCTCGCCACGGCTTGAGGGACGAGCCCGAGGTCTCGCAACGCATCGGCTGTTGTGGGGCCAATGGTGGCCAGCCGGTACCCCTGCATCTGTTCAGGGGCATGGCTATTGACAGCCTGGGTGCCCGAGGGGCTGAAGAACACGAGCCAGTCACCTTCCGCAGGGCTCGGCAGGTTTAGGTCAGAGCGCAGTCCGGTTTCGTAGATGACGAGTTCTTCGAACGGCGTACCGGCCTGGCGGAGCGTGTTGGGGAGGTCATCTCGCCGCCTGTTGCCGCAGACAAACAGATAGGGTTTGTTTGTTTTTGCAATAACGGCCCCCAGTGCCGCCCCCCTTCCCGCTTGCTGCCCGGTTGGGTGGCATCCCAGGGCGCGCAGCGCCGACGCCGTCTTGGGGCCGACGGCGTATGTCGGCTTGTGCGTCCAGTCGGCCCATGTGGGCGACGCTTCTCCTGCCTCGGCCAAGGCGCGAACGGCGCGAGGACTTGTCACGATGAGCCCCGCGTAGCGTCCCGGGGTAGCGAGGCGCGCACGGAGAGCGGTTTGGTTGGGGTATCGAAACGAAAGGACGGGTACGCTGCGTGCCCTAAACCCCCGCTCGCAAAGCGCCCGCTCGTACCGATCGTCGGTTTCGTCCGCCTGCCGGAGTAACACGACGGCCGGTCCATCAGCAATACGCATAGCTACAACGAGGCTCGAACGGCTTCGATGATGGCCGCCCCGCCTGCATCGAGCAGCTGATCCGCCAGGGTGGCACCCGCCTCCGCCTCTTGCCCCGGCGTACAGGTGCTCCGATCGCGGTACAACGCGGATCCATCCAGAGCGGCGATGCACGCGTCTATGACCAAGTCCTCCCCTTCGTGCCGCGCCCACGCCCCCGTGGGTACGTGGCATCCCCCATCAATCCGCTTCATGAACCCACGTTCTGCCGCGGCTGCACGGCCTGTCGGCTGGTGGTGGATGACGGCCCGAACCCGATTGTGAAGCGATGCGTCTGCGGTGCGGCATGTGACGCCCAGTGCGCCCTGCCCCACGGCTGGGACCATGATGGACGGCGGAAACGAGGTGTGAATCGCATCGTCCAACTGCATGCGCTTGAGCCCAGCCACGGCGAGCACCATCCCATGCCACTGGCTCGCCGCCAACTTCTCCAGGCGGGAGTCGACGTTACCTCGGACGGGAACGATGTTCAGATCTGTTCGCCACGCTTTTAACTGCGCTTTCCGGCGTAATGAAGACGTAGCGATCGTAGCGCCTTCGGGGAGAGCGTCCAGCGGCTTGTCAAAGTCCGGATGTGCGACGAACGCGTCGAAGGGCGTCGCTCGCTCGCTCACGGCAGCCAGTGTGATGCCGTCTGGGAGGCGCGACGGCAAGTCCTTGAGCGAGTGCACGGCGATGTCGATCTCTTCGCGGAGCATCGCCCGGTCGATCTCCTTCGTAAACAAGGCCTCGTCGCCCACTTCCGACATGGGAACGTCCTGCACCCGGTCGCCCCGTGTAGTGATCTGTTTTAGGGTAACAGAGTGCCCTGCGATCTCCAGCTGATCCTTGACGCGGTGTGCCTGCCACAGAGCGAGTTGACTGCCGCGCGTGCCCAGCATGATGGGATCTGGTAGCATAGGGAGCCCTCACGCGTCGTCGCCAGGCACTGTGTCAGACGTCGTTCCATTGGCCCGTTCATCATGCATGGCCTCCGTTAGCACGCGGCGCAAGAGTTCGTCATACGCCGGCTCGTCCTCCGGCTTGGTGGAAGCCGGCATCTCGCCAAACGGGCATTGCGGGGGGATTTTCGAGAGCCGGGGCTGCTCCCCTCGCCTGGATGTGGTGCTCGAACGCGGCGTGGACTCGGCCTCGGTGCACTCGTCCGGCCGCTCGAATAAAACGCGCAGCAGTTCGATGCCCCGTACAAAGTCGATGCTATCCGGCTCTACATTTTTTAGCCGCACGATCGGAATCGCCAGCAGCTTCTGCATGATCGAGCGGGTCAGCTGATCCAACTCTTCCCGGTCGACTTTCGAAAAGCGCTGGTGATGCCGGTCAATTTCCTGCGTACGGATTGCGTCGAACGTACCTCGAATTGCTTGAATAGCCGGCTGCAAGGCCTGCTGGTGAAAAACCCAGGTGACAAAATCGCTCATCAGTTCGTCGCAGATGGCCTTGGCTTCGGGCACCTCTGCGCCGCGCTGCGCCTCAACGCGGTTTGTCCAGGATCGCAGCGCGTCCAAGTCGTACACCGTGTATCCCGCAAGCTGGTCGATACGGGGATCGATGTTGCGGGGCATCGAGATATCGATCAGAAGCGTGGACAGGTCGCCCGCGGCGGACGGCATACGCTCGGGGGTGAGTACCGGATCGGGTGCCCCCGTAGCCACGATAACCACATCGGACTCGGCAGCCAACTCATGGCGTTCCTGCCACGGCGCAGTGTGGGCATCGTGTGCAGACGCCACCTCATCCGCCCGGTCGGCCGAGCGGTTGGTCACGGTAATCGAAGACGGGGCGTAGCTGCGCATCGCCGTCAGAGCGAGCCGTCCCATCTTACCAGCCCCGATGAGCAAGACCCGTCGGCCGTCCAAGCCTTCGCCTGTCAGGCCGCGGAAATGATCGCGCGCCATGGCCACGGCCGCGCTGGAGACCGACACGGCACCACTGGCGAGTGCCGTCTCGTTGGCGACGCGTTTGGCGGCCCGAAAGGCCGTGTGCATCAGGCGGTGGAGCAGCGTGTCGACAGTATCTGCCTCCACGGCTCCACGGTACGCATCTTTCATCTGGGCGAGGATTTGTGCATCGCCCAGCACGAGGGACCGGAGACCGCTGCTGAGCTCGAGCACATGCCGCACGGCGGGTTCATCCGCCAACAAAAAAGCCTTTTCGGCCGGCCATGATTGGCCCGCATGCGCAGCCAACGCTTGTTGCACCCGTCCCACGTCGCGCGGCTCTCCGTACAGATACGCTTCCGTGCGATTGCACGTGGAGAGCAGAATCAACTCGGCGTCGTCTTGCAGAACGATCGACTGATACAGCCGCTGACGCGCGGCGTCGCTCAGTGCAAACGCCTCTGTGGCTTGAACGGAGGCTGACTCGTGGTTAAGTCCGAACGCATAAAAAGTCATGCTGCCATGCGGCATACTGCCTGTAGATAATTCCAAGGATGGTTACAATTTAACAAGCGAGCGGTTCAAGTCCAGGGAGTGAATATGAAATGAACTGGGAGACGCCGTACCATCCTGCAGCCCCGATTGGGCTTGCCGTCGTAAGGATGGCGGAGCTTGAGGATGCGTCAACGCCGTTGCAGGGGCGCCTTGGGTTTCGTACCCTGAAGTCCTGTTGACGCTTTTCGTTATCGCCCCCTGGTGCATGTCCCCCGCGCTCATTCAGGACCCCATGCCGTTGGCGGCGTTTCTGAGCGCCGTTCTCGGGTTCGTCTTCTGGCTCAGCACTTTCCCGTTGCTGGAACGTGTCTTCAAGTTCCTGCCTCCTGTAATCTGGGCATACTTCGTGCCAATGCTGTCGACCACGCTAGGCATCATCCCGCCCGAGAGTCCGGTATACGACTGGATGTCGACCTACCTGTTGCCGTTTGCCCTCTTCTTACTGATGATTACGGTGGACATCCGTGCGATCTTGCGGCTCGGCCCCATGGCGCTGGTTATGATGCTCGCCGGTACGGTGGGGATTGTCATCGGCGGCCCGATCGCCTTCGGGCTCCTCGGCGGCTTCTTCGCAGACCCCGAGGCCTGGAAGGGATTCGCTTCGTTATCAGGCAGTTGGATCGGAGGGACCGCCAACCTGGTGGCCATCCAGGAAAGCGTCGGCGCCTCAGCGAGCACCCTAGCGCCCCTGCTGGTGGTCGATGTGGTGGTAGGCTACGGCTGGATGGGCGTGCTCATCTTTCTGAGTGCATATCAGCAGCGGTTCGACCGCTGGGTGGGCGCCGATGCCTCACACGTTCAACAGCTCAACGAACGGATGGCCTCGCTGGAGCAAGAGCGAACACCTGCCGAGATCGGCGACTACGCGTTTATCGTCGGCATCGCGCTGGCCGCGGCCGTCGCGTCTCGCCTGACGGGCAACCTGCTCCCGGAATTGGGGAGTGTGATCTCGAGTGGGACGTGGGCCGTGCTCATCGTGGTTACCGTAGGGCTAGCCCTCTCATTCACCCCGCTGCAAAACCTGGAGCGAAAGGGCGCCTCGAAAATCGGCTATTTTGCTCTCTACTTGCTCTTGACCTCTATCGGCGCAAAGGCTGACCTGAGCGTGGTTCTAGACGTGCCCATGTATCTCGTGACGGGCGTCGTATGGATCGCCGTCCACATCCTTGTCTTATTTGCCGCAGCCCGGTATTTCCGAGCTCCTCTGTTTTTTGTGGCGACCGGTAGCATGGCCAATGTGGGAGGCGCGGCCAGCGCCCCTATTGTGGCGGGGGTCTATTTACCCGCCATGGCTCCTGTAGGACTGCTGATGGGCGTAGCAGGTTACATTCTAGGTATCTATGCAGCCCTCGGATGCAGTTGGCTCATCGGGCAGGTTGCGCTCGTCCTGTAGATTCCCGTTCTTCATGCTGTTCCTTACACCGCTACAGCGCCCTGAGCCTCCCCTCGC
>CAYFQN010000106.1:0-3409 GCA_964345285.1 uncultured Rhodothermales bacterium
CACCTACCGCGACTCGCTGATCGACTCCGAGACATTGTTGGAGGGTGAGTTCGTGTCCGAGTATGCGGGCGATCCATTTGCGAAGGGCGCCCGGCCCGTGCCCGTCTCGATGGAAGAGGAGATCGCTAGCGTGCTACGCGTCAGCATCGGCGACACGCTGACGTTCGACGTGCAGGGCATTCCGCTGCAGGTGACCGTCGGCAGCCTGCGCCAGGTGGATTGGCAGCGTATCCAGACGAATTTCTTTGTCGTCTTCCCCAACGGCGTGCTGGAGGATGCGCCGCAGACGCACGTCGTGCTCAGCCGCGCCGAGACGGAAGAGGCGTCGGCCCGCGTGCAGAGTCAGATCGTGCAGCAGTTCCCGAACGTGGCGGCCATCGACCTGTCGCTCGTCCTATCGACCTTCGACGCGCTCTTCAGCCGGCTCTCGTACGTGATTCGTTTCATGGCACTCTTTAGCATCCTGACGGGCCTCATCGTGCTGGTGGGCGCCGTAGTGGTGAGCCGCTACCAGCGCATCGAGGAGAGCGTGCTGCTCAAGACGCTCGGCGCGTCGCGGCACACGGTGATGAAGATCATGACGATCGAATACCTCTTCCTCGGCGTGTTCGCGGCGCTGACAGGGCTCGTGCTGTCGTTGGGGGGGAGTTGGGCGCTTTCGTACTTCGTCTTCGAAGGGCCCTTCGTGGCGGCCCCCGTCCCACTGCTCATTGCGCTGGGCACGGTGACCGGGCTCACCATTTTGGTAGGGCTGGCCAACTCGCGAGGCATTTACAGCCGACCGCCGCTGGAGGTCTTGCGCGCCGAAGTGTGAGGAAGATTGCGCGTTGTGGGTTTTTCGTCGTGGGTTGAACGTTTCACCTCAGCATCGATTGCCCGCACGTGTGGGCACCTCGCATTCCACCGGCCCGCATCGCACCACTTTCGTACCTTCCACGCTCACCCCGATGATTCCATCCGACACGCGACATGCCGCCGGGGGCGGATTGCACGAGCACGTTTTTACGTGTCCGTACTGCTGGGAGTCGATCTCGATGCTGCTCGACCTGTCCGTGCGCGAGCAGACGTACATCGAAGACTGTGAAGTGTGCTGCCGGCCCATCCGCATCCATTACGAGGTGCAGCGCGGCTCACTAACGGTGTTTGACGCGTCGCGGGCGCAGTAGGAGCGAGCCGGCGTGGATCAAAGGCAGCGACGGGGCAATATCAATATGCTGACCATCGCTACCTATTGACCACCGAGTCACCATGGCCGAAACCCAACCCGTTGATCTTCAAGCTATTGCCGAGCGCTATGAGTCGGTGCGCGAGCGTATCGAGCACGCCTGCCAGCGCGCCGGGCGCCGGGCCGATGACATCACGCTTGTCGGCGTCACCAAGACCTTTCCGCTGGCCATGGTCGAGGCGGGCTATGAGGTCGGCTTGCGCCACTTCGGCGAAAACCGGGCCCGCGAGCTCCGCGACAAGGCCCAGCAGCACCCCGGCCGCTTCAACGGCGGCGATCTGAACTGGCACATGATCGGCCACCTGCAACGCAATAAGGCCAAGTTCGTTGCCCGCCATGCCGATTGCTTCGAGTGCCTCGACAGCCCCCGCCTGGCCAAGGAACTGAACAAGCGCGCCGCCAACAACGACCGTGTCATGCCCTGCCTCGTGCAGGTCAACATCTCCGGCGCCGATCAGAAGTACGGCCTCGCGCCGGACGACACGCACGAATTTCTCGATCGCCTGGCCGCGTTTGACCACCTCGATGTGCGCGGCCTGATGGCGATGGCCGCCTACAGCGAGGACCCGGAGGATGCGCGGCCGTCGTTCCAGCAGATGCGCGAGCTGTTTGAGACGTACGATGCCCGAGACAACCCGTCGGTGACGATGAAGACGCTCTCGCTGGGGATGAGTAACGACTTCGAGGTGGCGATTGAAGAAGGCAGCACCATGGTCCGCATCGGGAGCGCGATCTTTGGCCCGCGCGACTACGACTGACGACCTGCGCCGCCGTTCGCGGCATCCCCGACTACCCGAACGTTGCGCCTGAAGCGCACTCTTCTGTATCATGGAGGCGACCCGAGCCCTCCGAATGAATCGGTGCAGGTGCTCCCTGCACGCAGGACCCAACCGCTATGAAGTTGACGCCGCTTGATATCCGGAAGCAAGAGTTCGATAAGAGCCTGCGCGGCTACGACCCGAGCGAGGTGCGCAATTTTCTCGACATCGTGGCTACGCAATGGGAGGAGATTGCCGACGAGCGCCGTCGGCTCGAAGACAAGGTGAGCGACCTCCACAACAAGCTGGAGCATTACGAGCGTGTCGAAGAAGCGCTGCAGGAAGCGCTGCAGACAGCCCGTGAGAACGCTGAGGACAAGATCAAAAACGCGGAGCGCGAAGCCGAGTTGATCGTAAACGAGGCGAAGGCCGAGGCCCGCGAGATACGCCAAGAGGCGAAAGAAGACCGTGATCAACTGCAGCGCCGCACGCAACGGATCGACGACCGCCGTGGCGAGATCGTCGCCCGCCTGCGCTCCTTCCTCATGGCCGAAATGGAGTTGCTCGCCCGCTTCGAGGGCGACGACCCCATCGGCTTTATCAAGCTGTTGCCCACCGAAGAGCGCAAGAAGCTCCGCGAGGCCGGCGTCGATCTGGAACAGATCTCCCCGCACTTCGAGGAGGTGGGGAAGTCGGATGCCGAGGCCCCTGGCGCCGAGGACACCGACACGTCTGCACTGGACGAGGAGCTTTTCGGGGAAGGCGCTGCCGGGGCATCCAGCGACGCCGATGAACCGCGGATGACGCCCGAGGAAGAAGACGAACTCTCTGCCTTCTTTGAGGAATTTGCCTCCGGCGGTGAAACCGAGCCGTCCGCTGACGCAGATGCCCCGGGCCCTCACGAGCAGGTGGGCGAGCGGCCACCAGCAGGCGATGCGCCACCAACAGATGACGCTGATCCCGAGGAAGCGGCCGGCCTGTCTTCTGCCGAGGGCGAGACTGAGGATGACGCGTCAGACGAGACGGAGGAGCCACTCGCGGTCGCTGACTCGCCCGAGCAGCCCGCGCCAGGCAGCACGCAGGGCGACGCACAGTCCGCTACGGATCCTTCAGCCCCAGAGTCTTCAGCCGACTGGTCCGAATTTGCACCGCCGGAAGAAGACAGCGATTCGGAGGATGCGTCGACTCACGAGCCCACCGAGGAGGATATGCAGTCGATTGGGGAGGGCTGGGCGTCGAGCGGAAGCGAGAGCACCCTGAACCTGGACGAGATCGCTACCTCCGACCAGCCCACCGACCAGCCCACCGACCAGCCCCCAGACGAGCTGTATTCTGAGGCTCCCGAGGACGAGGGCGAGCCTGTGACGGAGGCGCCTGCCGCGTCCAGGGCCGAGCCCTCTGCCTCCGAGCCCTCTGCCTCCGAGCC
>CAYFQN010000106.1:3509-11133 GCA_964345285.1 uncultured Rhodothermales bacterium
CCGAGCCCTCTGCCTCCGAGCCCTCTGCCTCCGAGCCGGAGCCGGCGCACTCGACGGGGGATCAACGTCGTGCGTCTGATGCACCGATTGACGACCCTGGGCCGTCCTCCGCCGTGGATCAACCCGACCTTGAAGAGCCGTCTGACCCCGATAACTCGTTCACCGCGACCTCAACCACGGGGTCGTGGGCTGGTCAGCCAGACGGCCCCACTCCAGCCTCACCAGAGCCGAGTCAAGAGGTAGATCGCCCCGAGTCGCAGCCTGAGACAAAGCCGCAGTCTGAGGCAGACAGGACGGCCGACTCTGGCGAGGCCGCCGAAGGGGCACAGGAGACGCACCGCGAATTCCGTGTCAACTCCCTCTTCTCGGCAGACCCGGACACGTCGTCGGCAGCATCCGAGACCCCATCGGGTGAGACCGCGGACGCTCCCGAAGCGTCCTCCACGGAGGAGGCTGAAGAAGAGCCTGGTGATGCCCAGGTCCAAGACGACGACCGAGACGCTGAGCGCCAGTCGACCTCCAGCGAAGAGATTGAGCGGATCCGTCGGATCTTGAAGAACATGGATTAGCGCGCGATAGTCCCACTACCGCGCGTATCGGAATAGCTACATCGAAGCAGGTACTATGGAGGATCCCACATCGCACGCCGCGGCTGACCCAGCCCCCTCGGTTGCCGCGTATCGACAGCAGGTCAGCGAAGCCACCGCGTTCATCCGAGAGCGTTGGGCCAGCGCGCCGCGCCTGGGTCTCATTTTAGGAACGGGGCTGAGTCCGTTGGCCGAGCAGATCGACGTCGAGACGACACTGCCTTATGCGGAGGTCCCCCACATGCCACACGCCACCGTGACGTCGCACGATGGGCGCTTTCTCGCGGGTACGCTCCGGGGCGTGCCCGTTCTGGCCATGCAAGGCCGGGTCCATCTGTACGAGGGCTATTCAGCACGAGCGGTCACGCTCCCGGTACGGGTGATGGGCGCGCTGGGCATCGAGGCGCTACTGGTTGCCAATGCTGCGGGCGGGATGAATCCGCAGTTTGCGGAGCGTGATCTCATGCTCATTACCGACCACATTAACCTGCAAGGCGCCAACCCGCTCGTGGGGCCCAACGTGGACGACTGGGGGCCACGCTTCCCGGACATGAGCGATCCGTACGATGCGGCGCTGCGCACTTGGGCCGAAGAAGTGGCCCTGGCGCATCAGGTCAAGCTACAGCAGGGGGTGTACGTCGCAGTCGCAGGCCCCAACCTAGAAACCAAGGCGGAGTACCGAATGCTTCGCCGTCTGGGTGCCGACGCTGTAGGTATGAGTACGGTCCCAGAAGTCATTGTAGCACGCCACATGGGCATCCGCGTGCTTGCTCTGTCGGTCATCACGGATGAGTGTTTCCCGGATGCGCTCGCGCCGGTTACGATGGACAACGTGCTCGCCGCCGCCCGCGCTGCCGCGCCGCAGCTTACCACCGTCTTCACGGGCGTCATCAAACGCTTCGGTGCGACCGAGCCGGCCACGCCCTGACGGGCATCTCGTCGATATCTTGGCGCTGCCAACGGCATGGCAGTGCAACCTGAACCTCCAGTTGTAGTGCGTACCTCCTGGACTGTATACAAATTTGGCGGCACGAGCCTCGCGTCCGTTGAGCGCGTGCGCCATGTGGGGCGCATCGTGAAAGATGCCGCGACGCCCTGCGCCGTGGTCGTCTCCGCAATGGGCGATCTCACCGATCAGCTGATGGGCCTCGTCGCCTCGATCCGCACACCGGATACGGACTACCAGCCGGTGCTGCGCGCCGTGCAGGAGCAGCAGCATGCGCTGGCCGACGCGCTCGTCGGCGATGAGGCCGGTGCGGAACTTCGCCAACAGATCGATGATGATATTCAGGCCATCGATGAGGTCATGCGGGCGATGCGGCTGCTTCGCACTGTGCCGGCTACAGCGCAGGACCTCGTCGCGGGCTATGGAGAGATCTGGTCGGCTCGGCTCTTGGGGGCCCACCTCCAGGCCGCTGGGTGTGACGTGGCCGTGCTCAATGCGCGCCACGTGCTAACTGTAGAGTCCGGTGAGTTGGGCCCGGCAGTTTGCTGGGACGCCACTCGCGAGCAGTTTGCCGCGTGGCACCAAGCGCATCCGGCCGATGTGCGCGTGATTACCGGGTATGTCGCCTCCACGCCGGACGGGGCTCCCACGACGCTGGGGCGCAACGGGAGTGACTTCTCGGCCTCGATCTTTGCGTCGCTCCTCCACGCCGATGGCCTGCACATCTGGACAGACGTGGATGGCGTGATGAGTGCTGACCCCCGGCACGTGCCGGATGCCCGCCGGTTGGACACGCTGTCCTATCACGAGGCGATGGAACTGGCATACTTCGGCGCGAAGGTGATCCACCCTAGCACGCTCGCGCCTGCCTTCGAGCAGCGCATCCCAATCATGATCCAGAACACGTTCGAGCCAGACGGGCCGGGCACGCGCATCCACCTCACCAGCACGATGGACCGCACTGTGAAAGGATTCGCCACCATCGACGACATCGCCCTCGTTAACTTGGAGGGGGCAGGCATGATTGGCGTGCCCGGTGTGGCGCGACGGCTGTTCGACGCGCTCGAAAACGCTGGCGTGTCTGTCATCATGATCTCGCAAGGCAGCTCCGAGCATTCCATCTGCTTTGCCGTGCCTGCGCAGCACGCGCAGCAAGCAAACGACGCGACGGCGCGCGCCTTTCGCTCCGAGGTCGACCAGGGCCGCATCCAATCCGTTGAGGTGACCGATGACTGCAGCATCCTCGCCGTGGTGGGCGACCGAATGGCCGGGACGCCCGGCGTGGCCTCGACGTTCTTCCGCGCGCTGGGCGCCGCGAACGTCAACGTCCGGGCCATTGCGCAGGGCTCCTCCGAGCGCAACATCTCGGTAGTGGTCGATGGGCAAGACGCGACGCGGGCGCTCCGGGCGGCCCATGCCGGCTTCTACCTGTCGAACCACACGCTCAGCGTAGGCATCATCGGGCCGGGGAACGTCGGGTCGGACTTGCTCGACCAGATCGCTGCGCAGCGCGATCACTTGCGGGAGGAGAACGGGATCGATATTCGCGTGCGCGGTATCATGAACACACAGCATCTGCTCCTTAACGAGCAGCACATCAACCTGCAGCAGTGGCGGGCCGACCTGGAAGCCACTGCGCCCGCACCGGATCTCGACGCACTGGTTGATCACATCCGCACCGACTACCATCCCCACGCCGTGCTTATCGACTGCACGTCGAGCCAGGCCGTGGCCGATCGGTACGGCGAGTGGCTCGAACAGGGAATCCATGTGATCACCCCCAACAAGAAGGCTAACACGAGCGACGTGGCAACCTACCGCACGCTCCGCCGATCGAGCCGGGGGCCGGGGCCGCAGTACCTGTACGAGACGACGGTGGGCGCCGGCCTGCCCATCATCCAGACGCTGCGAAACCTGATCGAGACAGGCGACCGCGTACTACACATCGAAGGCATCCTGTCGGGCACGCTCTCGTACCTGTTCAACGCATTCGACGGCGAGCGGGCCTTCTCCGAGATCCTGCGCGAGGCCAAGGCCAACGGCTTCACCGAGCCCGACCCGCGCGACGACCTGTCTGGCATGGATGTGGCCCGGAAAGTTGTGATCCTCGGCCGGGAGATGGGCGTCGACCTCTCACTGGACGACGTGAGCGTCGAGAGCCTCGTGCCCGATGGCTTGGAGGCCGGGTCTGTCGACGACTTTCTCGACCAACTAGCCGACTACGACGACCGGATGACGGCTATTCTGCGAGAGGCTCGTGAGCAAGGCCAGGTGTTGCGCTTCGTCGGGGCCGTGGACCACACGGGCGAAGCATCGGTCAAGCTACGCCGCTACGATGCAGACCACGCCTTTGCGCGCATCAATCACACCGACAACATCGTGCAGTTCCGTACGCAGCGATACAACACCAACCCGCTCGTCGTACAGGGGCCCGGGGCAGGGCCTGCCGTGACAGCCGCGGGTGTGTTTGCCGACCTGCTCCGTGTTCCTTCGTAACCATTGGTCGCCACGACCTTCCGTTGCATGAACAGCCCGTCGCCGCTTTCCCACTCCGAGACGAACGCTGCCTCAAAGGAGGCAGTAGCGTTCGCACCGGCCTCGATCGGCAATGTAGCCGTAGGATACGACACGTTGGGCTGCGTTTTCCCCGCTGTGGGCGACCGCGTGCACATCCGGCGAACAGAGGCCCCCGCGGTGCATATCGACGCCATCACCGGGGTGGTGACCGATCTACCGCACGACCCGGCCGAAAACACGGCCACGAAGGGATTGCTGGATCTCATCACGGACCGCGACCTGCCGTTCGGGTTTGCGCTTACGATTGAGAAGGGCATTCCCTTGGGGTCGGGGATGGGCGGATCGGCTGCGTCGGCTGTTGCAGCCATTCAAGCGGCCAGCCAGCTGCTCGAGGCGCCACTCACCCAGGAGGCCATGTTCCGCTACGCCCTGCGTGGTGAGGCCGTGGCAAGCGGTGCGCTACACGGCGACAACGTCGCTCCGAGCTTGTATGGCGGGCTCGTGCTGACCCGCGCGCTGGACCCGCCAGACATCGTGCGAGTTCCCATTCCATCCGGCCTGTGTTGTGTGCTCGTTCGGCCGCACATGCACATCGCAACGCGCGATGCCCGGCGTGTGGTGCCCGAGGCCGTCCCACTCGCCACCACCGTCCAGCACGCGGCTAACCTATCTGCTTTCGTTGCCGGGTGCTTCCAGGGCGATGCCAGGCTCATCAGCCGGTCGTTCGAGGATGTGCTCGTCGAGCCCCATCGGGCGCACCTTATTCCGGGCTTCCGACGCGTCCAATCGGCCGCCATTGCAGGGGGCGCGCTGGGATGCTCCATTGCCGGCGCCGGCCCCAGCCTTTTTGCCTGGTGCATGGGGCCGGACACCGCCGCCCACGTGCAGGCCGCTATGGTTGAGGCGTTCGCCGAGGCCGGCCAGGCCACCGATGCCTGGACGACCGCTTACGACGAGCTAGACGGGACGTGAACGTCAAGGATTGGGGCCTGCGGGTTGACTCCTCTGGACGACTCGCCTATCATTCGAATGACACCACGTGGCAAGGGCAGATCGCCTGCGCCGCGCATCACGCACTGTACGCCCATGGAGTTCGTCAGCACCCGAGACCGTACCCATCGCGCGCCGCTCGCCACGACCTTCGCCGCGGGCCTCGCCCCCGATGGGGGCCTGTATGTGCCTACCGAGTTCCCCACGTTTTCGCTGTCGGCGTTCGACGGACAGGACGATATCGTCTCCATCGCCGAGACGCTGCTGCGACCGTTTTTTGCCGGCGACCGGTTGGAGGAAAATTTACCTGCCATCTGCCGGGAGACGTTCGGCTTTCCTATTCCGCTGCGCGAGCTGAAAGACGACACGGCGGTGCTCGAGCTGTTCCACGGCCCGACCGCGGCGTTCAAGGACGTGGGGGCCCGCTTTTTGGCCAGTTGTCTATCTCACCTCAACGAGGGCGCCGATGAGGCGGTCACCATTCTCGTGGCTACCTCCGGCGACACGGGCGCTGCCGTTGCTGCGGCGTTCCACGAGAAGCCGAACGTGGAGGTCATCGTACTCTACCCGAAAGGGCGGGTGTCCGACCGGCAAGAGAAGCAGCTCACCGGCTGGGGCGGGAATGTGCTCACCGTCGCCGTGCGGGGCGTCTTCGACGACTGCCAGCAGCTCGTGAAAGCGGCCTTTCAGGACGACTGGTGGCAAACGCACCGGCGGCTCTCCTCGGCCAACAGCATCAACCTGGGGCGGCTGCTCCCGCAAATGACGTATTACGCGGCGGCGAGCCTGTGGTATCAGCGCCGGCACGGCATGCGGCCTGGCTTCATCGTCCCGTCCGGTAACCTGGGGAATGCGCTAGCCGCGCTCTACGCGCGAGCCTGCGGGCTGCCCATCGACGACGTCGTCATGGCCACCAATGCAAACCGGCCGGTGACGCACTTTCTGGAGACGGGTGATTGGACGCCGTTCGACACCGAAGAGACGCTGGCCACCGCTATGGACGTGGGTGACCCAAGCAACATGGAGCGGGTACGGCATCACTGGCCTCTCGTCGACGATCTCAGGCAGGCCGTGCGGGCCGAGCGCGTCTCCGATGCGGCCATCCGTCGGCAGATCGAACGGGGGCCGTCGGTGTGGGGCGAAGTGTGGGATCCGCACACGGCCACTGCTGTCGACATCCGTGAGCAGTTCGACGCGCCGCACTGGGTGCTCGTCGCCACGGCCCATCCGGCCAAGTTTGAGCAGATTGTGGAGCCACTCATCGGCGAGCCCGTGCCGGTTCCGGACGCCCTGGCCGCCGTGATGAAGCGTGCGGCGCCCGCACCCGAGATCGATCCTTCGCTCGACGCGTTACGCGACGTAGTGGTCACGCACGAGCCAACTTCTCCAACGTCCACCGACTGAGTGTCTCATCTCGCCCCAACCACCGGATGCATATGGCTGATTACGACTGGGACAGCGACGAGCCCTGGGATGAGGATCAGTGGGAAGCCTTCCTGCGCGAGAACGACAAGCGCATCGACCGCTACATGGAGCTGTTGCACGATTTCTTGACGCGGCATCCGCGTCCGACCCGAGACGATCCGGAGCGGTTGGCCCGATGGAAAAACGATCTGCGCTGCTTCATCGACGAGAAAGGCTGGACGCGCGACGACTTGGCCCTTCCGTTCCTCTGGCTCGATGACGACGAGGACCCCGGCGCCGATGACGCCTGGGGCGAGATCGACGAGGCGCTGCACGAAGCGCACCTTGCCGATTCGTACTTTGCGGACGAGCCGGGTAATGCATCCCTCGATACCTTGGAGCACCTGCCCATCTACCAGCAAGCCTTCGCACTCACCCGCCGCGTAATGGACTGGTCGGACGGCGTGCCCGGCGGCGTCAAGGACAGCACGCTCGTTCAGTTCTGTGCCAATGTCATGCAGGTGCCTGCCAAAGTCGCCGAAGGTCACGCCATCGGGTACGAGCGCGACATGCTAGGGGGCAACATCGCGTGCGTGAAGCGCGCCCTGACGGCGGCCAATGCGGCGCTGCAGCGCTTGCACCAGCTCAAGCGCGAGCCGTACATGGCTCCGGACACGTACCGCGCGCTGTACGAGGAGACCTACGAGTTGCGCAACGCCCTCGGCATCTACGTGCAAGACCTGCGCGACCGCTTCAACCTGGGAATTGACTGATGCAGGGCGACGTATGGGAGTAGCGGACGAGTAACACCCCCAAACGCACAGACAGTCACACGCTCACCCCCCAAGGGCTATGCCGCAACCGTTCACCGAGACCGGCCAGATCGTCGACCCACTCCATCGTGAGGTGTACGCCGGTACAATCCGTGTGCGAGATGGTCGGATTGCGGGTATCGAACGGCACCCGGCAAGCGATGATGCACCCGTGATCCTACCGGGCTTCATCGACGCGCACGTCCACGTCGAGAGCTCGATGCTCACGCCGTCCGAGTTCGCCCGGGCGGCCGTGCGGCACGGCACCGTCGCCACCGTCTCCGACCCGCACGAGATCGCCAACGTGCTGGGGGTGGAGGGCGTCGAATACATGATCGACGACGGCCAGCGCGTGCCGTTCAAGTTCA
>CAYFQN010000107.1:0-11051 GCA_964345285.1 uncultured Rhodothermales bacterium
GCGTTGGTGCCCAGTCACCGAACGACAACTGGGCCGAGGCCGTGCCATCGCCACGCAGGCCGCGCCGGCTGAGCACGGTCGTGCCCGTCAGGCCGAAGAGCACGCCCGGGCGTCGCGAAAGCTCGGCGTTGGTGGACACGGCGCGATACGTCAGGTTACGGCCTTCGGCGTTCATGCCCGCTTCAACGGCAAACGCTTCGTCGAACACGACGCGCCCCGACCGAATGCCGCCCGGGTTGAAGCCCACGCGCAGGCTGTCGAACGCAGCCCGGACGGTGTTGGAACCGGGCAGCAGCAGCGTGTTTTGCCCGTCGATGAGCAATCCGTCCAGGTTTACCTCGGCGCGGTTGATGCGGAAGGTGAGCGCGGGATCGTCGGCCGGCAGCCCCCACTCAAACGGCTCGTCGACGACGAAGTCCAGCGCCTCAAACTGGCCGTTTACCAGGTTGAGCGTGAGGCTCCCGGTCACGCTGACGGACGGGCTGACTGTCAGCTCGGCTTCGCTTTCGAGGCGCGCGGTCTGGGTGCTGCCGTTCTGGTCGAAATGCAGAGTCGTCCGCGTGGGCGTTGCCGTGAACGGACCCACCTGCAAGGCGCACGCGGTTTCCACCGTGGCCGTGCCCGCCACCGTGCCATTGCGCAACAACGTCAGGGCCTCCGCCGACAGGTCGAACGACGGATCGGCGCAGGTGAACGGACCCTCCGGCGTGAGCTGAGCATCGGCCTGGAGGCGGCGGGTCTCATCGTCCCAGCGGAGCGTCTCCAGACGCAGCCCGGGAACCTGCGCAAAGGGCATCGACGCTTGAATGCGATCGCTCAGCACTTCGCCCTCCTGAGCGACCCGCGTGCCGGCGTCATCGACCGTGGCGCGCAAGTTGTTCACTTGGGCCGGCAGACGAACGGGCGCGTCGGCCCCGGTGAAGGCAAGCGCCATCTGGGCCTGGCCGCTGTAGCGTTCGCCGGTCTGCTCCAGGTTGTCGGTCCCGACGAGCGAGGCAAACCGCGTCATCTGGATGGTGCCGCTCTCGGCTACCGGAGGCGTCTCCGCCTCGCCGATGGAGAAGGCAGCGGCCGCGCTGGTGGTGATCGTCTGCACGCTGCCGTCGTCGGTTACGCCCAGCAGCTGAACGGCCCATACGTACGACCCCTCTTGTGCAGCGTCGGCCTCGGAGGGGAACGAGGCTGTCTGCCGCGAACTCGTCTCGAACGAGAGGTCCGTGGTGGCGAGCGCCTCATTTTCGTCCAGCGCTTCGGAGACCTCTTGCCCGGACTGGCGCGGCGTGATGACGAGCCGCTGCGCAAGGCGGCGGTAGCGGTCCGATTCACGGGCCGGGGGGCCGCTCGGGGGCGTCCACGTAAAGCGGATGGCGTCGGGGTTCGGGACGGGCGTGTCGTCCGTCGGGGCGATGAGGCGGGCGGCCTCGTAGCCCGCCGGCTGCGGCTGGTAGGTGAAGGTGTAGATTTCGCTTTCCCCGTCGTCGCTCAGCGGGACATTTTGCGTCGTCTCGCGGGCGCGGATCTGCCAGGCGTACGTGGCGCCCGGCTCCAGCGGCGGCAGATCGGCCGTGTAGGCGAAGCTCGTCCGCTGGCGGAGCGTGACCGGGTCGGGGCCGGTGGCCAGCCGGTTGGCCTCGACGGCCTGCAGGGGCGTTTGGCCCGGCAACACCTTTGCGATCAGCAGGTCGTAGGCGAAGCGGTCGCCGCCCGTCCCGTTCACTGGCGTCCACGAAAATACGGGTTGGTCCACCGTCACGACGGCTTGATCGGCCGGGTTGATGGGGGCCGGCGGCTCAGGGTAGCGCACCGTGGTGCGGGCCATGCCCGGAACCGGGCTGACGGGGGCCGACGGGTCGGTTAGGACCGGCGTGGCCTCGATGGTGTATTCGCCCTCGGGGAGTACGCCCGCACGGATGACCTGGCGGCGGAGCTGGCCGGTGAACTGGTCGATCAGGTCTTGCGCCGTCTCAGGGAAAGACAGGTTCGGCTCCTCGTCGAAGGTGCGGTAGAGGTAGGTGCCGGGCGTGAAGGTGGCCGGCCGCGAGGTGGTTTCAAGGATGCGCTGCCCCTCGTGGCGGACCGTCAGGCGAAGGCGGGCCGTGACGGGCGTGGCGCTGGCGCTGCTGTAGGTAAGCTGGACCCCGTACTGCCCCTGGCGGATGTTCTGCTCGATATCGGCTACGAATGGGGAAGAGAGGACCGGCGGCACGTTGGTCACTGCAGCCTGCAGCGAGCCCTGGGCCCGCGCGTCGGTGGGCGTCAGGGCCGCCAAGACCAGGAGGCCGGCGACAACTGCAAGGCCAATCGATAAGCTCCACCGGGCGCGATGGGATCGTACGTCTTGAAGGCAACGCATAACGTCGTTGGCAATCGAGCGGCAAAAGACATGTGGCGAGGCGGCGCGCGAGGCGAGGCGTCAGAATCCATGGCTGTAGCGCAGGGTCATCCGTCCCTCCTGAAAGGCCGTTGCGGTCCCTTCCAGCGACTGGTTGGACAGGCCGCGCACCGACAGTTGGACTGTATCGCCGAAGGGCAGATCGTACGAGGCGTTGCCGTTGAGGCGGAGCTGGCGGGTCCAGCGGCTGATGGCGCCGTTTGTACGGCTCCGGTTCTCCGACCAGCCGGCGTTCACGGTCAGGCGCAGGGCGCGGTCGAAGAAGGCGTATCCTACGGTGGCGTTGGATCCGTACGCCGTAGTCGTGGCCTGCTCGGTAGCGTTGCGGAGGTAGTTGCCGCTCAGCGACAGCGACAGCCCGGACGGGAAGGCGAGCGCGTAGGAGGCCGTGGTGGTGAGGTTGGTAGACGAGGCATCGAAGCCCGGCTGCCCCTGCGGGCTGGTCCGCGGTTGATCGTTGAAGCGCTGGGCGTTGCCGGAGAGCGAGAGGGTGTGCGTGGTGGTGCCCGACTGGAAGGTGATCGTTGGCGCCAGGCTGGCGGTGTGCGTGACGAACCGCCGCTCCAGCTGCTGTCCGAGCGCCGAGCCCGACGTTGACGTGTGCTCGTTCACCATGCGGGTGTAGGAGCCACTCAGCGTGACGCCTTGGGCCAAGCTCGCCCGCACGGTTCCGCCGATCTGCCGCTGCTTCCGCGTGGCAAGCCGCTGGTCGAGCAGGTTGTTGCGCGTGCGCCGCAGGTTGAGGCCCACCGAAAGGCGCCGCTCAAACAGCTCCACCTGCGGGCTGATACGGATGACCTCCTGGTCGCTGCGAACGCGGCTCAGCCCAAGCGAGCGGAAGCCCGGCTGCACGCGCTCATACGAGGCATCCAATGTGAACGGACTCAGGTCGAACTGTAGGCGGCTCGTCCCGGCATAATCGACTCGGGTGCCCACGCGTGGCGCGTAGAGGTTGAGCAAAAAGTCGGGCACAGCGCTGCCGGGCTCGACTTCCTCGGTGCGCGTATCGCGGGTGAAGGCCGAGACGGTGGCTTCCGTCTGGAGGGTGACGGTGCCGTCGAACAGCGTGATGCCCACATCTGGGGTAAGGGTGAGGTTTTCGGATGGCCGCGCGCTGCCGAACTGATCGATCGACGATTCCATGTCGCGCGCCAGCGTGCCGATGAGGTGGAAGTGACTCCGGTCCTCGGCGCCCACGCCCACGCGTCCGGCGTACATCCACCGGGCGAAGGCCGGCTGCCGAAAGCCTCGGGCCTGGCTGGGCGCGACTGCCCGCTGAGACCGCCCGGCTGCGAACGCCATGTTGAGCGGCCCCGGGGTGAGCTGGAGGGCCCCGCCACGCAGGGTCGCCCCATTCATGCTGTACTTGGAGTAGCTTGGGCTCACGGTGCCTGCCTCGATATTCCCCCACTCCCACGACCACGCAAACCCGAGCCGGTTCATGGACTGGCGCAGGCTGTTACTCTCCGTCGAGTAGAGCAGGTTGAGGCCCGACTCCAGCCCCAGGAGTTCAAAGGACAGGTTGGCAAAGACCTCGCTCCGGGCTTGTGGGCGCCGGCCCGCGATGCCGCTGGCCCCGTACGTCTCCGCCACGAAACCGGCACGGCCCGACACGCCTGTCTCAGGAAGGTCGAACGGATCTTCCATCTGGGCGCGTGCCTGCATGGCGGTGAGTGCCCCAACGAGGACCACCGTCCCCATCAGAAGCATCGAGCATGCGAGCAGGCAGCTGTCGTCAGAGGGGAAGCGTTGCATAGCAAAGCAGAAAGGCGATAACTGGTGCAAAGCGTGCTCCATGGGTGCGCGCGCTTCGGTAGCCGGCAGAGGCAAGCGAGCAAGAGACCGGGGCCTGAATGGGGCGTGACTGGCCTACCGGACCACAGTCATCTTTTGCGTCTGCGTCGTGCCGTGCGCAGAGAGGCGAAGCAGGTACACTCCGCTGGTCAGCGTGTGCGCATCAAACTGGACGTGATGCTGGCCAGCGACCTTTTTGCCGTCTACCAGCGTGGCCACCTTCCGCCCCAGCGGGTCGAAGACGTGAAGATCGACGGAGCCATCGGAGGGCAGGCTGTAGCGGATGGTGGTCTGCCCCGCGAAGGGATTGGGGAAATTGCCCTGCAGAGCAACCTCGTCTGGACGAGTCAGCGCGACCTCCACGACCGGGGAGTAGGTAAAACCACCGTCGAGGTCGACTTGCTTGAGACGGTAGTGCAGGACATCGGCCGCGTAGGGAGGATTGGCATCGGTGAACGCGTAGGATTGCGGCGTTGCGGTGGTGCCGTGCCCCTCCACAAAGCCGATGCGCGTCCAAGCTCCGCCTGTAGCCGTGGTGCGCTCAACGGCGAACCCAGCATTTTGGGTCTCCGAGGCGGTGCGCCAGGCAAGGCGAATGGCCTCGTCACGGGTGCGCGCGGTGAAGCGCGTCAGCTCAACGGGGAGGGGACTGCCGCTGGACTCGAACATGCCCATGTCCACCGTGGCGGCGTTGGCTCCATTCTGGACGCGCGGATTGCCCTTTCGATCGATGGGGAGGACTTCGCTGGTGTTTCCATCGCCGTCCAGGTCAGTCACGTCGTTGGGCAACTCGTTGCTGCTACCCGCGTCGATAGCCGGGGAGGCACCGCCGCCGGATCCAGGACCCTGTAGGCGCAGGTCGTCGTCCCCGGTGCCCGAGATGTTATCGCTGCCATCGGCATCCACAAACTGTGGATTCTCGTCGAGCAGCGTGCCGAAGTCGGCCGTTGAGGAGCCGCTGTTCTCCGACACCGCTGCCAGGCCGCCCTCGAGGATCGAGTAGCCGATGGCCGGGGTCGCGCCAGTCTCCAGGTTCTTGATTTGGTCGCCATCGCCGCTGCCCGTAGCCTGGTTGCCCCAGAGGATGCAGTTGGCGAGAATTGGTTCAGCGATGCCGCCTGAGTTGGCGTTGTTGAAGAGCGCGCCGCCTCCGGCGAGGCCGGCATCGCCGTCGGTGGTGTTGCCGGCAAAGGTGACGTTTGTGAGCTCCGGCGCCGCCTCGCCGCCAACGCCGTCGTTGTACATAGCCCCACCCGCTGCGGCTGTATTGCCGGTGAAGAGGGTGTTGGTGATGTCCGGGCGGCTGATCCCTGACTTCCCGTTGTTGTATACACCTCCTCCGCTGGCCGCACTGTTTCCCGAGAAGGTGAGGTTGACTAACGTGGGGCTGGCCGTGCTCAGGTTGCCCATGTTGTACATACCACCACCAAGCGATTCGGCGCGGTTGCCGGCGAGCACAACGCGCACGAAGATGGGACTGCCACGATGAACGAACACGCCCGCACCATTTTGGTCTTCGGCGGTCCCGCCATCGGCTTGGCCGCCCGTGATGGTGACGCCATCAATCCGCGTATTCGTCAGGCTGGGCGATGAGAAGTCTCCATTCAGGCGAAGCACGTGGTTACTATTGGCCCCGCTGATGTCAGAGGCGTTTTCGGTAACGCCGTCGCTATTTTTGGTGTCGTTGTCGTCGATATCGCCGCTAAGGACGGTGGCGTGAGCCGTAACCTCGCGCGTCCCTCCACCGGACGGATAGCCGCCGAGGAGCGTTAGGCCGTCGCGGTCTATCAGAAAGCGCTCGTTTTCGTCGCCGTCTGTGTGGTCGCCGTCGCTGTCTTCGTCGGGGAAGTAGACGCCCTCCGCCACGCGGATCTCGTACTCGGTATCCGGATCGGCATTGACCTCGTCGAGCGCGTCCTGCAGGTGCACGTAGGCATCAGACCAGGAGGTGCCGTTGTTCGCTCCCGTGGCGCTTTGATCGACATGGATGACGTTCTGCGCCGTGTTCTCTATGATGCGGGCCATGGGGATGAAGCCGAGATGCTGGCGGAACGTCGTGCTCTCCGACGTGCCGATGAGGCCCTGCCCGTGTGCCCCGTCCTGGTAAAAGCTGGCACTGGAGGCAACCTGTCCGCCCGCGCCAATCCGGTTCGTCAGGAGCGTAAAGCTCGGGCTGGAGGCCTGTCCGGCAGCCAGATCCGGCAGCAGCACGACGAGGAATGCACATGCGAAGACGTAGCAGTGAGGGAAGAAGCGCATTCGTCTGTGGGGTCGATGAGCGAGACGTGGATACGGCTCGGGAAGTGCGGGGAGGCCGTCGCCTACTGGACGTCGCGCTGGTCCTGCACGGTGGGGACCTTGTAGCGCCGCGCGGCAGGATCATCGCGGACCGCCGTCACGCGCCACGACACGCGCAGGCCCGGCTCGCCGCCGGCAATTTTGAACCGGCCGTCGTGCATCGGCTCGGCTACGTGCAGCCGCGGCGCCGCGCCGCCCACCGGCGTGAGGTGATAGCGCGGATCTTTGTTGATGGGTTCAAACCACTCCGGCATCTCGACGACGGCTTCTCCGTTTTCGTCGAGCGTGACGTTGCCGCTGTAGGTGTTCAGGACTTCGTTCGACTCCACAGCGTGGTGGTGCAACACCTTATCCTCCTTCGTCGGGTGCTGAATCCGGAAGTCCTTGACGCCCTCGACGAAGAAATTGCCATTGATACCGACCTCGGCAATTCCATCGGCGTTTTGGACGATGCGGAGGACCGGCGTCTCGTTTTCCCCCTGGAAGATGGCAAACTGGCCCGGATCTCCGTCGCTGTTGTTGTTGAGCAGGAGGCTCGCGTTGCCGCGCGTAGCCATGAGGAGGTTGCTCTGATTGTAAAGCCCCGACGAGAGAAATGCGTACGGCGTGGCGCTAACGGGCTGCGGCGGCTCCAGCGTCTCACCGCCAACGACCGTGCTCACATAAACCAATCCGGGAAACCACATGGAGCCCGGGACCCATTGGTTTCCGGGGACCCAACTGCTACCAGGGAACCATTGGTTGCCTGGAACGCCCGTCTCCAGGCCGATGTGGGCATTGTAGCGCCCGTTGGTCACCTGGACCGTCTGCGACTCTTCGTAAAAGTACTCGATGGACCCGCCGTCGACGGCGCGACCGAGCCGGAAGGTCATGTTGAAGGCGTCGTTGAGCGGGTTGCCGGCGTCATCGGTCAAAAGTCCCTGCTGGGTGAACGTGTTAGGCGACTGGGCGTGGGCCGGGACCGATACGGCAAGTACGCCGATCAGCAGAATGGAGAGGAAGGCGAAGAGGGGACGTCGTTGTGGAGTGAGTACCTTCATGGCAGCGTACGTTGCGTTTGTCCGACAAGAGTTGTAGTTAAAATAGCCCTGATGCTTTCCCCGAAAAACGGCGGGCGTCGCTTTTTCTGTTCGGCCCTTCATGTACATAAACACGAGATCAGGCCTCGACCGGACAGCCCCCCGCACTTCTTTTTCTTCGAATCAAAGTAAGCAGTGTACAGCGTCGGGGCAGGAGGCATTTCACTTGGCTTATGGCTGGTTCAAACGACGTGACGGCGCTACTGGCCGATCTCCGCGAGGGCGACGAGGAGGTCGTCGATCGGCTTTTTCCGGTGGTCTACGACGAACTGCACCGCTTGGCCCACCGGCAGCTCCAGCGCCAGCGCCCCGGCCAGACGCTCAACACCACGGCCCTCGTCCATGAGGCCTACCTCAAACTCGTCGACCAGACGCAGGCCGGCTGGAACGACCGCACCCATTTTTTTGCCGTTTCGGCCAAAGCCATGCGGCACATCATCCTCAACTACGCCCGCGACCAGGCCGCTCAGAAGCGAGGCGGAGACCGAGAGCACGTCACCTTCAACGAAGAGCTGATGGCTCCTCAGGACCGGGCGGAGACGCTGCTTCTCTTGGATGAGCTGCTTACCCAGCTTGCCGAGCGCGACGCCCGCATGGCCCGGGTCGTGGAGCTTCGCTTTTTCGGCGGGATGATCGAGAAGGAGACTGCCGAGGTGCTCGGCGTCTCGCCGCGCACCGTGCGCCGGGACTGGCGCAAAGCGCGCCTCTGGCTCTCAAAGGCACTTTCGGAAGGCACAACCTTGGAAGACGATTCTTCGTCGAACCGTGAATAGGGCTCCAACAGGACGATGGAACTGCCCGACGCTGAGACGTGGACCCGGATCGATACCCTGCTTGCCAAAGCGCTGGACCGGCCGCCCGGGGAGCGAATAGACTTTCTCCAGACCGCTTGCCCCGACGAGCCGGAGCTCCGCGAGGCCGTTAATCAGCTTCTTGAGTCCGAGGACCGCGTTCCCGATTTTCTCGAAGGGGATGCCATCGACCTGGTTCTTCCATTGCTTCCGGAGGTGCCGTCCACCCTGACAGACGCCGGCGCCCGCGGCCGTCGCATCGGTCCCTATCGCCTGATTGACAAGATCGGGCGTGGCGGCATGAGCGCGGTCTTCCGGGCCGAGCGCACCGATACCCCGTATCAGCAGCAGGTCGCCCTCAAGCTCCTGCCGCCCAGCCTGGCGAGCGATGCCCTTGCCCGGCGCTTCGAGCAGGAGCAGCAGATCATGGCATCGCTCAACCATCCGTACATTGCGAAGCTATTGGATGGCGGCGTAACGGAGGGCCCTGCGGAGCAGCCGTATTTCGTGATGGAATACGTGGAGGGACGCCCGATCGACGCCTACTGCCGAGACGAGCAACTGCCAGTCGATGAGCGGCTGGCGCTCTTCGAAACGGTGGGCGAAGCCGTTCAGCACGCGCACCGCAACTTGGTCGTGCACCGCGACCTGAAGCCGTCCAACGTGCTCATCACCGACGACGGCACGCCGAAGCTGCTCGACTTCGGCATCGCCAAGCTGCTGGCCGATCACGAGATGCCCGTGGAGAGGATGCAGACCCGAACCGGGGATCGCTGGCTAACGCTCCCCTACGCCGCGCCCGAGCAGATCCGAGGCGAGGCCATGACGACGGCGACCGACGTGTATCAGCTCGGCGTGCTGGCCTACGAACTCCTCACCGGCCATCGGCCTTACGAGGCGGCCGAGCGGAGTCCGTTTGAGGTGGAGCGCGCCGTGTTGGAGGAGACCCCGACGCGGCCCTCGTCGATGGTCAGGAAACGTTCGTCAGTGGGAGATTTCCGTTCAGACAATCCCGATCCAGAGGCGCTTGCAAGGCGGCTCCGAGGCGACCTGGACGCCATCCTCCGAAAGGCCCTCCGCAAAGATCCGAGTGAGCGGTACGCCTCGATGGAGACACTGCTCCGAGACCTCGACCGCTACCGCGAGGACCGGCCCATTGAGGCACGGACTCCGACGATGGGGTATCGGATTCGCAAGTTTGCGGGGCGCTACCGGTCAGGTCTGCTGGCGTCGGTGGCAGGGCTGCTCGTGGTGATGGGGTTTATTGTTGCCCTTCTGCATCAGCGCGGCGTCGCGCTCACAGAGCGCAACCGCGCTCAGGCCGAGGCGCAAACTGCCGAGCAGGTGTCAGCATTTCTGGTGGATCTGTTCGAGGCGGGCGATCCGGCGACCTCGGCGGGTGGGCCTGTGACGGCGCAAGAACTGCTCGACCGCGGGCGCCAGCGCATCGGCCGGCTCAACGACCAGCCGGCGGTGCAGGCCGGGCTGCTCGGGGCGATGGGGCGGGCGTACCAGGGCCTGGGCCGCTACGACTCGGCCCGCACAATGCTGGAGCGGTCGGTAGCTTTGCGCCGTCGCGTTCATGAAGCCAATCATCCCGAGGTGGCGACGAGCCTGGATCATTTGGCTGATGTGTATGCAGAGGAGCGCGACTTCGAGTCGGCGTTGCCACGGTACCGAGACGCCCTCGCGATCCGCCGCGCAGCGTTGGGGACAGACCATCCGAAAACGGCTACGTCGATGCACGGACTGGCGGGTGCCCTGCGCAACATGGGCAAGCCGGATTCGGCCATCACGCTGGCCAAACAGGCGGTGCAGACACTGCACCAGCACCATCAGGACTCCACCCACCCCGAGGTGCTGGAGGCGCAACACACTCTGGCGTACGCCCTCCGCGCGGCCGGGCGCTACAAGGAAGGGGCTTCACTGTACCGGCGCGTGCTGGAGCACGAAAAGGCGCGCCATGGCGCAGGCGATCAAGAGCTGGCCGGCACGCACAACGATTTTGCCTATCTGCTCAAGCAGCAGGGCAACTATGCGGCGGCTGTGGACCACTATCGCCAGGCGCTGCAAATCCGGCGCAAGGTGCTGGGGCCGGCGCATCCGAAGACGACACTCGTCATGCAAAATCTGGCCGGCACGCTCTGGGAGATGGAGCGCTACGACGAGGTAGAGTCGACTCTGCGGGCTCGGGTGGACGCCCTCCAAAATCACGCGCCGACGGATAGCACCCGCCTGGGCGGTGCGCTGGGCGGATTGGGCCGCTTTCTGGCCGAACGCGGCCGCTTCGAGGAGGCCATTCCCCCGAAGCGGGCGGTATATCAGCTCTACCGCGAGCACCGCGGAGCGAACGCGCTGTACACCATCTGCCAGAGTGGGGAGCTGGGAGCCCTCCTGAAAGCCGTCGGCCGGGACGCGGCGGCCGATTCGCTGCTGCGCCGGCACTACACCGTCCTCCAGGCACGGCGCGATACCATCGTGCGGCACCGCGACCGCTACACGCGGCTGGATGTGCGGTACAGCCTCCGCGCGATGGTCAAGATCTTCGAGCAGCGCGGCCTCACCGAGTTGGCACAGCGGTACGACGCGCTGAGGACGAGCTACACGGCGTCGTCAACTTCGTAGCGCGAACGCTCCGCCGAAGCAGGCTGTTGCGACATTCTGCCGGTTCATGTCCCGTCACGAATGCGGCCGGTG
>CAYFQN010000108.1:0-10933 GCA_964345285.1 uncultured Rhodothermales bacterium
CCGAAGTCGTACAGCGTAAGGCGGCGCAGCTGGTAATACGACGTCCAAAACGCCCGCAGCGCCTGGATGTAGCCTCGCCGGGCTGCGTCCTTCTCGGTCTGCGCGCGGAAGAGCTCGGTGATCGAGATGTTGCCAACCCGGTAGCGGTTGCGGGCCACCTCAAACCGACGAGACGCCACCGTGTCGGCCTTCGCGGCGATGTTGACCTGATCGCGCAGCTGCTGGAGCCGCAGCGCTTCAAAGTACACATCTTGCTTCAGTTCGTCTCGGGTGCGAGCTATGCGCTCCTGTGTGGCTTGCCGGGCGGCCTGCGCCGCCTCCACCTCGGCGTGGCCGCGGCCCCACTGGTACAGCGGCATCTGGAAGCTCACGCCAAAGCGTTGCTGGCTCAGTGGGTCCAGGTACGCCTCGTCCAGCGTCGTCGCGCTCTGATTGAGACCGTACTGCGCGGTGACGGTAGCCGAAAAGCCGTTCTGGCTTTTGGCCTGCGCCACATTGCGCCGGGCCGTGACGGACTGCCGCCGCAGGTCGAGGAAGTCGGAGCGATTGCGCTCGGCCTGCGCCACGGCGGCCTCCGGGTCGATGGAGAGCGTGGGCGGCGACGTGGGCGGAATGACGTCGATCGCCGTGTTCTTGGGGAGGTCGAGCGCGCGGCGCAGGTCCTCCCGCGCTTCGTCGACGGCGATGCGAGCGGCCGACAGGGCGCTCTGCGCGTTGAGCAACTGCAACTCGCTCTGGAGCAGGTCGTTCTCCGCAATCCGACCGATCTCGTACCGCCCCTCCGACAGCGTATAAATCGTGTCGTTCACCGCCACGTTGAACTGTGCGATGTCGACGTTCATCTGGGCAATGTAGACGTCAAAGAAGCGCTGCGAGATATCGACGGCCACGTCCGCGATGTCTTCGGTGAGCGTGCGCCGGGCGATGCGGTAGGTGAGCGGTTCGAGGCGCCGTTGCCACTTGAGGTCGTTGAACTGAAAGAGCGGCTGCTCCAGCCCAACCGTCACCGGCGTCGTCTGCCATTGGCTGAAGTCGCGGTCCCCGAACTGGTCGACGCGGCTCAGGCCGGAGGTGACAAATAGCTCCGTGCCAGTCGTGGGAATCTGCTGCCGGACCGCCATGGAAGCTCGTGAAAAGAGACGGCTCTGCTCCACGTACTGTACCGATCCGTCGTCCAGCACAATGTCGCTGATGGACCGCTCCAGGCCTGGGGCACTGCCGTTGACCGAGATCGTGGGGAGGAACTGCGTCTGGTACGCCTCAAAGTCCCACCCCGACTGCTCGAACTGCAGCCGCGCGATGGTGGCCGAAGGGCTCGACGTCTGGGCGCGCTGGATGGCGTCTTGCAGTGCGAGGCGCAGCGTGTCGGCCTCGGCGAGCGCGTGCTGCTGGCCGGGCGTAGCAGGTTGAGCGGAGGCGACATGCGCGAGCAACAACAGGAGCACAGAGAAAAAGGCGATACGCATCGGCAATTCGAAGCGGTGAAGTGAACGGAGTTAACAACGCCGGAGGCTGCTGAGCGCAGCACGGGCGGGCATTGGCACGCATCGGAAACCCTCCGGTTACTCGTGCCGGAGGGCCACGACAGGGTCGTGCTCAGCGGCGCGCTTGGCCGGCAGCAGCCCGAAGATAAGCCCGACGCCGGCTGAGACAATGAAGGCGAGCAGCACGGCACCAACCGACACGACGGTCTGGATGCCGGTCGTCCACTCAATGCCGGTGCTGAGTGCTACGCCGAGCGCCACGCCGAGCAAGCCGCCGCCTACGCTCAGCGTGAGCGACTCGATCAGAAATTGCTGGACGATGTCCGTCTCCTTCGCGCCTACCGAGCGGCGCACCCCAATCTCGCGGATCCGCTCCATTACTGAAGCGAGCATGATGTTCATAATGCCGATGCCGCCCACGATGAGCGAAATGGAGGCGATGGCGGCGAGCACGATGTTGAAAATCGTTTGGGTGCGGCGCTCCTGCTCCAGCAGCTGTTCGGGGATGACCACCTGGTAGTCCACCACATCGTTATGGCGGCGGCGCAGCATGCGGCTTGTCACCTCGGCCACGGGCGACACCAAGTCGGAGCTCGCCACCCGCACTACGAGCCGGTCAAGTTGGTGATAGTTGGTCGGGCCCGCCGGCTGCGTGCTCTCCTCATCGTCGTCATCCGCGGCGGCCTCGATGTCTTGCTGCGTGACGCGCGCGCGGTCCTGCGTGCGCAGCAGGACCGAGTTGATGGGCGTATAGATGTCGTAGTTATAATCGCGGATGCCGAGGTCTTCCATGTCCTGCGTCGACACGGCGCGCCGCTCCAGCACGCCCACGACGGTGTACCACACGTCCCCGCACTTAATACGGTTGCCGATGACCGGCTCCTGCGCAAAGAAGCGCGTCTTGACGTCTGCGCCGATGATGGCGACGGGCGCCGCGCTGGCAAGTTGTTGCTCGGTGAAGGCCATGCCTTCGGCGAACTGCACGCGGTCGTCCTCGAAGTGCGCCTGCGTGACCCCGACCAGCTTCGTCGAGCGCCGGTAGCCCGCGCGTACCGCGTTCGTCTCGACGACGACTTCGGGGCTTACCGCCGCTACCCCAGGGATCGACGCGGCGATGCTGTGCGCGTCGGCCATTGTGAGGCCGGGAGAGTAGGGGCGCTTCTGGTCGGGCAGTGTGCCGGTGTCTTCAGCTTGGTTGATGCGGCCCTCTTCCTGCTCTACCACGGGCCGTACGATCACGTTGTTGGCGCCCAGAATGCGGATCTGCTGCAGAATCTCCTGCTCGGCGCCTTGCCCGATGGCCAGCATCGCGATCACGGAGGCGACGCCAAAGATGATACCGAGTGATGTGAGCAGAGCCCGCGTTTTGTTTTGGACGATCGACTCGGCGGCGATCAGAAAGTTGTAAGAGAGCTTCTGCAGCACAGCATCGGGAGAACAGGGCGACAAACTACGGCGTGCGCTGAGCGAGTTGCTCCTCGCTAGGGGGGGCACCATCTAACGTAAGCAGGGGCAGGCCCGATGTGTCGGCGGGGAGCGACAGGTACAGGTCGTCCTCTGGCCGTACGCCGGCATCGACAATGGCGCGGTTCTCGTTGAGCAGCCCCAGGCGCACCTGCTGCCGGACGAGGCTGCCTCCGCGGCGCGCAAACACGTACGTCAGCGAGTCCTGCGTGTGCACCGTCTCAAGCGGAATGTGCAGCGCGTCTTCCCGCTCAGCCACGACGATCGTATTGCTCGTGGTCATCGCCGGGCGAAGCGTCGTGTCTCGCTGGGCGATCTCAACCTCGACGCGGAAGACCTTGGCGTCCGAGTTGGGCCGCTCCTCGCCGATGTTGGCGACGGAGGTGATCACACCGGTGAGTCGCTTGTCGGGCGCTGCATCCAGGCCAATCTCTACCGGCTGGCGCGCCTTCACTTTCTGGATGTCGACCTCGTTCACGTACGTGATGGACTGCATCACCGACAGATCCGGCAGCGTGGCGACGGTCGGGTCCCACGGGCTGATGGTGCCGCCCTCGGTCAGCTTGCGCCCGCGCCGGTCGCGCTTGTAGACGACCATGCCATTCTCGGGCGCGCGAATCGTGAATTTAGCACTGAGCGCTTCTAAGTCCGCCAGCTCGTTTTCAGCCTTTCGGAGCTCGGCTCCGACCTCTCGCATCTGGGCCTCGGCCTGTTTAACCTTCGTCTCGTAGCTCGCCACGGCCTGCTCATAATCTCGCTGCGCCTTCTCGTAGTCGATCTGGGCCTGGCGGCGAACCGATGGCGCTTCGTAGGCGGCCTGCTCCTTGCGCAACTCGGCTTCCTCCATCGCGTAGCGCAGGTTCACCTGCTGGTCGCGCGCCTCGCTCAGGGTGAGCGACGTGTCGAGCCGCGTCTGCTCGAATTGCGACTGGGCCGTCTGCAGCTCCAGCCGGACGTCCTGCAGGCGGCTCGTCAGCTCAGAGCGGTCGAGCTCGGCCACGAAGTCGCCCTTCTCCACGACGGTGCCCTCCGGGATGAGCCGCGTGATGGAGATGTTAAACAGCCGCGCCCGGCGGGCTTCGCGCGGGCCGGTGATCTCCACCGAATTCCTCGCCTGAAGCTCACCCGTCGTGGTAACGGTGACACGGAAGGGGCCGCGCTCGGGTTGCACTATCAGATCGCGTGTTTGCTCACCTCCCGAGCGGACGAACCATCCGACAGCTACGAGCACGACGATGCCGAGCAGGCCGAAAGCAAGGGTGCGCTTGGTCATGAGAGGCGGGAAGAGGTGATCAAAACAGGAAATGGCACAGCCTCGTGAAGCTACGCGCCACATACTACACATAACGTAGTCAACGCGGCACTATTGTGCGAATGTATCGGGAAGATACGCAACGAATCCATGAAAGGTGGGCGTGGCGGAACGGGACCGGTTGCATGCAGGTCAGCCGGTCGGCACTTTAGATGCCGTCTCACAAATCAAAAAGTACTATCGGTTCTCTATGGCGTCTTCTCCCTCCTGGATCGTTTGCAAGTTTGGCGGTACCAGCGTCTCCACCCGCGAGCGCTGGGAAACCATCGCGCGCGTCGCCCAGTCGCACCGCGGCGGCGGCCATCAGCCCTTTCTGGTGTGCTCGGCCGTGAGCGGCATCTCCGACCAGCTGGAGGCACTCATCGACGCTACGCAGGGCGGCGCTCCGGCGCCCATTCTCCAGCGGATCCGCGAGCGGCATGAGGCGCTCGCCCGCGAGCTCGGCGTTACAATGGGCATCCTGGACGAGGGCCTTACGGCGCTCGAAGGGTTCATCGATACAGCGGCGCAAGCGAACGTCGTGGAGCCACGCCTGCGCGCGGAAATTATGGCGATGGGCGAGCTGCTCTCGACCCGCCTCGGCGCCGCGTTTCTGAACCAGAGGGCCCTTTCCACGCGCTGGCTCGACGCCCGCGAGCTGCTGAAGGCGCAAGACGAGCCATCGGCGGCCCCGGCGCGTCGCTACCTGTCCGCCACGTGTGCCCATTACCCGGACGCCATTGCGCAGGCGCATCTCGCGGGCCGCGCCGAAGAGGGCTCCGACGTCTTCATCACGCAGGGCTTCATCGCGAGCAACGCCATTGGGGAGACGGTGCTGCTAGGCCGTGGCGGGTCGGACACGTCGGCCGCCTACTTCGCCGCCAAGCTCGATGCCGAGCGGCTAGAGGTGTGGACCGACGTGCCGGGTATGTTTACGGCCAATCCGCGGGCGATCCCTTCGGCGCGGCTGCTGCGGCAGCTCGGCTACGAGGAGGCGCAGGAGCTCGCCACGATGGGGGCCAAGGTGCTGCATCCTCGCTGCATCGACCCGGTGCGGCAGCACGACATCCCGCTGCACGTACGCTCCACGGAGGCGCCCGACACGGAGGGCACCGTGATCTCAAACGACGTACCGGACTACGGCCCGCAGGTGAAGGCCATCTCCACCAAGAAGGGCATCACGGCCATCTCGATGGACACGCTGGGCATGTGGCAGCAGGTGGGCTTCTTGGCCGACGTGTTCGCCGTCCTCAAGCACAACGGTCTGTCTGTCGACCTCGTGGCCACGTCCGAGACGAACGTTACCGTCACGCTCGACCCCGTGGCCAACGCGCTCGACCCGGATACCATTGAGCGGGTGCTGCGCGACCTGAACTCGTTCTGCAATGCCCACCAGATCGGTCCCGGCGCCGTCGTGAGCCTCGTGGGGCGCCACATCCGCTCGCTGCTTGGCGAGGTGGGGCCGGCGTTCGAAGTGTTCGACGAGCAGCAGGTCCACCTCGTCACCCAGGCGGCCAGTGATCTCAACTTCAGCTTTGTGGTGGACGAGGAGCAGGCCGATCGGCTCGCGCGCCAGCTGCATGCGCAGCTCTTCGGGTCGCGGACGGAAGACCAGCTGTTCGGCCCCAGCTGGAGCGAGCTGACGCACGCGCCGGAAGATGCCGAACCCGGCGCCGCGCCGTGGTGGCACACCTGCCACGAGGAGCTGCTTTCTCTCGCCAAAGACACCACGCCGCGCTACGTATACGATGAGGCTACCGTCCGCGCAAAGGCCGCTGAACTGCGCGCCGCCGGGGCCATCGACCGGCCGTTCTACGCGATGAAGGCCAACTCGCACCCCGACGTGCTTCGCGTGCTGCACGACGAAGGCATCTCGTTCGAATGCGTCTCGCCGGGTGAGGTCGAGCGCATCCAGTCGCTCTTCCCCGACATCGACCCCGGCCGCATCCTCTTTCAGCCCAACTTTGCGGCGGTCGAGGAATACGCGGACGCCTTCGCCGCGGGCATCCACGTCACGCTCGACAACTTGCATCCGCTGCTGCACCACCCGGAGGTTTTCGCGGAGGAGGCATTCTTCGTGCGCGTCGATCCGGGGCGCGGGCACGGCCACCATCGGCACGTGCGCACGGCGGGGGCGCAGTCGAAGTTCGGCGTCGTACCGGGCGAGCTGGACCGGCTGTACGCGAAGGCGGACGATATCGGCGCGTGCATCAAGGGGCTGCACGTGCACGTGGGCAGTGGCATCACGGAAGAAACCACCTGGTCGGAGATTGCCGACTTCCTCGCATCGCTCGCCGATGAGCGGTCGGACGTCAGCATCCTCAATGTGGGCGGTGGGCTCGGCGTGCCGGAGCGCCCGAACGCCGCGCCGCTCGACCTCGGGCAGGTGGCGGACCGGCTCGCGCAGTTTAAAGACGCGCACCCTGAGTACCAGTTGTGGATGGAGCCGGGGCGCTACCTTGTGGCCGAGGCCGGCGTGCTGCTCGGTCGCGTCACGCAGACCAAGTCGAAAGGCACGCAGCACTTTGTGGGCACGGACGCCGGAATGAACTCGCTCATCCGCCCGGCGCTCTACGGCTCGTACCACGAGATCGTCAACCTGAGCCGGCTGGACGACCCGCCTGCGCTCACCGCCGACATCGTTGGGCCGATCTGCGAGACGGGCGACGTCATCGGCCACAGCCGCCGCCTGCCCACGACGGCGGAGGGCGATGTGCTACTCGTGGCGAAGACGGGCGCGTACGGCGCATCCATGCGCATGGACTACAACCTCCGCCCGCCCGCCGACGAGGTCGTGCTGCGGGCGGCCGTTGGCGAGCGTGGGAAGGTGGCGAATAGAGGATAGTGGATGGAGGATGGAGAAGGGCGCTCGGGAACGTGCCGGGGCTGCCATCCGCTATTCGCCACTCTCCCTCCCACACCCCCAAACGCCCACACCCCAACCATGGTCAACAATTTCTACACGCTGGACGCGCTCGTGCGCGAATGGCAGACGGACCTCGTCGGCTGCACGGTGGGCGATGCGTTCTCGCAGCAACCGAACGAGCTGACGCTGGCCGTTGCACATCCCGAACAGGAATGGATGCTGCGCTGCTCCGTTCAGCGGCCGATGATCGTCGTCTTCCGCACGCCGGGCTACAGCAAGGCCCGCCGCAACGTGGCCACGCTCTTCCGGAGCGCCTTCGACGAGGAAGTCACGGCTGTCCGCATTGCCACGCGCGACCGGGTGATTTACGTGGACCTCGCGGACGGGCGCCGCTTCCAACTGCAGCTCTTTGGCTCGCGGGCCAACGTATTCCTGGTGCGTGCCGATGACACCATCGAGGCTGCGTTCCGCAACAACGAACAGCTAGTCGGATCGGAGGCGCCATCGCCCCGCGCCGCGCCGATGCCTGAGACGGTTGAGGCGTTCGAAGCCCGCTGGAAGCCCAACCGCAACAAAACCCGCCAGGCCGTCTCGTCGGCGTTTCCGCTGTTTGGCCGCACGCTCGCTGTCGAGACGATCCACCGCGCCGGCGTATCGGCCGAGGCGCCCGCGGACTGCACGGAGGCCGACCGGCGCGCCCTCTTTGATGCGGGCCGGACGCTCATCGATGACCTTCGGACCCCGCAGCCCTGCATCTACCAGCGCGGGCGCTTCCCCGACGCGTTCTCGCTCGTGCCGCTCCAGCACCGCTCCGATCCGCCGCACGAGACGTTCGACACGGTGGACGAAGCCGTGCGCGTCTTTGTGCGGCGGCGGCTGGCCGCCCAGCACTTCCAGCGCCTGTACGAACCGCTAGAAGAAGCGCTCTCTGAGGCCAGCGACCACTACCGGCAGAGCGCCGATCGGATGCTGGACGAGCTGTCCAACCCGAGCCGGGCCGACCGCTATGAGCGCTGGGGGCACCTCCTGATGGCCCAGCCCGATGCCATCCCGAAGGGCGCCGACGAAGTCACCCTGCCCGATCTGTTCGAGGAGGGCGACCCGATTACCATTCCGCTGGACCCAGCCAAGTCGGCCGTCGAGAACGCGCAGCACTACTACCGCCGGGCCCAGCGCACGCGCCGCTCGCGCGAAGAGGCCGAGGCGCGGCTCATGGACACGGCGTCGAAGGCCGAGGAGGCTGCCGAGCTGCTGGATGAGCTGGAGTCGATCACCACGCTGGATGCGCTCAAGCGCTTTCGGACGGCGAACGAGGCGACGCTCGCGCGCTACGTAGGGCAGGGCGATGAGGACGTCGACCGCTTCCCGTTTCGGCGGTTCGACCTTGGCGGGGGCTTCGAAGCGTGGGTCGGCCGCAACGCGCAGCAGAACCAGGAGCTCACGTTCCACGTCGCGCAGAAGTACGACCTGTGGCTGCACGCACGCGGCGTGCCGGGCTCGCACGTCATCCTCCACAAGCCGAACCGTGATGCCGAACCCGGTCGGCGCCGGCGGTACACCGCCGCGGCGATTGCAGCCCACTTCAGCAAAGCGCGCGGCAGCGGCGTGGTGCCCGTGATGATCACCGAGCGCAAGTATGTCACCAGTCCGAAAGGCGCGGCGCCGGGTGCGGTTCGCGTCGAGCGCGAGGACGTGCTGATGGTGGAGCCGGGGCTTCCGGGGAATGGGACAGGGTAAGCGGGAAGCGGGAAGGGAACGCAGAGAGGGGGAGCGCCTGTGGCACGCTCTGGGTTCGCTTCGCTCGCGTCATTTTTCGCTGTCGTCCACGTCCTCCCTCGCCGGGGCGGCATGTCCCTTCGTGGCCACCCATGACGGTGAGCGCTAGTGCCATGGCTGGGGGGAACAAGTTCTCTCGGGATGCGCACCGTCTGGCCACCCTGATCGTTTCTAAAACCCACCGGTAATTCAAAGGCATGCATTTCGCATAGTGGACAGGTGCGGTAGATTCTGAACGCGATTGCGCATCGACCTCCAGTAACAACCGTCGTTTTCATGGATTGGTGGGAAGCCTTACTCCTGGGGCTCATTCAGGGCCTCACGGAGTTTATCCCCGTCTCGTCGTCGGGGCACCTCGTGCTCGGGCAATACCTGCTCGGCATCGAGCTCACGGACAACATTACGTTCGAGGTGTTCGTGCATCTGGGCACGGTGCTCAGCATCCTCACCGTGTACTGGAATCGGTCGTTTCGCATCCTGGGGGAGACCCTGGCGGCGCTCGTCCAGCCCGCACAGATCACCGCGCGCTACCGCGAGAGCGAGGACGTGCGCTTTGGGCTGCTCATTCTGCTCACGATGGTGCCGACAGGCCTCGTGTACGTGCTGCTGGGTGACACGCTGCAATCAGCCTTCGCCAACCCGCGGCTTGTGTGTGGCATGCTGCTCGTGACGGGCACGCTGCTCATCCTCACCGTGCTGCGCCCGAACCCGAAGGGGCCGCTCACCCCGCTGAAGGCGTTCGTCGTCGGCATCGCGCAGTCGGCCGCCATGATCCCGGGCATCTCGCGCTCGGGCTCGACGATCTGCGTGGCGCTCTACCAGAAGGTGACGCCCAAGAAGGCGGCGGACTTTTCCTTCTTGATGCTGCTGCCCGTCGTCATCGGCGCCTCGCTCATCGACACGCTGGAGATCATCGAGACGGGGCTAACCGTTGGCGCGGGGCCGCTGCTGATCGGAACCGTCGTGGCGTATGTGTCGGGCATCTTCGCCATCAAGGTGATGATCGACTTCGTGCAGCGCGGTAAGCTGCAGTACTTCGCGTACTACTGCTTTGCCGCCGGGAGCGTGGGGCTGATGTTCATCTAGCGAGGCGATAGGAAGAGCGAGGAAAAGGCAGGACGAGAACCTGAGACGCTTCAGCGAATTGGAGAGAGAGGCATTTCTCTTCCCCGTTCCTGCTCACCCATTTCCCTGAAGCCATGCGTTTGACGGCCGATGAAAAGGCGATCCGCCGCGAGATTGAAGACTGGCAGCACGCCGAAGGCTCTGTGCTTACACAAGCGCTCAATTGGGCCATGCGTCCCGTTGATTGGGCGGTAGACCAAGTGGTAGGTCCTGAGACGGTTGACCAGGTGAGTGACGGCGTCGGGCAGTTTCTCTCGGTAATCAATGACGCCTCAGAGTGGACGTACGAGTTCGATGACGTGCTGGCCGCCGCCCGAAAGCGTGGCCTGAACGTCGATCAGGTGAGCGACCTTCGGCATGAATCGGTCGAAGACCTGGACGCCCTGGCGCGCAGCCGCTTCACGCAGAACGCCGTGCTGGCCGCCATCGAAGGCGGCGGGACGGGGCTCGGCGGGGCGGCCCTCATCGCAGCTGACATCCCGCTGCTGTTCACCATCAACTTCCGCCTTATCCAGCAAATTGGCGCGTGCTACGGTTTCCCGATGCGGGGGCCGCAGTTTCGCCCGCTCGTGCTATCCATCTTCAACGTGGCGGCGTCCGGCGGGCGCGAGGCGCGCAACGAAGCCCTGCGCGAGGTGAGCGTGGCCGCCGCGGCGTTCGCCAACGACCTCGACTACAAAGGCCGCGTCTCGGGCACCTTCCGCGACCAGAATCGGCACCTGCCGCGCGAGATCGCCAAGAACCTGCTGGGTCGCAAGGTCGGGCAGGCTATCCCGATGGCGGGCGCGGCCGTCGGCGCAAGCGTGAACTACTGGTTCACCAACGAGACGGCCGAGTCGGCGTACATGCTCCTCCGCGCACTGTACCTGGACTGGAAGGAACGGCTGTAGACTGCGGGGGGCGAGTGGTGGGTTGTGAGTGGCGAGT
>CAYFQN010000109.1:0-3115 GCA_964345285.1 uncultured Rhodothermales bacterium
ACAGCAGCCGGCTGACGCGAGGTTGGATCTCGGCCCTCCATGCGGCGAACCGGCCATCGGCGATGGCGCGGCGGGCCTCGCGCATCAGCCAGACGTAAAACGCCAGGTTCTGCTGCGAGGCGATCTGTAGGCCGAGGATCTCGCCGGCCTTGTGCAAGTGGCGCACGTAGGCCTTCGAAAACGTCTGCGCCACGTACGTGTCCAGGCCGGGGTCGAGCGGAGACGTATCGTGCTCCCACTGGGCGTTCTTGATGTTGAGCCGCCCCTGCGTGGTGTAGATGGTGCCGTTGCGGCCGTTGCGCGTCGGGATCACGCAGTCGAACAGATCCACGCCGCGGGCGATGCTTTCGAGCAGGTTGGCCGGCTTGCCGACGCCCATCAGGTAGCGCGGCTTATCGGCCGGAAGGACGTCGGTGACGACCTCCGTCATCGCGTACATCTGCGCAGCCGGCTCGCCCACCGAGAGGCCGCCGATGGCGTAGCCGGGAAAGTCCATGTCCACAAGCCGCTCGGCGGATGCGCGGCGGATGGCCGGGTACACCACGCCCTGCACGATGGCGAAGAGCGCCTGGGTGTGCCCGTACAGCGGGTCGGTCTGGTGCCAATGGTCGAGGGCGCGCTGGGCCCACCGCATCGTCAGTTCGTTGGATTCGCGGGCGTATGTTTCGGAGACGTCTCCGGCGGGGCACTCGTCCAGCACCATCATGATATCCGAACCGATGGCGCGCTGGATGTCGACGACGGACTCGGGCGTGAACAGGTGCCTCGAGCCGTCGATATGGCTGCGGAAGGTGACGCCCTCCTCGTCGATGGTACGCCGGTCGGAGAGCGAGAAGACCTGGTAGCCGCCCGAGTCCGTGAGGATAGGGCCGTCCCACTGCATGAAGCGGTGCAGCCCGCCGGCCGTCTTCAGCACGTCAGTGCCGGGGCGCAGGTACAGGTGGTACGTATTGCCGAGGATGATCTGCGCCTGGATGTCGGTCGCTAGTTCGCGCGGCTCCACGGCTTTGACGGTCCCGACCGTGCCCACAGGCATGAACATCGGCGTCTCGATGGTGCCGTGGTCGGTGGTCAGCCGAGCGGTGCGGGCGTCAGCGTCGGTGTGCTCCAGCGTAAACTGCACGAAAAGCGGAGGTGATGGCGGAGGGCAGCAGAAGACGAGCTAAGCCGCGGCGTGCTCGTGGGGGGGCTGTGGGGCGACTGCGGTCGAGAGTCGCTCACGTAGGGCGGCCTGCGCATTCGGGGGGAGCGCGACCATGACGGGCCCCCCGTTGGCGCGACGCACGAGCAGCACCGTGCCGCCCAGTACGCCGATGAACGCCTGCGTCGCCGCGTACCGCCGTTCGTGGCGGTGGTAGCGCCGTGCAGTGATCGTCTCCACGGAGGTGACGGTGTCGAGCGGCAGGCGGAGCGTGCGGCCGCCCTGCGTGGCGTGCAACGCATCGGCATCACAGGTCACGGTGAGCGCGGGCCGAAACCCGACGACACCGACCCCCAGCGCCGTCGCTAGGAGGGCACCCTGGCTCATCCAGTAGCCGGCTTCCCATGCGAGCGACGCGCTGAAGCGTGCATGCAGCAGCGTCCAGCTCAGGTAGTGGATGAGCAGCAGGATGAGCGCCACGGCCGTCATCACGAGCACATGGAGCGCCTCGCCCTGCAGGCGATCGGTGCGGCGGCGCAGCCAGCGGCCGAGCCATGAGTAGCCCGGGTGGAAGCGGCGGGGAGCATGGAACGAGGCAGCAGCCACGAACGAAGAAGCGTGAGATCCGAGAACGAGCGCAGGGTATGGGGTACCAATAGCTGCTTTCCGTTACGCAGAGCCTACGCATCGGATTCGATGGTGCCGCGGCCATACTCGTTCAGCTCCAGCGTCAGCTCCTCGCGGAAGGCCTTGTAGGCGGTGACGAGGATGGCCGTCACGGGCACGGCGATGAGCAGCCCGAAGATGCCAAGAAACGAGCCGAAGGCCAGCAGCGATAGCAGGATCAGCACGGGATGCAGGCCCACCTGGTGGCTCATGATGTTAGGCGTCAGTACGCTCTGCTCCAGCAGGCTCTGCCCCAACAGCACCACGAGCACAATGAAGGCCTTCACCCAGCCGCCAAACACGAAGGCCACGAACACGCCGATGACCATCGTGATGATGGCGCCTAGGTTGGGCACAAAGTTGAGCAGCCCCGCCAGCAGGCCAATCAGCAGCCAAAACGGCACGCCGCCGATCAGCAGCCAGAAGGAGACGTTGACCGCGGCGATGGCGCTGATGATGAGTTGCCCGCGCAGGTAGTTACCCACGATGCTGCCCGCGTCGATGAGATAGTCGCGCCGGCCCTCGCGGGTGGGAAATAGCTCGATGAGGCTGCGCTTGAGGTAGGGGTAATCCTTCAGCGTGTAGAAGAGGATGACGGGCACGAGGGCCAGCGTGGTGATGAGCCCTAGCAACGAGCCCAGTGATTGCAGGACCTGGCGGATCGCCTCAGGCAGCTGGCCGGCCTGCTGCTGAACAAAGACGGTCAGCTGATTGATGGCCTCCTCCTTGTTGATGAGACCCGCCGTTTCCAGGTTGTCCAGCACGGGCACCGTCTCCAGCCACGTTTGCCAGCCACTTAGGACGTTCAGGAGCCGCTCGGTCAGACTCTGCACCTGGCTGGCCACGTTCGGCGCCAGGATCAGGATGAATGCCGCTAGGGTGCCCACCACGAGCAGCGACACCCCGAGCGAGGACAGCCAGCGCCGCACGCCATACCGCTTGCGCAGAAACTGAACGGCGGGGTCGAGCAGGTACGCCAGCAGGTACACCACCACGAAGGGGGCGAGAATGGCGCTGATCTTCGCCACGAACCAGAGCAGCAGCAGAAAGCCGCCGGCAATCAGTATAGATCGCGCAGCGCGCATCTCGCGGACCGGCCACAGCACGATGGCGCCGGCCGCAGCAACCAGCAGGGGATTCAGAAACCCATCGCCCGGCACTACCTGCATCACGTAGAGCAGCACCATGAAGAGTGCCAACCCACCGACCATAAGCACGACGTCCGGAGCGCTCAGCGACGCCGCCGAAGAGGCCCTCGACGGCCGCGCCGCTGACTCGGGCGCGCCGGGCGACCCCGATGCATCGGGC
>CAYFQN010000109.1:3215-10854 GCA_964345285.1 uncultured Rhodothermales bacterium
GATGCATCGGGCGGCCCGGGCTCAGTGGTTGGTGGCGAAGACGAGGCGTCGGAAGCCATGACGACGACGTGGCGTGCGGTAAACGATGTGAGCGCGCAGCAGGGCAGGGCCTCGAGGCCCCACCGATGCGGTTAGTACGCGTACTCCCAAAATAGATTCAAACGCAGATCAGGGTTCCGGTAGAGGGCGCGCACGAGCAACCACCGGGTGAATTCATACTCCAGGGTGATGTCCGGCACGCTGCTCGTCACAGACGCGCCCGGATCGTCCGTGATCGACTGCTGTACAGCCGCATAGAAACGCGGCGACAGGTATTGGCCCGCCGTCAGGAAAACGGTTCCATCCGGGGTGGGTTCGATGCGAATTACGTCCAGACCTAGCTTGGATGCTGCCAGGTTTTCGACGAGGCTCGCCGCCTGGCCCAGGGCCACGCGACCAGCAAGCGACTCGGAGCCGCCGTTGGTCGCCAGCCCACCGCGCAACTGATCGGCCGGGCGCCCCACGGCAAGGTACGATAGGGTATTGTTCGTGTCCATGGCCGGCGTAGAGCCGAGCGTAAGGTCAAGGTCCTCCGGCCGGCCGTTAATCGACAAGATGATCGTCACCTCGTTCTGCTGAGAGGCCCGAGCCCGCACGTTGTACACCGCGCGGATGTCCATCACCGGCTCAGTCGCCGCTCCATTGAAAGTGAGAGCGCCCTCCTCAATCTGGAACTCCTTCCCGAACTGCACGACGCGGCTGCGCTCGGGGATCACCTCGATCGTGCCAAAGACCTGAGCGTCCTGCTCGTCGTGGTTCTTCTGGACGTCCAGGTTGCCGGTAAACTGGATGTTCATCCTCGGATTCGAGCGGGACCGGATCCACGTGTCGCGCTCAAACTGAACGGACAGGTCCATCGCCATGGCCTGGTACGCATCGAACGTCGTGGTGTCGGCCTCGGTGAGGCGGATGCCAAAGCGCCGCTCGATGATTTGCTGGTCCTCGGGCGAGAGCTGCACCGTCGCCAGGTCGGCCTCGGTTTCGGAGCCGGTGGCGAAGTAGATGTCGGCGCTCACGACCTGCACCGCACCTTGGACGACGGGGCGCTGCGTAGAGCCGCTCACCGTCAGGTCGCCGCCCACGCGGGCGCGGTACTCACGGGTGTCGATCGCCAAGAAGTCGGTCGTCGTCACCGACAAGTCATAGGCGCCGAGGGTGAGGTCGGTAAGGCTAACGGATCCTTGCGCTCGGAGGCGCCCGCCGCCCGCAGAGCGGGCCGTAGCCTCACGCACACGGACCTCCTCGCCTGCAAAGTCGAGGCTGGCGCCGATGCGGCTGTATGTCGTGGCCAGTTCAGTGAGAAAGAGGCGGCCGTTGCGGAGGGTGCCGCTGCCGCTCAGTTCGGGCGTGTCGAGCGTGCCGCCGATGGTGGCATCGGCCTGGAATTGGCCGCGAACGTCTTGGGCGAGTGCCGGGTCGATAAACGGGTCGATCCAGCCGATCGAGAATGCGTCGGCCGACAGGGTCAGGTCCACCGGGTCGTTCATCACATGACTTGTATCGGTGGCTGCCAGGCGCAGGTCAGCGGGAATCTGGCCGTTCATGGTGAGCGTGCTGCCGTCGACGTGGGTCAGGCGGGCATCCACCTGGGTGCGCAGGCTGTCGTAATTAATGCCCAGGCGGAGGCGGCCCACGGCCTCATCGAAGGAGCGCACGTCCAAGTTGAGGGTGCCAGCTAGCTGCGGGCTCTGTGCCGGACCGCTCATGTCGAGCGTGCCCGAGAGCCGCCCGCCGAGGCCCTCAAGGCCAAGCAGGTCGGTGATCGCGCCGATCTCCACGCTCTCCATCGTAACGACTAGGCTCTGCGTGCCGTCGAAGTCCACCGTGCCGTCAGCGGCCAGTTGTTGCTGGTCGCTGTAGAGCAGCAGGTTGCTAATGCGGTAGGCGTCGCCATAGGTCACCGAGGCCTCCTGTAGGAGCGACCACCGCGCCGTGCCGAGGCGCATGTCGAACGTCTCAAGGATGACGCGCTCAGTGCCCGGCCGCAAGTCGGCGGCTCCTGCCAGGCGCGCGCTGCGCTCGCGGTCAACGGTCAGCGAGGAGGAGAAGGTGAAGCGCTGGTCCTCGTACCGGCCTTCAAACCGGGTGTCTTCGATGGAAAAGGTGCTGTACGAGAGGAAGCCGACCTGGCCGCGCACCTCTAGAGCCGAAAACGCCGTCGTATCGCCTCGCGCGCCCGCCAAGCGTGTTTCTACGTCAGCAAGACGGAGGTCGTTGTAGGTCAGGTTGGTGAGGGCAGCCATCGCGTCGAAGCGAACGGTGCCGGGGTCGCCGTAGATGCGGCCCTCGAAGGTGCCAGCGTCGAGCGAGAGGGTCTGCACGCCGAGCACGGAGCGGAGTGGCGCGAGGCTCGTCGTCTGCGCGGTGACGAAGAAGTTGGACGTGTACTGTGCGTCAGGGTCGCTGACGGCGACCGTTCCGCCCGCTTGGGCCGTACCCACATTGGTGTGCGCCAAGAGCGTATCCACGCGGGCGAGCCCGTTCTGCATGGCCACCCGCGCGTCGAGCGTATCTAGCCGCAGGGCGCCGTATCGGCTCGCGCGGCTGCTGACCCGGCCCGTGAGTTGCAGCGTACTCGGATCGAAGCCGGCGCCGTCCACGTCTACGTTCAGCGACACGCTGGATGCCAGCGAGTCGACGCCTGCGAGGGCCGCTACGTTCACGCTGTCGAGGCGGCTCTGCACGCGGTAGCTGGGCCGGTCGCCCTGCGGGCGCGCCGTTGCCGCCAGCGTCATGCGCCCCTGGTCGAGGTCGAACTGTCCGTCCACTGTGCCTTCGCCCTGATCAATGCGGGCCTGGAGGGTGCCCTGTTGGAGGGCAGCCCGGTTGAGTTGCGAGGCCGTTACCTCAAGCCGCGCATCGAGCGAGAGCGACGTCGGGTCGATACCGCGTCCCTCCAGCGCGAGGGTACCGTTGAGCGCCGTCCGCGCCCTGGGGACGCCCGCGAAGGCACCGAGGTTGAGGTGGTTGAAGCGGCCCTCCGTGAGCGCATAGGCGGGGGTGGTGTCGAGGTCGTCGGCATAGCCCGCCAGGCGGCTGTGGCCTGAGGGCGTGTCGAGGGTCAGGTCAGCGTCTACGCGCGCTGCCTGGAGGGTGGCGTTGAGGCGCGCGGCGTGGAGCGGCTGCTGATTGAGGCGCGACGTGTCGAGCGTGACGCGTGCCGTCCATCGCCCCCATGGATCGTCCGTGCGCTGCTCGCCACTTAGGCTAAAGGTACCGTCCAGGTCGCTGCCCTGGGTCGGGGCCTGCAGGAGGGGGCCGATGTCTACATCGCGAAACCGACCGCGTGTGGTGCGCAGGGTCAGCGGATCGGTAAAGGGCGTGGCGGTCGCCGTCAGTTCAAACTGCCCGCCGTGCACGTCGGCCGTCGCATCGACGTCGGCCCGACCTCGGGACAGGCTGAGGCGCGAGGTGGCGCGACGAAGCCGGTAGCCGCCGTAGTGCGAGTCCTGCAGCTCTACGTTGGCGGTCAGTTGCATCGAGGCGGGGTTCGTGTCCGTGCCGCGCAGGGCGAACGACCCGCTCAGGGCGCTCGTCGTGGTGTCCCCCAGCAGCGCCGCCACGTCGACGGATGTGAGTTGGCCCCGGTCTACGGCGTACGCGAGCGGCGTTGCGAGGCGGGCCGACCCACGCGCGGCGGCTCGCCCTTCAGGAAATGCCACCTGCGCATCGTAGCGCACCGTATCCTGGCGGAGTTGCACCGTGAGCTGCCCGCTGTCAATACGCTGGTTGTTGAAGGTGGAGGGCTGCACGTCGAGCTGTGCCGTCAGGCGGGCACCGGGGAGGGACAGCCCCGATCCGGTGAGTTGGAGCTGCGTGGTGAGCGCGCTTGACAGGCCAGCTGCAGGCGCGAAGGTGCTCACGTCAAGATCGGCCAGGCCGGCGCGAAGGTCGTACCTCAGCGGTTCTCCGAACGGCGTCAGGGTGCCGCTGAGCGACAGGGCCGAGCCGGCCAAGGCCCCGTCGCCCGTAAGGGTGGCCTCCCCGTTGGTGAAGGCAAGCTCAAGCGGAGCCAGCCGCAACGGATAGCCCGCCACTTGGGTGTCGACGATGCGTGTGCTTGCTGTGCCGGATAGCTGGTTGAGGGTCGGCCCCTCCAGGTCGATGCGCACATCGGCGTTCACGCGCGTCGGCGCCTCGGTGCCGGAGCGAAAGAGCGAGCGGGTGCTCAGGTCGCGCGCCTGGGCCATCAGTTGGTAGCGGAGCGGCTCCGGGGCGGAACGCTCCACGTCGGCCGGGAGGCGCGGCGTCACGGTCGCGTCGAGCGTAAACGTCCCACCTGTTGACAGCGCTGCATCGGTGCGCAGCTGCATAAGTCGCCCGGAGCCGGTGGCGCGGGCATCTAGGCGAAGCTCGGCAGCCGGGTTCAGGTCGAGGGTGGGCACGAAGGGGGCTACGTCGCGAAAGGCAAGCGGCGCGGCCGTTAGCGTGAACGATACATCGTCAAGCACATCCCCCGCCGTTTGGGGACGGCGCAGCGTGCCCTCACCGCGGACGTCGCTGTGGGGGGCCGTGAGGCGCAGTCCATCGAGCGTGAGACGATCGGCCGTCAGCGCACCGGCGGCGCCGAAGTGGAGAGGAGCATCGAGATCAGGCAGCGTTGCAGCCAGGTCAAGCGTGTCGAGCCGCCCGGTGAGTGGGGAGGCATAGCGGAGGTCACGAGCGCCGAGGCGCAGGTCGTGCACGCGCAGCGTGGAATCGCCCCGGGGCGTGTAGAAGTGGGCCGCCAAGCGGCCGCGGCGGAGCTGGGCGTCGTCGACGCGAACTGCAAAGCCGGCAGCAGTATCGGCAGGCGCCGCCTCGTCTGTCGGCGGCATCATCGGTAGTCCCCACGACGAGTCAGCGCGCTGGTACAGCGTGCCCGATGGCCCAGCGATAGTGGCCTCGCGCAGATGCACCGTGCCACGCAGCAGGGCTAGCAAGTTGTAGCGCACCCGCACCGTGTCGATGTGTGCCCAGCGCATCGGGTCGGCGGCTGGGTTGGTAGGCACGAGCGCCACGTCGCGCAGCTCCAGCGTCTGCAGCCAGTTGCCGCCTGCGCTTCCCACTTGAATGGTGGCGTTAGTAAACGGGTTGGCCTGCTGAGCGGCCAGCCGAGCTGCCGTTGTCGCGCCCCACTCGGTTTGCAGCAGCACCAAAAGGACCAGCCCCAGCATGGCAAGCAGCGCACCGAAGCCGCCCAGCGCACTCAGCACGCGCCGCAGGATGCGCCGCCAGCGCGGAGGCGCCTCGGAGGGCGCGGTCGATGTATCGTCAGAAGGTGCAGCCACGCGTACCGACAGGATGAGTTAAAACGACTGGCCGATGCCGACGTGCAGGCGAAAGCGGTCCAGGAAGCGTGGGGAAGCGGTGCTATTGAACACCGCCCGCGGGTCGCGCAAGTCGAACGGCCCTGGATTCAGCTTGTACGCCAGATCAAGGCGCAAGTATCCCACGGGCGTCTGGTATCGAATGCCGGCACCGGTGCCCAAGCGGAGTTCGGTGGGCACAAAGCTGTCTTCCCGCACCTGGCCGGCATCGAGGAATACCGCCGTCCGCCACGACGAGCTCAAGCCCGGAAACGGAAGGCGCAGTTCCAGGTTCACAGCGAGCTTCGTGTTGCCCCCCTGTGGCTCGAAGATATAGCCCGTCGTGTCGGCCTGAATGCCGTCGGTGGTTGCTTCGCGCACGACGAGCGGCCGCGCCGTCTTGTCGCCCGCCAGCTGGGTGCGCCAGCCGCGCACATCGTTGCTGCCGCCCGTATAGAAGCGTACGTTGTCAAACCGGTTCTCGAACGTGTCAAAGAGCGGATCACTGGGGTCGGACAGGATCTGGCGGCTGCGCCCGAGCGGCCAGAGGCGGCCCACAAACAAGCGCGAGGCCAACTCGATGTCGTCGCCGAGGGGAATGTACGTACTGGCCTCGTTGCTAATCCGGGTATACTCGATGCTAGATCCGAGGACGGCCCCGGCCAGTTCGAAGGAGGGGCGCAGTTGCAGGCCGCGCGTGGGGTTCAAGAAGTCATCCACCCGGCCTAACGTAGCATTGGCAGAAAACACGCTCTCATTGAACAGGTCGCCCTGGAGGGCCACCGGCCCGTCAGGACCTACAGCGACCGAGTCTGGGAGGGATTGGGTGAACTGAAACGAACGGCTAAACGAGTGCCGCAGTGACACCGTGCGGAAGGGTAGGATCTCGTATACCAGCGTCGTGTTCAGACCGAAGTCGCGCGCATTCACGCCCAAAAGCTCTTGGCTCGTCTCCAGCTTGGCGTCGCGGCGGTACTCCAGGAACGGCTCGATGCTTGCGGACAAACTGGTAGAGAAGAAGTAGGGCTGGCGGAGCGAGACCGACCCGCGGAAGCGGCGGCCGGGAATTGTCGGGGCCGCCTGGCTGCTCAGGAGGCGCGGGTTGGACAGAAAGCCCGTCTCGGCTACGAGGCCCACCGTCAGGTTGCGGGCGGCGCCCAAGAAGTTGCGGTGTGACCATTGCCCCTCACTCGTGAGGCCGGCCGACGTCCCGTAGCCCGACTGGGCCGTGAGGTAGCGCAGGCTGGCCTCGCGCACCCGGTACCGCACGCGCACCGTGCTATCGGCTGGCTGGTTGGGCAGGTCGGCCAAGGCCACACGAAACAGGTTGAGGCCGAACAGCTGCCGCTGCCCGTCCAGCATCTGATCGTACGAAAAGTAGTCGCCTATCCGGAAGGGGAGTTCGCGTTCCACGATGCGCCGGCTGACGGACTTGTTGCCCTCCACCTCGATGTCTGCAAACCGGCCGCGCGGCCCGGCGTCAACGAAGAAGCGGATGTCCGCCGTGTTGCTGGTCGAGTCGATGCGCGCCTGCGAGTTGACGCGGGCGAACGCAAACCCCTGGTTCTGGAGCCAGCTTCGCACCGCGTCCTCAATGCGAACCCGGCTGAACTCGGTGTATCGTTCGCCGAGTTGAAAGGCCGTCTGGTCGCGGAAGTCGACCCATCCCGTCCGGACCTCGCCCGCAAACTGCCGGACGGCGTACTGCGTGCTATCCGGCCCGAAGAAGTCCGCCGTTTGGATGATGACTGGTGGTCCTTCCCGAATCGAAAAGATGACATGGATGCTGTTGGAGGTGGTGTCGAGCTGCGAAGCCGGATAGTCGATCTGCGGGCTGAGAAAGCCATTCCGTTGGTAGAAACGCCGCAGCCGGATGACGTCGCGCTGCAGCGTCACGGGGTCAAACGGGTACCGCCCGGCGGCAGGCACGAACGGGATCCAGTCGAGTCGTTTGCTCACGCGGTCGAAGAAGCTAGGCGCGCGCGTAGCAATCTGGTTCTGCAGGCGACTCCCCTCGAAGGTCTGCCGGTCCACAAAGCGGAAAGAGATATCACGCACCGTGGTCCCCTTATTGACGAGGTACAGCGGCGCCTGCGCGCGGGCCATGGAGCCGCTGCCGGTTAAGAGGAGGAGACAGCACCCGGCCAGCACGCGCGCTATCCACCAGGGGCAGGTGGCATCGGCGCCCGAGGGCGGGCGTATCGAGGCAATATCGTCAGGTAGATCAGGAACGGTGCGCGGAGACGGTCGGGTGCAGTTTGTAAAGCGCTAAGAGCGCGACGGATACACAGGCGTGTCTTCGGTGGGCTCCG